>CAZLNG010000025.1:19856-41739 GCA_964560735.1 uncultured Methanosarcinales archaeon | reverse complement strand
AAAAAACAGTAGTAAAAAGATAGCAAAAATTGTCTAATATTTTTTCCTTATTTTTTCCTTAAATTTTCCTTAAATTTTCTTTATTACATCGGGAGCGCAGAGGGTCAAAAATGCCCAGTCCTTTACTCCTGTCTTTACAAGACAGGAAAAAAGAGGGCATTCATGCTTCTGCTTTTATGTTCCAGAAAGATTCTTCGAACATTTTAACCAGAAACAAATGTAATAAAGGAAAATAACATTTCTATATCCAGAAAAACTTTCAATGATTAGCTGGCTTTACTTAAATCTAAAAACACTTCTTCGCAGGATAAACGGATGAAAGAATGAAAGGATGGATTCTTTATAAAAATGCGGCTGCAGAATTAAAACCTGAGCTGTATGAGATGTACCGTTTCATCGAGGTTGCACGCGAGAACGGAATAGAGCTTGCGGTCGTAAAACCTGACCAGTTCGACCTTATCGTGACAAGAGATGATAGAAAAAGCATTCTTCTTGACGGGGAAGTAGTTCCTCTGCCAGACTTTCTCCTCCCAAGAATGGGGGCAGGCACAACCTATTTTGCCCTGGCAGTAATCCGCCATCTTGAGCGCCTTGGGGTTCGTGTTTTTAATTCTTCCCAGAGCATTGATACTGTTAAGGATAAACTCTATTCACAGCAGATACTTGCAGAAAGAGGAATTTCCTCTCCCAGAACCATGTTTGCCAAAAACCCGGTAAATATATGCCTGGTTGAAAAATACCTTGGGTTTCCCCTTATTGTAAAAGCCCTCTCAGGCTCCATGGGTAAAGGCATCTACCTTTCGGAAAACCACAGCAATTTCCGGGACCTTATGGAACTGATCCATGTCAGCAACCCAAACGCAAACATCATCCTCCAGGAATTCATAAAATCCAGCGTAGGTAGGGACCTTCGCGTCCTGGTTATTGGCGGCCGTGCCATTGCCTGCATGGAACGAATAGCCCCCGAAGGCAGCTTCAAATCCAATTATTCAAGAGGAGGAGAAGTCCGCAAATTCGAGATGACTACTGAAATAGAAAAGCTGGCAATTGAAACAGCCCGTATCTTCGGCCTCGAAATTGCAGGAATCGACCTCCTCTTCGACGGCGACCACTTCAAAGTCTGCGAAGCAAACTCCTCCCCAGGCTTCGAAGGGATCGAAAAATGCTGCAATATTAACGTTGCAGGCATGATTTACGATTTTATAAGGGAAAAAGTAGCGGAAAATAAGGGTTAATTTTTTTCTGTTAAAGCATCTTTTTTTATATAAATTAAAAAAAAGAGGGTTTTAATTTCTGTAATACAGAAGTAAAACCCTTTTGGTTTTTTGTTACTGAATCCGATCACTCAAAAGCAGAAACATCTTGTTGAATCCAGCTTCAACCTGTTCCATATAGATCATATTAGCAGGTTTTCTTTAGGTATTGCAAGAGTCGCTCATGTCGTATATCTCCATTGATCATTTTTGTAATTTTGTAAAACTTCAGCCGAGGATAGTGACCTATTGTAGAGTCTAAACGTGTACATATTGCAGTTACCGTAATTTAGATAGTAGCCCGAGCCTAGGGTAATATTGTAAGCATTCCATGCTATCTGTGAGTTCCACACTTGAGCGGGAGCTGAATCCATACCATTTACATAAATATGGGTAACATTGTTATCGTAAGTTGCTACGATATCGTACACCTTCCCGGCAACAAGACTGATATTTGAATTATACCCATATCGCGTGCCGTTTCTCATAACTGCACAAAAACGAGCTCTATTGTAAGGAGCGTTAGGAGAACAGCTCAAATACCAGCCGCTCAGTGCGTTGTACTTGCTCGCAAGTGTTCCATACGCCGAAAATTTATTAATTGATCCAATGAACTCAACCGATACAGGACTTGAAATATTAGTCTGGGCATTATTTGGAATGTTTATTTTACTATTAACCCCGTTAAGCTTTACATAACGTGCACTAGTTGATTGGTTTATCCCTTGAGTTACACTTGTTGCATAGCCGGTATTATTTTTTCCGCTGAGATCTACCAGGGAAGTACCTGATAAATTACCATCATAATAAATAACCAGCCCATTTGAAACTGGTCCCGTATTCTGTTTTGTTGCCGTATAACCTGTAGAATTGTTCCATGCAATATTTCCTGCAGCATCTCTGGCTGAAACGTTAACTGAGTGAGTGTCGGCAATAGCTGTTATTGTCCCCTGCCATAGATTTCCGCTTGAATATGTCAATTGATTTCCGGAAGCTTCGACAGAAGTTACATTAACATTATCAGTAGCATTTACTGTTGCCCTGATAAGGTCACCAGTTTTAGGAGTAGTATTATTCAATGTAACCGACCTGATTACTGGTGGTTGAGTGTCAGGAGTAGTTGCCGTATAACTTGTAGAATTGTTCCATGCAATATTTCCTGCAGCATCTCTGGCTGAAACGTTAACTGATTGAGTTCCTTCAACAGCTGTCATCGTTCCCTGCCATAGATTTCCTCCAAGGGACGTTAATTGATTTCCTGAAGCCCCAACTGAACTTACTGCAGCATTATCGGTAGCATTTACAGTCACTCTAATAAGGTCACCAGTTTTAGGAGTAGTATTATTTAATGTAACCGATCTGATTACTGGTGGTTGAGTGTCAGGAGTAGTTGCCGTATAACTTGTAGAATTGTTCCATGCAATATTTCCTGCAGCATCTCTGGCTGAAACGTTAACTGAGTGAGTGTCGGCAATAGCTGTTATTGTCCCCTGCCATAGATTTCCGCTTGAATATGTCAATTGATTTCCGGAAGCTTCGACAGAAGTTACATTAACATTATCAGTAGCATTTACTGTTGCCCTGATAAGGTCACCAGTTTTAGGAGTAGTATTATTCAATGTAACCGACCTGATTACTGGTGGTTGAGTATCAGGAGCAGATGTGTACGCTTTAATACAGAAGTTTGTGGTGGATGAATATTTTGTCACATCTTCCCAGCTTGTTCCATCAAGACTGATGTAACTCTCTCCCGGGTGAGCGCTTGCTTTACTCGAGTAATTATCGAAATTGTATTCAGCTGGGAATTTTATATTGGATTCTGAACTAATTTTGATAACGATTGAGAACTTCTGTCCTGTACTCAGCGGTATAACCTGCTCTATGGGAATTGTATGGTATCCTGGAAACTCGAAAATGCCTGTACTATTGTAGACTTCAGTACCCCCAACTGGAAGAGATGAAGGAGAACTGTATATATGGACTTCATAGTTAACATTTGGCATTGGTGTGTAAAAACCTATAGCTTTAAGATTTTCACCTGAATTGGCTTTAAAAACATTGGCAACCCAGGCATAATTTAAATTATTATATCCATACTCAGTTGTCCATCCCAAAGGATCATACTGATAAATTTTCTTGTAGTTATTTGGGCTTTCAGCTTCGTACACACATAGTTCAGACCAGATACTTTTTTTCATACCGAGGTTTGCGTCGTAATAAGAAATATAAAAGTACCCCGATCCGTTAATCCCACTGCCTGTACCCCAGCTGTTTTTGCAAATAAAAGCTCCGTTTCCAGGAGGAGTAGAAGTGAACTCATATCTGCTGAAGTTATCATCCCAGCCGACAATACATATGGCATGGCCATTTGGACTGCTCGAAGAAACTAATGTTGGATTATAATAAGTTACATAGTCATAGCCATTCTTTGACCCAAAACGATTCCAATCTACATCAAAAGCCGCCCAAATACCTCCTTTTTCCTTAATTGTTTTTTTGATCAGACTGTTGTCTGTGGAGTTATTGCGAGGTGGCAAAAAAACGACTTCCTGAACGTGTTTTTGTACAGGTTTGTTGGTTGGAGAGACTCCAGAAGTAGGATTATAAGGATCGTCTGATTCAAGTATAGGCCCAGTCCATCTTGTGAGGTATGCAGTCGCCATGTGCGAGCCTGCCCCTGCGTCATGAGTCCTGTCAAACCCTTCCGGATAATCTTTAGAAAGGAGGTTTTTCATATTGTTTTCTGAAAAATCCCATTGATATGAATCAATAGGAAGCAGATATGATTCAAGTGAAGCAAATGCAGCATAAATTCCGCAGGAGCCTGCAGAACCTTGATCTTTTACAGAAGTAACCCTTCCTGCATCCACAAGGCTGAAGTATGATTCATTCGGATATTCTCCGGCTGACTGAGGATAAGAAAGCTGTGGGAAGTAGCTTGGACCTAGCTCAGAATCTGGACTGAAAGTATAATTGTCAGGCCAGTAAATAGAAGTCGGGGAGGGGATCATTCCCAAAGTTATCAGCTTTCCATTGATACCGTAGTGTTGAGATTCCCAATTTTCCGGATTTTGAAGATAATCCAGAAACTCAGGATTTAATGTAGTTATCTGGAGACTCAGATTTATAATTGCTGTACTTCCGTTAGTATCATAATAGGAGAAGTTTGAGCTTTCTGAGCTTCCAGAATAATTCTTAGACTCGGGAATTACTGGATTTGTTTGTGAGTTTGAGTCTAAACCGCCTGCACATGCAGGGTATAACATCATGCTTAAGAGCGCAAAAAAAATGAAGCCTCTGATTATGATATTGGATAACTTCTTCTTTTGGAGTGTTTGAGAGTACATATTTATAACCCCCTTTTGGGTACAAGCAAAAAAGCAAATACTTTTTCATTAAATTAATAACGTTTTATAACTGGACATACCCAAATTCTGGTCTAGATTCTATATGTCTGGTTTTTACCTCAGCCAACCCAACTCAGTAAAATAATTTACACAACGTGGGTTCTACTTTCGAATCTGATTTTTATGTCTCTTTAATTTTTAAGACAGGAACGATTTAGGTATTCATGAATCATATTCGCTAAGCTCTGAGTGTTCGGTTCTATAGTTGACAGCCTTTGAAGGAGAAAGAGTTTTTAAAGACGTCAAAAAACAGTCTAAATTTCTTACAAAGTAAAAAAAGGAAGAACTAATATTTATGCTTTAGCAGATGTTTATAATAAGAACAAAATAGATATCTTCTGTCTTTTGGATAAGCAAAAGGATCTCTGCAGAAATTTAAGAAACAGATAAATGAAATTTATAATTATTTTTTGGCTTAAGCATTTTAATATCTTTGAAACTTAGTTATTAATTATAGATAGACAGCTCTTTGTAGAAAGTAAATTCTGAAATAATTTTGAGCTCCATTACATTTGATAATATATCTAGCAACATCAATAGTTAAACAGAAATTTCCAGGGTACTTTTTTAAAAAGAGGAAAATTATGTGAAGTAAATTTCACATAAACCGTTCAAACCTTTCCTTTCTTGCTTTACAGATAGGACAAACTCCTGGAGGTTCGTCCATTGCACAGAGATATCCGCAAACTTTGCATCTCCATACCGGTTTTGAAAGCTCTCCTGAAAATTCCATAGTTTCCATCATCTCCTCTCTTTTCTTTTCTGCGGCTCTTTCAGCATCTCTCTGTTCCTTAGGAGGACGCCTCTCAGGAATTGATTCGACTCTTCTTTCTTCTCGGATGACCTCGTCCGAAACATACAGTGCACAGTAACAGGCTCCATAATCGTTCAGATCTGGATCTCTGTAATAGCATGGACAAACAATATCAAGGTCTTCTTCCAGGTTATTAGCAGAAAGTCTGCATGGGCAAGACCAGTAGCCGTAGCGTTTCTCATTGGCAAGGAGCCCTCTTACAAGCTCTTTTGTGAATTCAACATCAGGATTGAGGTGATAACCTGATTTCTCAACCTGGGAATTCAAACGTCTGTAGACCTTATCCACTTCTTCTTCTGTTATGCCTTCGTCGGCAGCTTCCTCTTCTTTAACCACCCCTACTCCCCCTTAAAATCCAAGAGCTTCACGAATTTCTTTTTCTCTAAAGCCCACAATCGCTTTTTCCTCATTTATAATAGTTGTCGGAAAGGAAACCGAAGGGTTGAAGCGCTTTACCTCCGCAACAGCCTGGTCTTCTTTTTCTCCTTCAAGCCTATCCACATATATAAAATCAAAGTCGATTCCCAGGTCAGTAAGCAGTTGTTTTGTTCTTTTGCACCATACACAGGTGCTCAGTCCATACATTATAACCTTGCCTCTGTCGATTCCAGAAATATGATTTCCTTGTTCTTTACTCAAATTAGACAGATCCATTATGTAAACCCCTTGGCTAAGATAAATTATGCCTGTAAGTCTGCGATTATTATTTCACTTCTAAACGCTTTTCATTCTCAGCCTGTCAACAAACTGAAAACTCGACAGACTGCTTGTTCTGCAAATTGCTTATAAGAAAATGTGAAATAAAGTATATAATATTTGGACATGCTTTTGAGAATCGCGAATAAATGATCTGACAGAGAATTTCCTGTCAAAAAATATGAACTAAAAAAATAAGCAGGAAAAAACTGGATGTTACATAGAGCCCCATAGAAAGAGTTCTCATTTCTAGATTTGATAGAAAAAGAGTGGAAAGTTACCTGCCCAATTTTTCAAATTTATCCGCGAACCTGTTTCTCAAACCATCAACTACCAATTTTCCACATATGTATTATGAACAGAGACGGTGGATTTTTATTTAATCATTCCCAATCTTACCTTTCTCAGGTATTCCAGAATAAACATCCGTACTTCTTTTTCCTCTTACAAGAGAAGCAAATATCCCTATTACACAGAGGACTGTAAAGAGAATAAAAGCATAGTGCAGGCTTAAAACAAACTCTGGGTAGTATTCAGGTGTAATCTCCACAGGGCCGATTACAAGTGCAAAAATCATCATGGCGATACCCATAGAGAGCATTTGACCCAGAAGCCGCATTGTTCCGTTCATTCCCGACGCTACACCATAAAATCTTTTCTCAACCGAGCTCATAATTGCATTGGTATTTGGGGATGAGAAGAGTCCGAAGCCTGCACCTAGCATGAGAAGGACGAAAACCAGGTACCAGAGAGGGGTCGTCTCAGTAAGAAAAATCAGGAGGAAAAGCCCAACTGCAGTAAGAGTCATTCCTGCAGATGCAACAATGCGAGGTTCAATTATGTCAGAAAGCTTGCCAGCAACTGGCGAAATCGTGGCCTGGACGACCGGCTGCGCTATAAGGATAAGCCCTGCATGCTCAGGAGTAAACCCTTTTGTGTACTGCAGGTCGAGGCTTAAGAGAAAAGTTACTGCAAAAGTTGCGCTGTAATTAATGAGTGCTGATAGGTTCGAAAAGGCAAAAATTCTGTTTTTTGTCAGGAGCCTGATGTCAAGAACGGGAGAAGGAACCTTCATTTCGTACACAGCAAAGATTATTGCTCCTGCAATTCCAGCAATTAGCAGGACAGCTCCTTTTGGATCCGGAAGAATTGAAAAACCGTACATAACTGCAACGACTGCTGTCCCGTAGATAATTGACCCTGTGAGGTCAAACTTCTCTCCCCTGCACTCGGCCCATTCTCCTTTCAATTTCCACATGATCAGAAGAATTGTTGCGATACCTATAGGGACATTTACGAAGAAGATACTCCTCCAACCAAGGTACTGGGTCATCATGCCTCCAAGGAAGGGCCCGACAGAAAGTCCGAGGTAAACTGAAGTAATATAGACCCCGAGAGCTTTCCCACGTTCCCCTGGAGGAAAGACGGAAGTGACTATAGCAACTCCAGTTCCAAAGATCATGGCACTCCCTAAACCCTGGAGTACTCTTATTCCTATAAACATCTCAGTTGAAGTAACCATGGTCATTATCAGGGATGCAAAACTGAAAATAGCAATACCGTAGAGGAAAACTTTTTTTCTGCCATGAATATCTGCAATTTTTCCAAAGGGGACGAGAAAAACTGCTGAAGATAAAAGATAAGCAGTTGCAACCCAGGAAAGGGCAATAGCATTCATATGAAACTCTTCCCCAATCGTAGGCAGGGCAATATTTACTGCAGATCCGTCAAAAGGGGTAATAAATCCCGCGAGTACTGCAATAAGGAGTACAACTTTTTTCTCTGTGGCTGGACTGGTGCCAGGGTCATGGCCGACCTCGGGAATTTCCGAATCTGCTCCGGGATTTTTAGCAGATGACCTGGGATTATTTGTTTTTTTTGCCATATTTATCACTGATCAGGAAGAGCATCAGCTTCTAACTCAAATGTAAGAAAGACAGTAACAGTTTTGTTTGTAGAGGAAAGAGTTTCAGCAATAGTGCTCTTCATAGTATATTTTCCAAATTATAGTTGGCCAACCAACTTATGTGGTATAGCTAGCTGTTATAAGTAGTATACTATTCAACTAATTTTTAATAGGCTCAAAGAGTATTGATTTGTCCTGAGTTTTAAATAGGTTCAGAATATTGATTTCTCCTGAGTGTGAATAATGAGTGAAGAGACACTATCAAGTGGATTGAGGACATAGATATAGTTTCTGCGCTTATATCATTTACATACCGTTCCGTCCAGAAATACTTTTCAAAAGAACTTGCTGCTTACATATCTTGTGGGGGCATTTTGCTATCCTGATAGCATTGTATGACCAGGAAGGAAGAAGTCAGGACAGCCTTGCGAAGTCAAGAGGGTTTGATAAAACAATGGTAGCCTAATCCATACTTCGCATGGAAAAAGAAGGTATTGTTTCCTGCAAAACCGACAAAGAAGACAGGCGAATCAAAAGGCTGTATACTGAAAAAGGAAGAAAACTAAAACCGGAAATGCAGAATATAGGGCTGAAATTGCATGAACTCCTGCTCCTGGATTTTGATAAGGAAGAAGTATCAACTGTTGTAGAAGTAATGCGAAAGATTGCATTAAATGCTGGCTGGCTTTAATGCTTTCAGTATCTCAAACATAATTGATTATTTTCTCCATTTCAAGCATAATTGATTATTTTCTCCATCTCAAACACAATAATTTGTTCTGAAGAAACTTGTTCCTTTAATGACGGAAATACTTTCCGTATATAGACAATCTGGACAACCTTTATAGGAATTCAGGGATAAAGTTAAGATTAAAAGAGTGAGATTAGAAAAGTGAGATTAAAAGAGCGAGATTAAAAAAGTGAGATTAAAAAAGTGAGATTAAATATATAAGAAATTAGCGAATTTAGGAATTCGACTAAGCATATCTAAATTTATAGAGGTTACAGACTCACAATGAATGAAATAATTACCTGGATATTGATTCTATTCTGCCTGATGCAGTCTGCCATTTTTTCCGGGATGACAATCGGGGTTTTCAGTCTCGGAAGACTCAGGCTTGAAATAGAAGCCGAAGCAAATAACAAAGAGGCGATCAAAATCCTGCAGATCCGAAGGGATTCAAATTTCCTGCTTACAACAATGCTCTGGGGAAATATAAGCGTAAATGTCCTTATTGCCCTGCTTTCGGATTCAGTGTTGACAGGAGCCTCAGCTTTCCTCTTCTCTACTTTCGGAATCACATGCTTAGGGGAGATTGCCCCTCAGGCCTACTTCTCTCGAAATGCCTTAAAACTTGGAGCAAAGCTGGCTCCTGTCGTCCGCTTTTACCAGATGCTGCTCTATCCTGTGGCCAAGCCCACAGCCCTTATTCTTGACTGGTGGTTAGGCAAGGAAAAACTTGAGCTGTTCAAGGAACAGGCTATGCGGATCATGCTCGAAAAGCATATAGAATCATCAAAGTCTGATATTGGTGCTTTTGAAGGGATAGGAGCCCTTAATTTTCTTTCCATAGATGACGTGAGTATTTCCGATGAAGGTTCGATAATAGATCACAGAAGTATAATCTCTCTTCCTGTTGAGAATAACCGCCCGGTTTTCCCCCCTTTCAAAAGGGACCCTTCTGACCCTTTTCTGCAAAAGGTAGAAGCTTCCGGGAAAAAATGGGTAGTCCTCACCAGCCCTATCGATGAACCTGTGATGGTTCTTGATGCAGACCATTTCCTAAGGGATGCAGTCTATAAGAAGGGCCCATTAATTCCTCTTTCTTATTGTCATTTCCCTGTTGTTGTCAAATCTCCGAAAACAAGGCTTGAAAGAGTAATCCGGCAGTTTAAAGTCTATCCGCAGTATCCGGAAGACGATGTAATTGACCAGGACCTTATTCTTTACTGGGGTCATGAAAGAAGAATTATAACAGGTTCGGATATTCTGGGTCGCCTCCTGCGTGGAATTGTAGTGGAATGCGAACTGGATTCCGGGTGTGAGACGTCTGTTCCAGCTTCGCAGCCCGGATTTGCCAGAAAGAAATTGTGATAAGAAAAGAAAACAAAGAGTCGACGAGAAAGTAATAAAGATATCCTTTGCAGTTTGAGACCTAAAATCAAAATTCTAAAGCTGGATAAGACAATTCCAGTCTCTGGATTTTTTGAGATTCTTATTTTTTGAGATTCTTTGTATGATACTAGAAGATAGTGAAGATCTTTTCTGGAAGCTGAACAATAAAGATATATTATCAGCAGCCTTAATATAAGAGAATATCAGCTCACTTATATTTGCCCATCGACCCTTGAGGAGGCAGCTATAGGTACTGTTTTGTGCAGACTGCATAGTTACAAATGTAGATAGATTTAAATTGTAATCCGCCTAATAGCTGAAAAATGTCTTATAGCTTTGAGATCGTTATCGTCCTTGTTCTTATCGCACTCAATGGCATCTTTGCTATGTCGGAATTTGCTCTTGTGTCAGCCAAAAAAATCCGTCTCAAACAACAGGCGGAAGAAGGAGATACAAGGGCAGCTGTTGCACTTAAACTTGCAAATGAGCCGACTTCTTTCCTTTCAACAATTCAGATAGGAATCACGCTGGTAGGCATCTTTGCAGGTGCATTCGGCGGAGCCACAATAGCCGAAGGGCTCTCAGCCTACTTGAGAGAATTTCCTGTTCTGGCTCCATACAGTAACTTACTCAGCATTACTCTTGTGGTACTCGTGATCACTTATATGACGCTAATCTTTGGAGAACTGGTTCCAAAGAGGCTTGCTCTCAATAATGCGGAACCCATTGCATCTTACGTCGCAAAACCCATGTTCTTCCTTTCAATCATAGCAAAGCCGCTGGTAATCATTCTAAGTTATTCAACCGAGGGGGTGCTCAGGCTTCTGAGGGTCCGAAAAATCACCGGACCACCAGTAACGGAAGAGGAAATCAAGTTTATGCTTGAAGAGGGAACTGAGGCAGGGGTTTTTGAAAAAGCAGAACTGAGCATGATAGAAGGTGTGTTCGACATTGGAGATCGCCGAGTAGAGGCCCTGATGACACATCGAAGTGATATCATTGCGCTTGACCTGGATGATCCTGCAGATGAGAACCTGCGGAAAATGATTGGAAGTGGTCGATCCAATTTTCCAGCATATGAAAGGGACCTGGACAATATTGTCGGAATGATATCCGTAAAGGATGTCCTGGCAAGGCTTGTGGAAAGCGGCACAACCGATATCAGAGGTTCAGTCACGAAACCGCTCATTGCACCTGAAGCTATAACAGTCCTGAAACTCCTTGAATTATTCAAAGAAACTGGAGTGCATATTGCCCTTATAACTGATGAATACGGAAGTATTCAGGGCATCGTTACTCTGCATGACATTATGGAAGCAATAGTAGGGGACGTTTATTCCCTCGGCGAGCCGGTGGAAATGCAGGTAGTGGTTCGTGAAGATGGATCCTGGCTCGTTGACGGGGATACGCCTGTTGAAAGGCTAAAGGATATTTTATCTGTTGATTCCTTCCCAGAGGAGGAAAAAGGATACTATCGAACCGTTGCCGGAATGATCATGTTCATCTTGCAGAGAATCCCTAAAACGGGAGACCATTTCGAATTAAGAGGGCTTCACTATGAGGTGGTTGATATGGATGGTCACAGGATAGATAAAGTGCTTATCACTCGAGTTCCTGTAGTCCATGATAATTGAACACCATACTCTTCAGGAAGCTGAAAAGACGGCTATGCTGACAAGGACCGTATTCTTATCGGCTCGGAGCTGTTAGAAAAGAGTTTTGAGGAGAGAAAAAAGAAAAGAAACTGTGGAGTAGAAAAAAGAATAAGGATTATTCTTCAAAGAATAAGAATTATCCTTCATACGCAGGAAGGGTTATAACCCCTATCTCCTGAAGTGGGAAGCCTACAGAAAAATGATACAAATCCTGATATTCAAGTCCATAGAGCCCTATGGCCTCATGCAAAGGATCATCAAAAAAGCATCCTATTCCGCACCCTTTCATTCCATTTGCCTCAGCTTCAAGGTAAAGAAGCTGTCCAAGTATTCCGCATTCCCAGAAAAGGTAAGGATACATCCAGGGACCGAATTTATTTAAAGGTTCTTCAAACTCCGACAGCATACAGACGGTAAAACAGGCATCTGCAGCTTTTCGTTGAGAGCAGGAAAGCTGGGCTATGAAATCATACAGTGTCTCTTCCATAAGCATATAAAGCTCAAGATTTGGCGGGCAGTCTTTTGGTTTTTCCCATAAAAAATCCGGCCTGATGGCTGCTTTAAATCTCTCTTTTTCCCCGGGTTTGCGCAGAAACATGTAAAGTCCAGGGAGAAGATCCTTGACCCTATTTACAAAAAGAAGCAGGTGCGTAAAGGGGCCAATAGGAAGCGGATCGAAAATCGGGTTTTCTTCCGGTAGAGTTTTTTGCAGCATTTCATAGAAGATTTCTTTCTCCATGTATGCGCTGTTATTCATTTCAATAGCGCTTCTCCTCTTATGAATAACGCTTCTCAGAGGTGGCTGGACTATTTCCAGTTTCGATCGGGTTTCGGAACTTTTATCTTCAGGACGTAAAATTTCCTTTGCACCAGATGCAGGTTTCTGTCTTATGTCTTTCTCGTAATTAGTCTCTTCCTTTCGCGCTGCTAAAGCCGCCTTTTCAATGCCCGCCCATTCAACGTGTTTTGGACTCAATTTTTCAGGAATACCTTCCCAGGAAAGGTTTCTAAAGGCAGAAACTACACTGGATGAAATCTTGCCTGAAGTGCGCTTCTCTCCTGCAGGGTAGACAGCAAGCAGGCAGACTGGTTCTTCTCTTTCAGGACCTTCTCTTCCTGAAACTCCAAGGAGTTCGGCAATTTCCTCGGAACCCAGATCATCAAGAAGGCTTGTTTTCCAGCCGAGTCCGGCAGCAGCAAAAGTCAGGGCAGCAACTGCATGCCCTATGTCATGGTTGGCGTATCTGAAAGCCCTGAGCCCGTATTTCCAGGAAACCCTCCAGTAAATTGAACTCAAACCAATAAAGAAGGTGCCTTTCGGAAAGTCGGAACTTAGCATTTCCCAGGTTTCCTGAGAAAACTCGGCTCTCAACTCAAGGGCATGGGGTAAAGGGGCATAGTGGCATACAGAAGGATTTTTCAGGAGCCCCTGTACAGGTCCGGAAAGAAGGTAAACTTCAGTAGGATGCAGGTTTCCACTGGAAGGGTTAACACGCAGGGGCCATATCGCACTTCCCGCTTTTTTCCAGGCCGAAATGGCAAAGCTATCAAAAAAAAGCCTGGAAATATTTTTCCTACTCAGATCTGCAGGCTTGAGTTTCTCAGGGAAGAAAACTTGCTCGTAAGCCGGAAAAATCTCAGCTTCTATCTGTTCTTCACTCCATTTATCCAGACTCAAAAGCTGAGTCCCGTGGTAATTTAAAAATGGATCTGGCTTATTTGGCATGTCCAGATACTTAGGACCTGGAGCAAGAGCATTGAAATTATGCTTACTTTCCTGTTGATAAGCCAGTATAGCTTCAAGTTCTGCTTTCATAACAAGGCACCAGCCAATATCAGAGAAAATCACTCTGGATTTTATGCTTATGTTTATGTTTTTTCCAGGGCTTTAAGCACGGCTCTTCCAAAAGCATCTGCGCTTTTAGGGTCTCTTCCTGTAACTATCCTTCCGGAAATTACCACATCTCTATCCAGATAAACAGCTCCATGCTCCTTAAGCTCCTGTAACGTATCCGGGCTCTTGAAAACGGTACTTTCCTTTCCCCTGAGAATACCAGTTCTCGCCAGGACGACAGGAGAGATACAAATTGCAGAAACAACCTTTTTTTGGGCATCTGCTTCCTTTACGAGTTTCTGAAGAGCTTTATCGTCCCACAGGTACTTTTTTGATCCCGAACCCCCGGAAATAACTATTGCGTCGTAATCATCGATCCTTACATCTGAGATCCTTAGATCAGGTTTTATTGAGCCTCCGAGCGCACCGACTGCAGTTTTGGTAGACTCGGCTGCAACCTTAACTTCTGCCCCTGCAGCTTCAAAGAGTTGCTTTGGAACAAAACATTCTTCATCCCGGAATTGTTCCTGGGCAATTACAAGCAGAATTTTTTTGCCTTTATATTCAGTTTCTGTCATCTTCTTCCCTTCCTCAAACTCTTCTTCCCTTCCTCTAAACTCAAAAACGGAAACGAATCTATAGTACCCTTTTCCCTATCAAGATATAGCCCTGAAAATATAAATGAATTCTTCTTTAGAAGTATAGGATCCTGAAATCCAGAAGTAATTTGTTTAAAAGTTAATTTGTAGATTTCTTCATGCTTTGATCCTAATTATAAGGGCTTTTCAGGCTATAAGGAGGTAGAGAAATGCTGAAACTCCTGCCCCTGCAAAAGTTGCCGCGAAATTGACTCCACTGTTTGAAAGCACACCTCTTTTCTGAAGAGTAGCGCCTAAAAAACTATCTATATTCGTCCCGATAAAGCCTCCGGCAGTTGTAATAAGGACTGAAAGCAAAAGATTGTCTGACACTCCTAAAACATAGGCTAGAAGTCCTATCACGGCTGAGCCAAAAATTGCAGCAAGTTCTCCGAGTGGGGAAACAGCTCCATCGGCTCCGGGTTCTGAGAGCTTAAGGGTTGTAATCATCCTTGGCCTTCCTTTTGCAGTTGTTCCTATCTCACTTGCCAGAGTATCTCCGGTAGCAGTTGCAACTGTGCCAAGATATCCGTAAATTATCGGAAGGCTGTGTTCAGGAAAAACTCCGTATGCTACTGCAAGGACAAGAGCCGCAGTACTGTTAGAAAATACGTTCTCGTAACTCCGGATTCCGTCTTTAGCCTGGGCAATTCCTATCGATTCTTTATATGCGTACTTGTATCGGGTAAACCCGCCTCCGAGAATAAAGAAAGTGAGCAAAAGCAGAAACCAGGAAAGTCCACTGAAAACAATTATAAGGACCCCGAGGAGGGCGGCACTAAGCAGAGCCGAAACATCGGCAATCTTTGCCTTATAGGCTAGCAAACCAAGGAAAAATGAGAAAGAAAGGGCTACGATCAGTTTTTCCGGAGGAACCCAGTACCTGAACTCTTCAAAAATCCACATTGTCATGCCTGCGCCCAGAGGTACTGAAATATTTTTTTCTATTTTTGAGGGTATTGACTCAAATAGAGAACCCGTAACTGCCCCAATTACAGCTATGAAGAAGACCAGATTATATGAAACCGAAAGATCCTGCCAGTAGACGATCCAGCTTGCAGCAAAAAAAGCAGCAAAAATCCTGATCCCCAGAAAAACCGAACTCCAGAGCATTGAGAAACTTTTCTTTTTAATCCTGCTCCTTCTCGACTGAGAATCATGAGCAGAATCTATCTCCGAGAAAGAGGTTTTGTGGTTTCCGACCGCCGCAACTGCAAAAGCGGCAATTACTATATAAAAGGGGTATGTATACGAAAAACTCTCGGAAATTACGGAAACAAACAGCATCAAGCATAGAGAAAAAGAAATACTGATAACTTCCCTGTAGTTTGGAAAGGAATTTTTTGAAAATCTTAATCCGAGAAAAAGTATGACAGACAGCAGAAAAATTAAGTCGACGCCTGCAAAAGGAGCTATAAGAATAAACAGGAAATATAGAGTATGGATTACAGGGATCCTATGAAAGGGATTCCCGCTTTTAAAGTATCGGGCGGCTCTGTTCATCATAAGACATCTTTTGTTTTTATACTCTTTCAAGGAAGCTACATAGAATAGACTTTCCTTTATAAATAGATGGTTGTTTCTTCCTGATAATTGTTGTACAATTAGATCAAATTTAAAATTGTGATTTTGGATTTTTATTACACAATATAAATCAACATTAAAATTATCTATTTTACCTTTTGTGGTCTAAAACCTCTCTGGACTTTTAGATATAGCTTCGTGAGTAAAACCATTTTTGCTGAACTTCTTTTTCAAACATATATTAATCTGCAAAGCAGCCAATTAATACATAAATAACACATCAATAGCGATCAGTGACATATCAATAACATATCAATAATAATCAGTAGCATATCAATAACAAATCAATAACACGTCAACAATAGTGTAGCTTACAGGACTGCAGCTTATAAGAGAATTCTACCTGGGATTAAGTCTTACTCAGAAAAGTTTCAAAATCAATTTTATAATCTTTGTGAGGGAAAAGAATGGAAGAATATGACCTGATTGTGATAGGCACGGGTTCTGCAATGAACTACATAAACCCTATCCTTGATTCGAATCCGGAAATGAAGATTGCTGTTATCGACAAAGACGAACCCGGAGGAATCTGTCTTACGAGAGGATGCATTCCCTCAAAACTCCTGCTTTATCCTGCCGAGCTTATCAGGGAAATCGAAAATGCGTCACTTTTCGGAATCAGGCTTGAGATCAAGGATATTGACTTCCGCATGATTATGGAAAGGATGCGTAGAAAGATAGGGGAAGATATCAAGGCTATCAGAGAGGGATTAACCGAAAATCCATACCTTGACTACTATCACGAAACTGCGGAGTTCACCGCTCCATATACTCTGAAGGTAGGTGAAAAAACACTCCACTCAGAAATGATTTTCCTGTGTACTGGTTCAAGACCTGCAATCCCGTCTGTTAAAGGCCTTGAAGAAGCCGGCTATCTTACAAGTGATACAGTTCTTGAGCTAAACGAATGCCCCAGAAGCCTGGCTATTCTTGGGGGAAGTTATATCGCAGCTGAATACGGTCACTTTTTCTCGGCAATGGGAGCGGAAGTTACGGTTATCGGAAGAAATTCCAGATTCCTTCCGCAGGAAGAGCCCGAGATCTCCAGACTCGCAAAGCTGAAAATGTCGGAATATATGAGAATCCTTACAAACTCCGAAGCTACCGAGGTAAGGAAAGAAGGCAATGGCCAGAAGACTATAATTGCAAAAGATAAAAGTTCGGCAGAGGATGTAGAAATCACCGTAGATGAGATCCTTGTAGCAACGGGAAGAGCTTCAAACACTGATATTCTCCATCCCGAAAGGGCTGGAATCAAAACAGACGTTCAGGGCTGGATTCTGGTGAACGAATATCTTGAAACCTCTCAGCCGAATATCTGGGCTTTTGGCGATGCAAATGGAAAGTATCTGCTCAAACATGTAGGAAACTACGAGTCAGGGATCGTTTACCTGAACGCTATCCTGAAAGAAAAAATAAAGGCAGACTACCACGCAGTACCTCATGCTGTTTTCTCTTATCCTGAAATAGCTGGAGCTGGTATGGGGGAGGAGGAAGCTATAAAAGAATATGGGGAAGATAGAGTGGTCATAGGCCTGAAATATTTTGAAGATACTGCAAAAGGAGCTGCCATGGAAATAAGGGATTACTTTGTAAAGGTGATTCTGGATGCGGAGGAAGAAAAAATTCTGGGCGCCCATCTTATAGGCCCTCATGCCTCGGTTCTGATCCACCAGATAATTCCTATCATGTATACGGAGTCAAGAAGTACGGCGCCAATTATGCACGGTATGGATATTCACCCATCCCTGAGCGAAGTTGTGACAAGAGCCTTTTATTCGCGGCTTCCTGTGGAACATTATCATCATTTCCTGAAGCAGATAGGGCTTGAAGATTAAAAACGATATCTTTTGAATTTTATTTTTTAAACCCTATTTCCTAAGTCTCTTTTTCTAAGGTAATCGTCTTAAAAATCTCTTTTTCCGCACCCTTAATTTTTAATCAGATCATTTTTTAGTCAGATCAAAAACCCATCTGCTGATTCCTGGAGCAACGTTTCCGCTGCGCCTGTAGAACTTCACTTGAAGTCCCATTTTCTCATATTCTTCAATTAGTCCCGGAATCTGGGATTCGGCTTTAAAAGTGTAAAAATGAATGTATCCATCTTTCCTTACAAGCTTTGAGATTTCAAAAAGAAAATGATCCATTCCGTAGGGTGTGGGGACTATCGCTCTGTCAAACCCTTTTTCAGGAGCCTGAAATTTTCCACCTTCCCCGGAGCTTAAATTTGCAGGCAGACTATGCGAATAAGTTGTATTTCCGGTATCTTCACGGATTTTTGCAAAATCAATTGTCTGGAAGATTTTCTCGAAATCTCCCTGAATAACTGTTACCTGTTTTTCAAGCCTGTTAATCCGCAAATTTTCCTGAAGGCAGGCGCAGGCCTCTGGATTTATTTCGACGGCAAGAACTTTTGCTCCTTTACCTGCAGCAGGAAGCACAAAAGGGCCTACTCCCGCAAAAGGGATTAGAATGCTTTCCCCGTAAGTAATTTTTGAAGCTACCCTTTTTCTTTCCGAGTACAGGCGAGGGTTAAAAAAGACTTTTTTCACATCCAGTTTATAGGTATAGCCGTTCTCCCTGTGAAAAGTTTCTGTGGATTCCCCTAGCAGAAGCTCGAAATCGGCAACTCTGTGTTCCCCTTCCAGTTTGCTTACCTTGTTCAGCACAGCCCGCGTATTCCCTCTCATAGAAAGCAATTTTAAGGCAATAATCTCTCTGTAAGCCGAAAGCTCCGCAGGAATCGAGATCACTGCCACATCTCCCACATAATCAAAACGTTTTGGCACCGTATGAAGCAGGGGCTCTTCAATTATTCCTCTCATTGCATCTCGCAAGCTTACCCTATTTCGAAAACTCATTCAGCATACCTCTGCCTGTCAGACCATAAGCTTTTCAGGACAAATTTTTCAGTTTTTGCCTTTCAGGAGTTATTGTAATATATCCTTTTTTATGCGGAAAAAGGATTGTCAGGAATTATATTTTGGATGACACTTGTGTAATACAATAGCTGTATTTGAGCATTATATAGCTTATATTTGGGCAATATGACGGATGATATCGATATATTGTTGATATCGAGTTATGTGACGATTTATTTAAGTAGATAGAAGGGACAACTGATTAAAAAATCTAAATTCTGACCTGTCCAACCGTAATTCATTATCTCAGATCTTTTTTGTCACGCTCTCTTTCTAGCGGCCTTTCCCGTAATAGAAGACCGTAATAAAGACAAGACTGTAATAAAGACAGGACCTTAATAGAGACAAGATAGTAAATGTGACCAGAAAAACAGTAAGAATATAGAAAGTAAAAGTAAATTCACTTGAAAATTATTTTCTTCATATTGCTTTTTCATTTTTTCTTTCTTTTACTTTTCTTTTTTGGAGGCGCCGCCAGATAAACTGGCAGAGGCATCCAGAGTAACACAGATTATTGGATAAGAGTTTTATGAACTGGAAATTATTAAAAGTTTAAAAGTATAGGATAAGGATAAAATTAGAAAAACTCTGAAAGGATATTTACCGGTTATATACAGGTTATATACAGTATTTTTCCAGACTATAAACATTATTAAAAAGGATTGCCTCCTGATCATACACAGTATTAAAAAGGATTACCTTCTGCTGATACAAAGAATCAAAAAGGATTGTTTCCAGGTTACAGGATCAACTTCAATGAAAATTATCATAGAGACTCCAAAATACAGCTTCTGGAAATATTGCAGGACAGAAAATGGATATGAAAGGACTTTCTTCTCTCCTCTGCCCACAATTTTCAATTACGGTTTCATAGAGGGAACAGAAAGTCCTGACGGCATGGAAGAAGATGTGGTCGTGCTTGGTCCCCGTCTGCCGAAAGGAAGCACACTTGAAAGGGAATATTTTGATGGAATAGTAAAATTTCTTGACGATTCTATCCAGGACGATAAGAAGCTTATATACATCAGTGGCTTTTCTTCTCCCCCTTTGCTTGCTTATTACTTCAGGCTTTATGCCCTCTTTAAAGTCTTTCTCTATGCCCTACGTGAAAGAAAAATCACAAAGTGCAGGTTTGAAGGGATTATCCTTCATAAATTATAGTGATGCCTGTATTTCCTTTTCGTTCTCCAGTTTCTCTTCAAGTACAACGACACGCGCAGTTGAAGCATTTAATTGCACCGACCTGATGCCTTTGAGACAGCCTTCTTTACTTTTGTAACCCTGACTCACAGCTATGATCTGCCCGTTTCTTGCTCTTAACCTGAAGCGGTATCCTCCCGCTTCATCCAGATATACTTCAAACTTTGACATTTTTCCCCCATCTCTGTTAGAATTTACTTCCCTGTTAGAATTTACTATCTTTGTTAGAATTTTCCATCTCTGTTAGAATTCCCCATTTCTGCTAGATCTGATCTTTGTGATTTTTGTTTACAGACCTGAAAATACGAATCTAATGTCAGTTTTTCCCCTTATGAGTTTCAACTGCATAGAATATATTCAATTTACTTCTTAAATAATATTCTATGTGAAGTTATTCAAACAGTGAGATCTTCAGTTTATTCAGATGTTTATAAGGTATATCAAAGTTAGAATTTCCAAATACATCTGAAGAATTTTATGAAATTATATCAAATAACTGAAGGTTTCAAATTCTCAATTCTTTTCTTTAGTTTCCCTATCTCTTCTGAAAAAGCAACTTAGAAAACTACTAATAATTTAAAGAAGCTTAAAAAAAAGGTGCTTAAAAATGCCTTTCCATGTAATGTTGATCCCAACCCTTGGATGTCCTGCTAACTGCAGTTATTGCTGGAGTTCCGAAGAAAAGTCCCCGATAATGAGTATTGAAACAATAAAGGAAGTAGTTGAGTGGCTAAAAGGTTTCAGGGGAGATTCGGTTACTTTCACTTTCCATGGCGGGGAGCCTCTTCTTGCAGGCGCTGATTTTTACCGGGAAGCATTACCGTTACTTGTTGAGGGTTTAAGCCCCAGAAAAATAGCGTTTGCAATACAGACAAACCTCTGGAAACTTACCCCGGAAATAGCTGAGATTTTTGCCGAATACAACATTCCCATAGGTTCCAGTCTGGATGGCCCTCAGGAACTAAATGACCTGCAGCGAGGAAAAGGTTACTATGAAAAAACCATGAGAGGTTATGAGATTGCCAGGGCTCATGGGCTTGATGTCAGGTTCATTACTACTTTTACTTCTTATTCTGTAAAGTTCAGGGAAGATATTTTTAATTTTTATCTTGAGAAAGGCTTTACACTCAAACTGCACCCCTGCCTGCCTTCCATAAAGGGCGAAAATCCCGAGAAATGGACTCTTTCCCCGGAAGAATACGGAGAACTCCTAATTTATCTGCTGGATAAATATCTGGAAAACATGGGCAGGATAGAAGTTATGAATATTGACCACCTCTGCAAATGCGTATTCACAGGCAGAGGCACTGTCTGTACCTACGTTGACTGCATGGGAGACACGTTTGCAGTCGGACCTGACGGAAGCATTTACCCCTGCTATCGTTTTGTTGGAATGCCCGAATACGTCATGGGCAACGTTTATGACCACCCAACCATGGCAGACCTTGCCCAATCCGATGCCTGGAAAACTATGCATCAGTTTAAAGAATATGTGGATACAGCATGCGGGAAATGCGCCCACATCAAATACTGTAGAGGCGGCTGTCCTTATAATGCCATAGTGCCCACAGATGGCGAAATAAAAGGCGTTGACCCCCACTGCATTGCTTACAAAATGATTTTCGACGAAATAAACAACCGCGTCAATGAGGAAATGTTCGGTTCATCTGGCATGATGGATGATATGCTTTTCCAGCCTCAGTCGCCGAGGCCTTCCAGATCTGGCATAATGTCCCTTATGCTTAAAAAAATCTGAAAGCATAAATACTGAATACTTTCGAATTCATTTCACTTCTAATTACTTTTCATTTCACTTCTAATTACTTTTCATTTCACTTCTAATTACTTTTCATTTCACT
>CAZLNG010000025.1:0-19756 GCA_964560735.1 uncultured Methanosarcinales archaeon | reverse complement strand
TTTAATTACTTTTTAATATTTTTAATGATATTATAACTACCTTAAATAATATCATTTACCTTATAATGCTCATAATTAACTGGTAGTTCTGGAATTAATGCCTCTTCTCAGTCGTTAATCCTAACTTCTAAAATAGTCTGTCTCAATCTGGAAAGCGCCAAATTAGAAAGTACTGAGCTAAACTAGAAACACTAAACTAGAAACACTAAACTATACTGAGTAAAACATAAATGAGCCAGGATATGCAGAGTGATAAAAGAAGAGACAACAGAAGGAAAAGTTTACTTTTTCTCTGTGTTTTTATTATTTTTATCTCGATCTATTTTGCCGGAAACTACTATGTTGGCTTACGCTTTTTTCAATCAATTCAGATTCTTATTGAGCCTTACTATGTTCTCTACTGGACCGGTTACTCTTTTCTTGCACTCTCGCTCTTTGCAGTCAAGCTAGGAAAAAGAGTTTATCCCGGATCTGTCAATTACCTCGCTGCTATAACTGGGGACTACTGGCTGGCTGTTGTTTATTACTCGCTCCTTATATGGGCAGGGGCGGATGCTCTTCACTTCCTGATTAGTTTCGCCTTCCCTGAAACTCAGATAGTTAAATATCCGTCATTTTACTGGGGGTTTGCAGTCTTATCCATGGTTTCTCTTCTCTTACTATACGGAACCTGGAACGCAAATCATCCACGCATAGCGCATTATGATCTTGTTATTAAAAAAACAGCACCAGACTTGCCGGAACTCCATGCCGTTCTGGTATCCGATATACACCTCGGGCTGGTGAATGACAATAAACGCCTTGAATCGATGGTTAATAAAATCAATGAGCTTGCCCCGGATATTGTATTCCTTGCCGGGGACACCATAGATGAAGATGTAAGATTTTTTATCAATAGTAAGATGCCGGAAATACTGGAGAAATTGCAGCCTGAATACGGCGTATACGCAGTCATCGGGAACCATGAATATATCGGCGGCAATTGTAAGCTCGCAATTGAGCACCTCAAACAGGCTGGAGTTAATGTTCTGGTTGACGAATACATAAAAGTAAACAACCAGTTTTATGTAGTGGGCCGGGATGATCGCATGGCAGGCAGTATGGCAGGAAAAACTCGCACCGAGTTATCCAGGCTTCTAGAAGGCATCGACCATAATTTCCCAATTATTCTTTTAGATCACCAGCCAGTAAACCTAAAGGAAGGACAGCACAACGGAATTGATTTGCAGTTATCCGGACATACGCATGCCGGACAGTTTTTCCCCAATACTTTTATTTCCAGGCATGTGTTTGAAAAAAGCTGGGGCTATTTGAAAAAAGGAGAATCCCACATAATTGTCACCTCCGGTTTCGGCACATGGGGACCTCCGATAAGGATTGGCAGCAGTTCCGAAATAGTGGACATAAAAATATCCTTTCTAAAATAAAATTATATGCCGATCAGCTCTCTTAAGAATCCATTTTATTTTTAAGATAGTTTATATACCTCCACTTCCTAAACTAAGCATATGGAAGAGGGTAAAATGAAGAACACGATCAATAGAAGTTTCGAACTTCAGGACTACAAAATAGAAGAAACCGAACTTTCCGGTTTCTGGGCAGATTTACAGAGCAAGGAAGAACTGGTTGTTGAGGTAAACTACGCCCCTGAAAATAAGAAAACCTTCAGTCCCGAAGAAACAGGAAATCTTACCCAAAAAAT
Source organism: uncultured Methanosarcinales archaeon (assembly GCA_964560735.1). Taxonomy (GTDB): domain Archaea; phylum Halobacteriota; class Methanosarcinia; order Methanosarcinales; family Methanosarcinaceae; genus Methanosarcina. The sequence goes on along the minus strand of CAZLNG010000025.1, from coordinate 18,054 downwards.
CTGTGCAAAATGTGAGTATTTTGAGTCTCAGCTTCCTGAAAACATAAGGTGCGAAGTCACCTTCAAAAACCTGGGGGAAAAAATCTACAAAACTACTGAACCTGATTTTAAACCTGAGCCCAAAGAGCTGGAAGAACTTCAGGTTACTTACCGCTTTTTTGTTGAGTATTACATTTAATCGGAATCACATAATAAATGACTAAAAATAGTCAAAAACTAGAAAAGAAGTAAGAAAGAAAAAAGAGGGCCTTATTCTTTCCTTCTTCTACCTGAAATGAGCATCAACCCAAGTATTGCCACAACTGGTAAAACCAATGTGTGAAATTCAGGTATACTTGTATCATTAACAGAAATTATCCTCCGGAAACAGAGGAATTCGAGATGGCAGGGCTAAAGTCCCGTTCTTCTAATAAAATAAATAACCAAAGTAGTTAGATCCAAAAAATTAGATTTTCTTGTTAAGAGGATGTGAGATAGCTGATTTCGTTTAAAACTCAGCTACCTTACTTCGCAAGTTACTTCAGACTATTTTGAAGGCAGCATAACACTCATTTCAGGCCACTTTTACCTCTTTTTCCAGCTTCTTTATAAGTTCTCTTATCTGGATTGCTCTCTCGAAGTCCAGCCTGTCGGCAGCTTCCCTCATTTCAGCATCCAGCTCGATGATCACGTTCGGGATATCTGTTTTTGGAATATGTTTGACATCGGTGACGTCCACCACTTTTTCCCTTATGGGTTTGCGGATAGTTTCAGGGACGATTCCGTGTTCCTTGTTGTAGGCTATCTGCATTGTGCGGCGGCGTTCGGTTTCACTGACAGCTTTTTTGATGGAATCTGTCATGTTATCTGCGTAGAGGACTACCTTTGAGCTTGCGTTTCGGGCTGCACGGCCTATAATCTGGATGAGGCTCTTTGCATCCCTGAGGAAGCCTTCTTTATCTGCGTCAAGGATGCCGATGAAGCCGACTTCTGGAATATCAAGCCCCTCTCTGAGCAGGTTGATCCCTACAAGGACATCGAACTTGCCAAGCCGGAGTTCCCGGATAATCTCTGTCCTTTCTATCGTCTTGATGTCAGAGTGAAGGTAGCGGGCTTTTATTTCGTTTTTTGCGAGGAATTCGGTCAGTTCTTCTGCCAGTTTCTTGGTAAGGGTGGTCACAAGGGCACGGTCACCCCGTTCCACGATTTTCCGGATCTCCTGCATAACATCTCTGACCTGACCCTCTATAGGACGAATCTCCACTTCGGGGTCGACAAGACCGGTCGGGCGGATAATCTGTTCCACGATCTGGGCGGAGTTTTCCCTTTCATAATCCGAAGGGGTTGCGGAAACGAAGATCACATTTTTCATGTATTTCCCGAATTCATCAAACTTCAGAGGTCTGTTATCGTAGGCACTGGGAAGCCTGAAGCCGTAATCTACAAGGCTCCTTTTCCGGGAACGGTCTCCGTTATACATCCCGTGAAGCTGGGGGATGGTCTGGTGGCTTTCGTCAATAACCAGCAGGAAATCATCAGGGAAATAGTCGAGAAGACAGAAAGGCTGCTCTCCGGGCTGGCGGTGGTCAAAATGCCGGGAATAATTTTCTATACCCTTGCAGCTGCCGGTTTCTTCGATCATTTCCATGTCGTAGAGTGTGCGCTGCTTCAGCCTGTGCGATTCAAGCAGTCCGAGTTCAGGCAGGCGTTCCTCAAGTTCTTCGAGGATGGTCTGAATTGCACTTTTCTGTTCCTCTTCGGGAATCACATAGTGCCTGGCAGGATAGACAAAAAAGTAGTCCATGTCTTCCTTTCTCTGTCCTGTCTGCTTGTCTACTTCGGAAATCCTGTCAACCTCGTCTCCGAAGAGTTCAATCCGGATTATATCATCAAAGTATCCGGGAATAATGTCAATTGTGTCTCCTTTTACCCTGAAACGTCCGGGCATTAGTTCAAGGTCGTTGCGCTCGAACAGGATATCCACAAGTTTTTCCAGAATCTCTTTTCTCTGAACCTTATCCCCAACTTTGAGTTCAAACCCCATCTTCTGGAAATTCTCAGGATTGCCAAGCCCGTAAATGCAGGAAACAGAAGCTACTACAATTACGTCCTGACGCGACATAAGAGAGGCTGTGGCTGCAAGCCGCATCTGTTCTATCTTAGGGTTTATCTGGGCATCTTTTTCAATATACTGGTCTTTGGCAGGAAGATAGGATTCAGGCTGATAGTAATCATAGTACGAGACAAAATACTCCACCCTATTCTCAGGGAAGAATTCCCTGAACTCATTATATAGCTGGGCAGCCAGTGTCTTGTTGTGGGCAATAACAAGGGTAGGTTTCCTGATCTGGTTTATGACATTTGCAACAGTATAGGTCTTTCCTGACCCTGTTACTCCGAGGAGAGTCTGATACTGGTCTCCTCGCCTCAGCCCGGATACAAGTTTTTCGATTGCCTGCGGCTGGGAACCCCTGGGTTCAAAATCGGATATCAGCTTGAACTGAGGGCTGTCCCAGTATCGGGCATCGTGAATTGTATCGTGTAATTTTTCTGGTAATTCTGATAGCGGCTCGGATTTCTCATTAGAATTTTTCATAAAATCATGACCCTAAGAGTTGAAAACTAAATAGAGATACATATAATGGAATGTCTAGACAATTAAGTGGTATTGACAGCCAAGATATCATGGAGTTTTCGATAATTACTGATTTCTCAACAATTACTGAATATCAACAATTACTGAGTCTCAACAACTACCGAGTCTCAACAATTACTGATTCCCCAATTACTGATTCACCAATTACTGGATCAGTGATTTTTGTCTGAGCAGGCGGTTATAGGTAATTGCGAACCTGTGGGCTTCATCCCTTATCTCTTGAACAAAGAGAGAGGCTTTTTCATCTTTTTTGATTGGCAGAGGAGATTTTAATCCTGGCACATAGATTTCTTCTTCACGTTTGGCTATGGAAATAATTGGAATTCTGAGGCTCAGCTTCCTGAGTTCCTGGAAAGCTGAGGAAAGCTGCCCTTTTCCTCCATCTATGATAATTAAATCAGGCATATCGTGTTTGTCCTCAAGAAGGCGGGAATAACGCCTTCGGACAACTTCGCCAATTGAAGCAAAATCGTCGATCCCTTCCACGCTCTCTATTTTGAAGCGGCGGTAATTGTGCTTATCAGGCCTGCCTCCACGGAACTGCACCATGGAGCCAACAGTCGCTGTACCTGAGAGATGGGAGATATCGAAACACTCGATGACATTGGGGAGTTTTGGAAGGGAAAGCTTGGTCTGTAGAGCTTCGAGCTTTTTTCTATCTCCGAAAAATCCGATTTCAACGTTTTTCAGGGCAAGGTCGAGGAGTTCTTTTTTCTCTCCCTGTTTCGGAACCGTAACTTTTACTTTTTTACCTTTGACGTGGGAAAGGAAATCGGCAAATGATTCTTCCAGAGGCTCAGGCAGGATAAGTTCTTCAGGCGGCTCATTTTCGGAATAGTACTGCACAAGGAATTCTTCCAGAAAGTTTTCCCCGGAGGCAAAAACAAAGTCCTGCTTGTCCTCAAGAGTCCCTTTGTAGACCTTGAAGAGCATGAGGTAGACAGTGTCTTCTCTGACAATATAGTTCAGGATATCTTCATTATGCTTCTTCTGCCTCTCCATATTCTGCTTTTCCTGAAGGCTTTCGAGAGCTACAATCTCATCCCTTAGAGCCATAGCCTGCTCAAACTGCTGTCTTGCAGCCAGTTCTTTCATTTCCTTCTCCATGGACTCGAGAAGTTCTCTGGTATCGCCTTTCAGAACTGATATGGATCTTTTTACTTTTTCTCCGTATTCTTCCGGAGAAACTGCCCCAATACAGGGCCCGCTGCATGCCCCGATATGATAGCGAAGACATGCACGTTTAGGCATCTGTTTGCAGGTTCTGAGCTGAAAGGTCTTTCTTGCAACCTCAAAAACGTAATCTCTTTCTTTTGCAGAAACAAAGGGCCCAAAAAAATTTCCATTGTCTACCATCTTTCTGGCAAGCCTGATCCTGGGAAATTTTTCTTCGGTAAGATGGATGCACGCATAACGCTTCGAATCCTTCAGGGCAATATTGTACCTTGGCCAGTGTTTCTTAATCAGGGTATTTTCGAGGAGAAAGGCCTCAACCTCAGTATTTGTAACAATGAAATCAAGATTGCTTACTGTCTGTACAAGGCTTTCGGTTTTGGGGTCATGGTCCCTTTTCTGGAAATAACTGCTCACCCTCTTTTTAAGGTCTTTTGCCTTACCTACGTAAAGAACAGTCCCGTCTCTGTTCTTGAATAAATAACAGCCAGGCAAGTGAGGAAGAGCTTCCAGATCAATCATGTTTTAAGCCTCTGTGTTTCAAGATTCTTGAAATCTTCTTGATTTCGGTTGTTAAGTGCATTGAACGATTTCAAGTTCATCGAGTAATTTCCAGCTCGTGAGTGGTTCAAATGTATTGAGTAATTTTCAAGCTCAGGTAATTTCAACTGTATCAAATGATCTATAGTGTGTTAAGTAAATATTTTCAAAGCATCTGCTCCTCAAATGCTTTACCTGCTCTGTCTTTACTGTGCTTGAATTTTTTAGAGCCTTCACTTTCAGGATCTTCAAACTCTTCAGTGTCATCTTCCCCAGGGTCGTCTTCAAAATTTTCGTAGTCGGTTTCAAAGGCTTCTCCTTCTTCGAAAATCGCCTCAACAAGTTCTTCGCCGGAGCTTTCAAGATATGATCTCTCTCCTGAAAGCTTGGGAGCAAGGAAGTGAGCAGTATGGCTTCCCAGAACTCTGGAAACCTCCTCAGGTGTCCCTGTAGCAATAATCTCTCCGCCTGCATTTCCACCTTCGGGACCAAGGTCAATAATGTAATCTGCGGATTTAATTACATCCAGGTTGTGCTCGATAACGACTACAGTGTTTCCCTTACCCACAAGGCCGTTCAGGACTGAAATGAGTTTTTTAACATCGTGGAAGTGAAGCCCCGTTGTGGGTTCATCGAGGAGATAGATCGTTTTTCCTGTGCCTTTTTTGGAGAGCTCTCTTGTAAGTTTGATCCTCTGGGCTTCCCCTCCGGAAAGCGTTGTCGAACTTTGCCCGAGTTTGATATAGCCAAGTCCTACTTTGTTAAGGGTATCAAGCTTGCCTTTGATTGCAGGGATATTCTCGAAATGCTCTGCAGCTTCTTCGACTGTCATATTCAGAACTTCTGCAATCGATTTACCCCTGTATTTTACTTCCAGGGTCTCCCTATTATAACGGGTACCTTTACATTCCTCACACTCGATGTAAACATCAGGCAGGAAGTTCATTTCGATCTTGATCAATCCGTCTCCCTGGCAGGCTTCGCAGCGCCCTCCTTTTACGTTGAAAGAAAAACGCCCGTTTTTATAACCCCGGATTTTGGCTTCTTTGGTTTCGGCAAAAGCCTGCCTGACAGCATCAAAAACCTTGGTATAGGTGGCAGGGTTAGAACGTGGAGTCCTTCCAATGGGGCTCTGGTCAATAACTATTACCTTGTCTATCTCGGAATCGAAAATTAGCTCGTCATAATCTCCAGGAGTTACGCTTGATTTATTGATCTTTTTCATCAGGGCTTTGTATAGAGTGTCATAAATAAGCGTGGACTTTCCCGATCCGGAGACGCCCGTAACTACTGTCAGGAGACCTATAGGGATATCCACATCTACATCCTTGAGGTTGTTTGCCCGGCAGCCCTTAAGCCTGATGAAAGCGTCGCTTTGCCTTCGGAAAGCGGGAGGCTTTATCTGTCTTTCTCCGGAAAGGTACTGGCCAGTCAGAGATTCAGGATTCTTTTCGATTTCTTCAGGTGTACCTTCAGCAACAACAAAGCCTCCGTGGATGCCTGCTCCTGGCCCTATATCGAGCACGTGGTCAGCAGCCCTGATAGTATCTTCATCGTGCTCCACAACTAACAGGGTATTCCCGAGATCCCGAAGGGTCTGCAGAGTCTGGATAAGCCTTTCATTATCCCGCTGATGCAGCCCTATTGAAGGCTCGTCAAGCACATAGAGTACGCCCATCAGGTTTGAGCCTATCTGGGTAGCCAGCCTTATTCTCTGGGCTTCCCCGCCTGAGAGGGTGCCTGCGCTTCGGGAAAGGGTAAGGTAGCCAAGTCCAACATGTTCAAGGAAACCGAGTCTGGAGCTGATTTCCTTTAAAACCTGCTTTGCTATTTCTTTTTCCTTTTCCGAGAGCTTCAGGTTCTCAAAAAACCTGATAGCTTCTATAATCGAGAGATCCGTTGCATCCACAATGGATTTGTCACCAAGTTTTACTGCAAGCACTTTTTCTTTCAGGCGTTTTCCTTCGCAGGCCGGACAGGGGTGAACCTGCATGAATTTTTCTAGCTCCTTTCGCCGGTACTCGGACTTGGTCTGGCTGTACAGCCTCTCAGACTGCGGGAGAAGTCCTTCCCATGTTCCTTTATGGGACCACTGTGCATCGCCATTCTTCATACTCATATTGAAATGGATGCGTTCTTCCGAGCCGTACATGAGAGCATGGTACTGCTCTTCCGAAAGAGCTTCAATAGGAGTAAATATGTCAAAACCAAAATGTTTAGCCACAGCCGCCAGGTACTGGTTCCGGTAGCCGTCAAGGTAGTTCCTGTAAAGAGCCACAGCCCCGTCTGCGAGGCAGAGGGTTTTATCCGGAATAATCAGGTCAGGATCAAATTCCATCTTGATCCCCAGTCCATTACAGGCTTCACAGGCTCCGAAAGGACTGTTGAAGGAAAACATTCTGGGCTGGAGTTCTTCAAAAGCCATGCCGCAGACCGGACAAGCCATATTAGAGGAATAAAGGTGGTCTTTGCCTTCGGAGTCAACGGCAATCAAAAGCCCTTCTGATTTTTTAAGGGCGTTTTCGCAGGCTTCGACAAGCCTTGATCTGTCTTCTGCAGGGTCAAGCCGGTCAACCACCACTTCGATATCATGCTTCTTGTAGCGGTCAAGGGTAATCTCGTCGTCCGTCCGGTGGAGCTCTCCATTTACCCGGACTCTGGTAAAACCTTCGCTGTTCAGGTCCCTGAAGAGCTGCTGATATGTCCCTTTCTTCTGGCGGACGATTGGTGCTAGAATGGTAACTGTACCCTGACATTCTCTGGGAATGCTGTCCGCAATTCTTTCGGGGGACTGAGACTCTATTTTGATATTGTGGACCGGACAGTAAGGAGTTCCAACCCTGGCAAAAAGCAGCCTCAGATAATCGTAAATTTCGGTAACTGTCCCCACTGTACTCCGGGGATTTTTGGAAGTTGTCTTCTGCTCAATAGAAATCGCCGGAGATAGCCCTTCGATGCTGTCCACATCCGGCTTGTTCATAAGCCCGAGGAACTGTCTCGCATAAGCTGAGAGGGACTCCACATACCTCCTCTGCCCTTCGGCATAAACCGTGTCAAAAGCCAGGGTGGATTTCCCGGAGCCTGATACCCCTGTAATAACAATAAACTTGTCCCGCGGGAGTTCCACCGTGATATTTTTCAGGTTGTGTTCCCGTGCCCCTTTAATAATAATATTTTTCATTTTCCTTCTCTCGGATTTTTCTTGTCTAGGTTGAATCGGTAAAGTGAAAATTTCAAAGAATAAAGAATCTTTAAATGGGAATTAGGTTTGAACTTCGGGTATGAATTTTAAAGTGTGAGAACTTCAGTGTGAGAACTTTAAAGTATGAGAATTTGAAAGTATGGATTTTTAAAACATGAAATCTAAAATATATGAAAATTAAAGATACATAACAGAACGTGTACTTTTTTATTAATAAAGTGATATAGCTGATTGAAAGTATTAGTCAGCAAAATAGACGATTTTCAAATTAAGCTGTGTTTAATCAGATCTATTGTTAACGAATCCTGCATTGCTCTCATTTTTATTTTTTGTCCTGTTCTCATTCAATACTTTCAGTTTAGAAAAACTGTTCCTCCTCCTAAGTGGCGTTAATAAACCTGCAAAACCGGAGCGTTGCCCCAAAAAAAATAAGGAGGAAATTAAGCGTGAAAATGCAAGAAGAGTAGAATTTTTAGTTCCAACCATATGATGAGTGGGTAAATTATTTTTATCTTATATATATTTATCTACTTTAGAATATTTTAATGTAAAATGTTTAATTAGTAGGTCATGGGTGTGAGTTATTGAAAAACTTAAGTAAAAAGCTCTCTACATTTCGCTCAAATACATATGTGTACTCTGTTTTCGAAATTTATCAATAACTCATGCACAAGACCATGTAAGAAGTTGACTTATCTCACTGTAATATAATTGCATATTTTTTTAGTATCGCTACCGCCGGCATTTTCTACAGTTAAACTAACAGTATATTTTCCTGCTTTACAGTATTTATGTGTAGGATTCTGAGCTGTTGAAGTGCATTTATCGCCAAAGTTCCAGGACCAGGAAGTGGGTGATCCTGCGCTTTTATCTTTGAATTTAACTGTTAGAGGTGCTTTTCCAGAAATAGGACATGCACAAAAAGCAGCAACTGAAGGGTATCCAATAGTAGCCATATAAATCTCAGAACTCCCATTGCGCTCATCTGCCCACACTATTCTGTTATCATAAATTGCAGGACAGTAAGCGTTTCCGCTGGTAGTGATCCGAGTTTCTTCGGAAGTAGAGATCTCGTACATGTAGATATCTGCTTTAGGACTAACAGTATTATTCTGCCACACTATTCTATTGTCATAAATTGCAGGATAGAAAGCGTTTCCGCTGGTAGTGATCCGGGTTTCTTGGGAAGCGGAGAGATCATATATCCAGATATCGAAATAAATATTGAAATTATTCTCAAAATGTGTGTCATACCATACTACCCTGTTACTATAAATTTCAGGCCACCAAACGTTTTCACTGGTGGGGATCTGAGTTTCTAGGGAAGTAGAGAGATTGTATATGAAGAGACTCCTACTATCGCGCAAATCACTGTATATTATTCTGTCACCATTAATTGAAAAGCCAGATGCCTTTTCGCTGGTGGTAATCCGAGTTTCCCTGGATGTGGATAGGTTATACACGTAAATGTCATCATCGTACAGGTACATGTCTTCAGCTTTCGAATAAACTATACTGTCCCCGTAGATAGCAGGGGATCCCCAAACCAATCCGCCGGTGGTTATCTGAGTTTCATTGGATGTGGAGAGATCATACATGTAGATATCCCCATATGATAATCCATCTTGACCTAGATTGCGCTGATCACGCCAAACTATCTTATTATCAAATAGTTTAGGATCGAATGCTCTTCCGCTGGTCGTTATTCGAGTTTCTTTTTGAGTTGAAAGATTATACATGTAGATGTCGGAATTCCCATCGCGTCCATCCTCCCACACTATCTTGTCTTTCCAGATAAAAGGACTATATGCTGATCCACTTGTGCTTATCTGAGTTTCAGTTATTGTGGATGAGTCAGCTGACGCTATAGATGAAATAAGAATCAGGAGTAAAATCAGAACTGTTGAGGACAAAAACAGTGAATATAATTCTTTGTTAGTTTTCATTGTTCAACCCCGTTACTTTTCTTCTGGCATGAAAGTGCTTTCAAGTACTTTCATTTTTTGGGCATGTTATTCGAAGAATATTATGTACGTTTTTCACTTTTCTTTTTCCACCTTTCTTCCTGATAATCTCTACTTCATTATCTCAGGAAATAATCTTATTAAAAAATTCATAGCTTCAAGATTTGATTCTCAAAAATTAAATAAGGCAGCAACGTTTTTGCTCAGTGAAGTTTTTATTCTGAATTTTTTTTGATCTTGAATTTTCACACAGTAACTTACTTAAATTTATCTATCTGTTATTTCCTCTTTAAAGGTGCAAAAAGTCATTTTCCCGTTAATTGAGATGTTCATCTTCAATGTGGAAACGGATTGAGAGCATTGAGTTTCTTGAAGGATTAAATGCTCTCAATGTCGAAAACCTGCAATATAAAAACCATTTTCAAATCATCCACAAGCGCTTCTTTTATTGCTTTCGATTTTCTGTATGATGTCCATAAGCAGGTAATTTATATCTGAAGACTCAAGCTTTGCACAGAAGTAGTTATAAATCGGTATGGTCTCAGGAGTTTCACCGAGTATTTTCCATATAGTATCTATCCCATCCTGATTTGGGTGGAGCTTTTTATACAATTCAGGTTCCTTGATCGCCAGGACCGCAATGGCGTTACATAATTTTTCGCTAGATTGTTCAAGGGCATGATCAATATTTTCTATTTTGGAATAGATCTCTATTGAAACTTTTTCCAACGATTGAGCTGCAGCGGCTTTTTGTATTTTCCTTATGCTTTTTCCTGCCTGAACGTGATTGGGCACATAACCGTCCAGAACTGAAGTCAGAGAGCTTTTTTCTGCCTGAAGCATTATGTTGATTGGGGATCGTAAGGAAGACAACTCTTTTTCAGCTCCTTCCAGCCAGTTAAAGTACGCATCCACAAAACGGTAGTCTTCGGTACGATAAATACCGCTGACAGCAGTAAGTTTTGCCGCCTGCACCATGAGTTTTTCCCGCAGAATACATTGCATCCTGTGGTCCTCCTTCAATCATTCCGGCTGTAATGTACTCGTTAAGCCGCCGGCTTCGCTAGATTTTGTAGTCCACTCCAGGCCTTCTTCTTTAAGTGTAATCCTCAGGCGCACGACGTTTGCGCTAGATGCATGTTCTTTAATATCGGCAGTTACGATATTTGCCACAATACTTGAAGGCACCAGCTCTCTTGCAATGCCTGCTGCTGGAATTTTGCCCCGGAGATCTCTTGAAATGGTATTCTGTTCCGCTGCAGTCAGAGTAGTCTTTGTTCTGGTCAAAGTGGCAGCAAAAGCATCCTGCACATTACGCGCAATGGCTTCTTTCATTACAGGAGTTCCTGTTTGCTTTTCCAGCTCAAGCCGATTTTTTACCTCCTCTGCAAACGCTTCATGGAAAATCGGGTTAATCTTGATATCGTTCCTCGCTGAGGTAGTTTTCAGTTGTTCCAGCGCTGCATCTGCAAGTTTTACTGGATCTTCCATCACTCCATTTTGCCCTTCCACATGTTTCTCGATAAGCATCGGCATATCGATTGTCAATTCAGGAATGCGTATGCGGGGAACCGATAAGCCTTCGAGAAGAGGGACGCTTTTGTAGTATTCTGCCAGTGCTGCCGTTTGCTCATCCGCCATTCTCCGTGCACTGATTAATCCGGACATTAATGAGCCTAAAAGGATACCCAGGTCTGCCATATCTTTCCTCCATATTCTTAGGCAGGCAAAGGCAACATCCGATATTCCTTTACCTGCCTGCTAATAAAATCAGATCACTCAACTTTCGGGACTTCTTTTATGCTGTTCTCAAGGACACCCAGGAGCTTTTCCATGCCTGCAGGAAGCTCATCCTGCTCTGCCTGGACATGAATTACCATGCTGTAAGTCCTTTCGGTTTTGTCGCTTGCAGATGTAGATTTTTTGTTGCTGTAACTGCATTTCAATTCCGCAGATACAGGACCCCACCCACCTTTGACTCCCAGAGACGCATTCAATTCCGAGGATGATGTCGTTGTCGACTCCACAACAGAATTAATTTTCGCGTTGAAATCAATTGATACATCTGATACTCTGATGAAGGGAATAGGAAGCATGGTGAGAATTGGCACAGTCAGTTGCATTGGTTTTGGCGTGTAGACAACATTTCCCTGTGCGTCTTTCTCCTGGTAAATTTTATCATATTCGAAAGTGACCATCGTTGGTTTTCCAGGATCTGTTTTCGCATCTGGTGCATTGAATCCTACACTTTTAATGAAATCGACTGATGTCTGTGCAGACTGAGCCTGAGCTTTGATGACGGCGTTCAAAGGGCCGCCAATCATTGATTGAAAGTCTATGGATGATAATTCCTGACCTATACTCATAATCTTCCTCCTTTTATTTATGCAATAATTTGTACATTTCACTCCTCATTCACTTTTTAAAAATTAACTATAGTCAACTGAGTTTAAACTATTATACCAAATGAACGAGCTTGTGTAAAATGTGTTGTTTTTGATGAGAAAATAGCTCCAAATAGCTATTTTCCTTTTCAGCCATTACTGGTAAATTTTTCTGTTTTATGGAATGGTTTTTATTTTGTGAATGTGAGTCATTTGAATCCGGGGACACAAGAATCTCTCAATATTTTATCAAATATGGGGGAGTTTGCTCGCTTTTCGAACTTGATTAATAACTCACAAACATTTCCAAAAATAATGCCTTAAATTAAATCTTTTATGTCCACAGTATCTAACAATTAACGTGTTAAATAACTCAAAAGAAACAATGATTTAAAGTCAGCTTTATTGGCGATTGTTAGATAACCTGGACACAAGAATAATATCCTCTTGTAAAAGTAGTAATTTGTGGAGTTAAAAAGATATCAGTAAAGTGATTGAATTCCAATCTTGAATAAGCTTCCATCCTAAAAGAGAAAAATATGCATTGTTCAAAGATTGCATACATTTGCAAATTCTACTTCTTATAACAGTTAATTAGTCCTCTATTATTTGGTTGACATATATAGAAAAGCTCAAAATTTCCAAAGTTCCCCTATGTTCATCATTTGTTAGGCTAGAGTAAAGTTTTATAGAGATCAATATGCAAGCGTGCACTACATTGGAAACTTCATCATAAAAACAACACCTGAGCAGCGCGAACTAAAATGGATCTTGGGGTCTAACTCTCAGTTTTGGTGTTCGTTTGCAGTGTACACTTGCCAGTTTGAAAGTCCCCATTCCTCTTATATCAGGAGGTGAAACCAGGAGGTACAATCCAAACTTGATTTTTTGAAGATTTGAAAAACAATAACTCAAAATATTCGCAACAAAATTCTGAAAATATAAGTATATCCTCAGACTGTAAACCCTAATTGCCCAAGGTATTTATCAGAAGCCCTTTTAGGTCTAGGCAGCCGCCCGCAACTTAATTTTCATGAGTAAGACTTATATAATTTGACTGTATAGTAGGTTCAGTAAAAATAAAGAGTCATATAATCTGTTATTAAAAACTCATTTCTGTTTTTAATAAAAGAATGTATAGGATCTTATTTTTATAGCAAATAGAGGATATCCGCCATAAGCGGAGGTGAAGAAAAATGAGTTTTAATGACAGAGGAAACTCCTTTAGGGGAAGAGACAGCAACCGCGGAGGTTTTGGAGGCCCTAAAGAGATGCACAACGCAACCTGTTCTGACTGTGGTGCCGAGACTCAGGTGCCTTTCAGGCCCGACCCTGACAGACCAGTTTATTGCAGAGACTGCCTTCCTAACCACAGGAAACCCAGAGAAAACCGCTATTAATTTCGAATTCATTCGAAAATTCCACTTGACAAATTATATCCGTTCTGGTTTTTTGAACAGGCCAAACGGATCTCTTCTTTTTTCATCTTCTTCATTGCTATTTATCTTGTTCTGCCTTTTATGAATCTTGAATTTGAGTTCTCTCCACTATCATTTTTGAATGAAACGACAACTTTCAGTAGTAAATTCATTTGTTTCCTGAAGAGTTTTACCCGCGAGACTCGTTTTTAAAGAAACCTTTATATATTTAAAATACTACTTAAGTGGCGTTGAAAATAAAGAGACGTATAATCTGTTATTAAAAACCAATTTTCGTTTTTAATCAATAAATATTATACAATCTTGTTTTTACTCTATCTCTTATCCGCTATAAGCGGAGGTGAAACGAAAATGGGTTTTAATGACAGAGGAAATTCCTTCAGGGGAAGAGACAGCAACCGGGGAAGCAGAGACGGAGGTCGTGGCGGTTTTAGAGGCGGCAACAGCGGCCCCAGAGAAATGCACAAGGTTACCTGTTCTGACTGCGGTGTTGAGACTGAAGTTCCTTTCAGACCAACCGAAGGACGGCCTGTATACTGCAGAGACTGCCTTCCTAACCACAGAAAGTTCTAAAGATTATTCAGTTGAGTGTTAATTTCTTGATTTGGTTTGAGATAACACTCAACTCACTTTCATATTCTTTTTAATTTTCTTCGTTTTTTGTTCCTTGATTCTGTGGACGTATCCTGGAATCAACACAGGGTGAAGTAATTGAGCATGTACTGAAACGGTAAATAGCTTAAATGGTTCCATAAAAGAAGAAAATTGGATAAGAATAATAAACTATCAATCTTATCTATCAAATTAAAAATAAACAGTGAGGTATTAACCTGGCTAATTACAGAAGCACTATCAGGAAGAAGCAAGTAGGATCAAATAAACCTGTAAATGCAGGAGACACTCCTGAGGTAACAAGAGTACGTACTCCTCGTAAAGATAGGAACGAAGTCCTGGCAACGGTAGCAAGTTTACTGGGATCCAAAAGAGTCACATTACAGTGTATGGACGGAGTGATTCGAATGGGAAGAATCCCCGGTTCCAAGAATAAGAAGATGTGGATCCGAGAAGGGGATATTGTTATTGCCAACCCCTGGGAAATTCAGGATTCAAAGGCCGATATTACCTGGAAATACACCAGACCCCAGATCGAATGGCTTGAAAGAAAAGGGTACCTTAATTAAGAGCCCTTTAATATACCTTATCTGTTTTGAATAGCATTATTGAATAGCATTATCTCATTCTGTAGCCTCAATTAATCATTGATTTCAGATAATCACAGTATCAAACAAAGCTGCAAACTTAGCGTGCAAGATTAAGTATAATTAAATTTCAAAGAAACTAGAAAGAATTGAGGCAACACCAGCAAAGTCTTTGTTAAGTATTTCATAATATCTCAATTATTTCCTTAAGGTCACTTTTTCTACTTAATTAGCTTTTTTTTCTTTTCTTACTCATCTATCCAGCATTTTCAATTCTGAGAAGTTTAAAGCTTCTTCCTTACTCAGAATTCTTTTCCTTAATTAAATTCCTTAACAGGCATTTTCTTTCCAGCAATTCCTTTGCTCGGTCTTTAGATCCCTAATTTGACAGAAGCATACATTTTGTAATGTTTAAATGGGCTTCAGCTTCTGTTTTCTTCATACAATCCGAATTTATATCCTTTTTTTCCAGACATTTGGAAGATCCCGGTTGCTCAGGCAGAAGCTTAATTACAGCAACCCAAGTCCTGGACCCAGATAAGGAATGAACCCGAATAAAAACACATTTAAGAAGCCATGAATTAATACAATAAGAGGCAGGCTTTTAGTTTTGTAAAATAGATAACCCATGAAAATCCCGATAAAAAAAGTATATATTATTTCATAGGAAAGCCCATATCCAGAGTGCATGAGGCCAAAAAGTATGCCTGTAAGAAGTATTGCTTTTCCTGCTCCGAAGAGCTTATCAAATCTCGTCTGGAGAACAGACCTGAATATGAATTCTTCCACAAGTGCCACAAAGAAGACCATTACTACTGTTAGTTTTATCAGGTTTAAGGGGGAGAGATCGGGGATGAGGTAATCATTTCTCATGATCTGGTATTCTATTAATGCCAGTCCAAAGCTTATAAGAATCGCAAGAGGAAAATAAAGCCACATTCTTTTGAGAGTTATCCCTACCTCTTCGCGCTTTAATTTCTGGTGGACAGCGATAATTGCTGCAGAGATTGCCAGGGGGGCATATATGAAAAAGAAAGAGTAAAGAGTTGTGTTGAAAAAGACAGGCATCGAAAGGCTGACCAGTCGAAGGATGGGTAGAAGCATCAGTGCCTGGTATGTTTTTCTAAATTCTTCGTTCTCTAGCGATATTGTGGAAAAGAACAATCCCATCGCAATAGCTGTGTGTATCCACAGGGCTTCTTTTATCATTCCAGAATAAATCAATATTTCTGCGAAGGCTATTAGCAGAATAGGTAATCCTAAGTAAATTCGTTTACTTCCAAAATCCAGGTCTTTCATCTTCAGGCCTTCCTTGTTTTTTCAGTTACATTGATCCAGAGGTGCAAATCCCTGTAAGGTATATTTCTCTCTGTCTCATTGAATAGCAGAAATTCAAGTCTCATATTCTGTCCCTCAAACGGAGGGGTAAAAACAATCGACTTTTCCCAGGTTTCATTGTGGGCAAGTGTTATTATCCTCAGGTTTTCTGGCAGAGTTCTGTTCTCGAGCCTTACCTCCATTGTGTAATTTACAGGTTTGTACTCATGGTTTACGATCCCTAAAATTAAAGTTCCGCTTTCCCCAAGCACATAACTTGTAGGATAATTGTCGGCTTTTCCTTCAGGCCCGAGAATATAGAATTCAGTGAAGTGTTCCCCCTCCTTGGGAGTTAGAATCACATAAACAAGGGTTGTAACAGAGAGAAGAATTGAGAAAATTAAGAAGATTGTAAGGGCTTTGTCAAGCTTTGACTCCGGTTTTTCCAGAATTTCGGATTTGAGTGAAAGTGTTATTTCCCTGAAAGGCACTTCAAAAACGTCAGTTTCCGGGAGTTTTTTTCTCCGCAGGTACGCAAGTGCGCACATCACAACGGTGAAAATTGAAAGGGTAATCAGGATTGGAAGAAGCCTTATTCCCCATGGAGTATAATTGAGGCCAAAGCCTATCAGAGGCACAACTGCAATACTTAGCCCAAAGGACAGAGTTATCCTTTCGATTACATCAAGATCATTTTTCGCAGTAAAACGAGCAGCTATGCTGGCATATCCGGGTAAAAAAAGTACTATTGATAGCCCCAGAACATTGCGGATGAAACTGCCATTGAGTACAGGCACAAGCACGAAGATATCCGTAAGGATTGCAAGAGCTACTACAAGCCATAAATCCAAAGGAAATCTTTTAGTTCCTGTCACTTACTCTCCCCATTAATTGAGTTCATTTCTTACATGCTTTTTTGAATTTTCAAACATGAGGATAGTATGGGACTTAGAGCCTATCCGAAAAGTGGTTACCTGCTAAAGTTTTTACAATCCACAATATGCAAAACCAGAACGGGTACTCTGAGATTATAGTATATTGTGACTTTTCAACATGCATTACTGACTTTTCGGATAGGCTCTTAATCAATTAATTCCCAGATTCCAGATTAATTACGTTTATTTTTGAATCATTTAGTCTAAATTCTATCCATCATGTGGATATCTATAGAGATGTCGTGTATATATAAATTCAATAGAATATATCTTCCTTATAATTATTAATTATTTAAATATGGAGCTCTCTCAAAACTCAAAATTAGATCCCTGAACCTTGAATTTTGAATAATTGAGCAAGGTTGTAATCAGAAAAATACTTCTGAAACTCTTTCATATGGGAATAAAATTGGTTTTGGAATGAGCTCATGAATATAATCAAGTTGTGGACAGCCACTATCTTATCTCCCATGCATAATGTGTAAGATTTTGTTCAATCGATGCTTAATAGAGCTTGATCATCGTGAGCTACCGCTTGGAATGTACGTGTAGGTTCTTCGCTGTATTGTATATGTTGATAATTATTTAGTTATAAAGTAACCAGGACAAAATAGAACATCATAGAAATTGAATATGATTTTTAACAATAAAGGGCTTCTTAATTTTATATAGGCTACTCCCATATAGACCACTTTCCACAGTAAAATTTCATATATCCACAATTATTCTTGCTATCGATTCCTGATTTGAAGTAAATTTTTTGAGATTCTATTAAGGGGTTCAAAATAGCTAGATGGTGAATTCATAGACTAAAAACGATAGAATTCAATTTTCACCAATTTTTTTAAATTATCTATTATTTGAATAAGTGCTGAAAACGCTATCAGGAAAAATATTGGTTTTCAAAAAAATACTGCGGAATGTAGGTATTATTTTAATAATTGTTAAAAACGCTATCAAGAAAAATATTAATTTTCAAAAAATACTGTGAATGTAGAATATAGGAAATGGACGTAAATACTCATTCGAAATAGTGAAAAGCCCTATTTTTCTATCTTTTTTTGATTTTTACAGACTTTCAACCTTTTTCTTAGAGTCTATCTGAAAAGTATTTTGCTTCCGATGAATGGTAACTTGTGGTAGTGACAAAACGATAAACGGTACATGCTACAAGATACCTTTTGAATTCTGGAATAAAATCAAATTGCGGACGGCCACCCCTCCCTAAACAGGCTGTCCGACAATTACCTTCGGTAATTGAGGTTT
>CAZLNG010000024.1:34643-42646 GCA_964560735.1 uncultured Methanosarcinales archaeon | reverse complement strand
GAAGTTCAAAAGAGGAAGATTGTGGAAACCGAGATATTCTCGGTTGATGAAAGAATAACAATAATTAGTGGAATTATTGCAATTATGGGAAAAAAGGAACAAGAGGGTACGTGATGAATTATCTCATCACGGACTTTCATGCCAAATAAGTAAAAAAGCAAAGCTATAAAAATGTCAAGAATTGTCATTCCGGACATTATTTCCTGAAAGTGTAGGAGGTTTAAAACCTCCTTACTTATAGTCAAATGGAAAAAATACAATTTGTTCTAGTTTGTCTAATTCTCTGCAAAAAATACGAGATAATACGGACTTCTAAAAAATGATGACTTAAATGATGACTTTCTTGCACCCTTCTTGATGTATTCTACCTGTCTTTCCCATTTGACAATTTACCTGCAGTAAGCTTATTTCCCTTGGAATTCCTTGCTGACATCTGTAGCGTTTCTGTACTCCTTGTCTGGAAGGTCCTCAAGAACCTGAATTACCTTATCACTGGCCTTATGGCTCTTAGCATGCTTGATAAGGTCCTTCTTGTGTACAGGATAATTTATATCTTTTAAAGCTTTCTGGACTTCAATAGGACTGGTTTGCATAAAATCTTCCCCCCGAGTCTAGATTTATTTCCCCTGGAATTCCTTGCTGACATCTGCAGCGTTCCTGTACTCCTTGTCCGGAAGGTCCTCAAGAACCTGAATTACCTTATCACTGGCCTTATGGCTCTTAGCATGCTTGATAAGGTCCTTCTTGTGTACAGGATAATTTATATCTTTTAAAGCTTTCTGGACTTCAATAGGACTGGTTTGCATAAAACTCCCCCATGTTTGTACTTTCTTACTGACATAAAGCATCTGTGTACTTTCGATCAAAGGTCTTTCGTGAATAGTGCTGTTACCAAACCTCTGGCTTTATACTCTCGGGTGTTCAACCATATCGATCTTGTTAATTCGATGATTGCCCTCTACAGGAATAAACAATGCCTCCGATGCATCTGAATTTATGCAGGGTTTATTCTGAAAAACTCTGCTCAGTAAATCAGTACTCTGATTTTGTACGCTGTCTTTCCAGGCGTTCGATTTTTCTGGTAACTTCATCAGTGGTACTACTTTGTTTCAGGTATTTACTTAGAAGGTCCAGAAAATCACTGCTTACCTGCTTTCCTTCAGCAAAACTTAACAAGGACATCTTTGATTACAGGATATACCAGTTCCCCTACCAGTTCCCCTGCCAGTAATAAATTCTTCTACCTGGTGTGGACTCCTTTTAATAAGTTCATCTCTCTGGATCCAGATAGTCGTCATTTACCGTTCTTTTGAGTTGCCCACCCTTTATTCAGTATTATGTGAGGTATAATATAAAAAAGAATTCAACCCAAACGTTTATTAGAAGACGACTAGCTATGACCGGAAGCTCTTTATTTTATCAGCACGGGCTGGGAGATAAAAAGATGGGAAGGAGGAGCCTTGATAGCGTTTTATGCAGCATTTCTTTTAGTGCTGTGAAGAATGGGTTAATAATAGGAATAAAAAGTTACCAAAAGCAGGCATAAATTAAAAACTTTCTGTATTAAAACTGCCTGTTTTTTTGATTGTTAAACTTTAATTCATTTAATTATAAGTTTGGCTCTTATCTAGCTTAAAAGGAATCTTACATGTCAGGTAGATCCGACAATAAACATCAGTAAACCTGAGAATACTGGAATTAAAAAATTATCATTAAAAAAGAACCTGAATATCGTTTGAGTATTAAATTCCCGGATAGTCTGTAGACCTATTACACTTTCCAGTAGCATCCCTCCTGTAGACCCAATAAGAGCCTGAGCAGGAGTTACAAAAAAGGAAGAGGCTAGAAATGATGCAATAATGCCGGAAACCGTTCCTTCTACGGTTTTTTTGTCAGAATAGGGAAGTTTATTCCTGCCTATTAAGACACCTACGGCAGTTGCTATTGAATCTCCGAATGCAACTATTGCAATCGAAGCATATACGATTTCCTGAGGAAATAATACAAGAGAAAGGGTGATTCCGCAGAGGAGAAGAATGGTTCCTTTAAACGGTATAGTCTGTTTTGAAGGTCTTCCCCATTTGCATAAAAAAGTAGATAGTGAATCCGGGAGCTTATTTTTGAGAATCACGACTGACATTACTACATAAAAGGCAAGCAGAAATAGCAGTATATTTAATGCCTCGTCTCCGGTTGTCCAGATTAAAATGATTAAAATTATTCCGGTAGAAAGGTGTATTAACTGGCGCTCAACTTCACCTTTAAGAGCCTCTTTTCGGTCCAGATAATCGCACTTTAAATCTTGACTTTGTTCTCTTACCATAAAATCACTTTTTTGTGACCTCACATTCTTTTAAGGACAACTCCCTGGTAGCTAATTGAGCATATTTGAAAATAGAAACGTGGAAAGTAGCCCATCCTCTATAAGTCTGTCTGATAAGATATATCCATTAATATATAAATATACGGCTATGAAAATAAGAGAATCGATACAAAAAGCTCAATACAATAAATAACCAGTCCAGCTTTCAGCTTTGAATCATGTTAGAAAATGTCAGTATCCTATAGTACGTTTCTCTCTTTCGATTTCTCAATTTCAATACTCTCAATAATTTTCTGAAACCTCAAGGACTAAATTCTTTAAAAACCATCTTTTCATGGGGGGTGAATAATGCCAACAATAGTTCATTTTGATGTCCCAGCAGATGATCCTGAAAGAGCAAAGAACTTTTACATCGAACTTTTTGGATGGAAGTTTCAAAAACCAATAGAAGGAATGGAATATTATCTGGTTGAGACTGAGGATCTTGAAGGAAAACCGGGACCAGAAGGAGGGCTGGGAAAAAGGGAAGCAGCAGACCAGAGAATAATGAACTACATAGGCGTCACTTCAGTTGAGGAATACCTTGCTAAAGTTGAAAAGCTCGGAGGCAAAGTGATTATGCCAAAAACGGTTGTTCCAGGCTGGGGGTATCTTGCTATCTGCATTGACACCGAAAATAACACATTTGGGCTCTGGGAAAATGACGAGAATATTGAGTAAGTTTAAATCTTCAAGAGGCTTATTTTTTCAGCACGCCGTACCTTTGAAAAATTAAGCTCTCACCTAATCCTTTTGTCCAGTTTACCTGAGATCAGTATCCAAATTTGGAATTAGCTTAAGTTACTTTTTCCTTCCAATAAAAAAGTAGAGTACAGCTCCAAGTGTTCCGAATATGAGAGCAATTACTATCCACATAATTTTCATCATATCGTTTAAGCTTCTGTTTTGGGTCAGTGCATCATAAACGACCCAAATAAATGAAATTACAGAAAGTAGTCCCCAAATGTCGAGTAAAAACAATAGAAAACCTCCTTATAATAAAAATAATGTCCTAAAAGTATATAAATATCGTTAAAGCCAGTAGATTATAGAAAAGAGAGCAAACATAAAAAAAGTCAATGAAAAAAATCGAGAAAAAGAGTCAAGAGAAAAAGTCGGGAAAAAGAATGAAGAAAAAGAACCAAAAAAATACCAGATTCCAAAATCTCTTCTGAAACTTTCTGTTTTTCAATATCATATCACTAAAAATTTATTGAGAAGATCATCATCCTTTGAAAAGTCTCAAAATACTTTGTGTAGATTTTGGAATAAATTAGAAGCTTAAGTTTAAGCTAATTACTAAGTTATTTTAAGCTGAGTTATAAAAACGATTTTAAGCTTGGTCCACGAGCGTAAAGTACATTCTTCTGTTGCTCTTTCCCTTGTTCTGCAACTTTTCGATCCTGATTCCTTTAACCTCTTCTGTGTTCTTCAGATGTGTTCCACCGCAGGCTTCGATTGTCACACCATCTATTTCAACCAGGCGGACTTCATTGATATCCTCAGAAAATCCTTTAGCAAGAGTTGTAAGCCTTGAGAGTTTCTCTTCGGCTTCTTTGCGGCTGACAAGGTAGAGGTTTACAGGATGGTTCTGAGCTATCAAATCATTTGCTATTTTTTCATATTCAGTGAACTTATCTCTATCAAAGGCTTCAAGGCTGAAATCCACACGGCTCTGGTCAAGGCCCAGCTGGTTTCCGGTGATTTTGGCCCCGGCTTCATTTTCAATTACACTGGCCAGGACATGAGTTGCTGTATGCATGCGCATATGCCGATATCGCCGGTTCCAATCTATAATTCCTTTTACCGTGTCTCCAACTTTCAGACCTGAAGAGATACTTCCGGCCGGAACTATTTCGTGGCTTATTTCTCCGTTGAACTTGCCAACATAGATAACCTCAAACTCAGCCCCATCCCTTTCCCGGATCAACTTCCCAGTATCATTAGGCTGACCTCCACTCTCAGGATAAAAAGCTGTGCTGTCAAGAACAACATACCTATTATCGGTCACTTTTTCAACTGTTGCTTCAAACTCTTTCAGGTAACAGTCAAGGAAATAAAGCACTTCTGTCATCAGAAAACCTCTATTCTTAACAATTCTCGTTGTAAATAGTTTAGACTTTCATAGAATCTCAGATATAGCTATCAGGTACTGGATATTCCCTTAAAAGAGTTTCCAAATAATGCATAAATATCTTTAAAAAAGAGGAAAGTACAGAAAATGAAAAGAATTGGTTAAAAACATTAGAAAAGCATACCATATTAAGCATTACCAATATTAAGAAAGAGTATTAAGTAAAAAAAGTAAGAAAATTTGATTTAGATTAAGTAAGTTTTTTCAAGATCCCAAAACTTAAGTTTGAAAACGTAATCTAACACTGTTATCAATCAAATTAATGCTGGAAATCAGCTTTTCCTGCCTATTCTCTAGCCTTTCTTTTAAAACAGCTAATTTCTTTTCAGAATCCTCTATATCCTCTTCAAGTAAGCGGATTCTGGTCACAAGCTCTGCTTTTTTATGTTCAAGAGCAACAAATTTCCCGGTGTCTGAACCTTCAAGTTCGGCTTTCTTTGCCTCAAATTCCTGAAGAACCTCAAGGTATTCTTTTATTCTCTCTGGAAAGCCTGAAATTGCGGTTTTGACCTGCATCAGAGCTTTTTCCTTTTTTTGAGTTTGCATATCCAGGGTTTTATCTTCAAAGATCTTTTGAAGTTCCGGGAAAAAAGAAGGATCAAGGTGAACTGGATCTTCAATGCATATATCAAGCTGTTTCTTTACTTCGGGATTTAAAGTGTATCTGCCGCTTTCGTGAAGTTTTTTTATCCTTGAAAGATGTCCTGAAAGCGGAAGAACAAGAAAAGTCAAATCTGTTTCGGCTTTCTTGAGACTCTCCTTTAAAGCATTGAATTCTTCCTGTGTATTCTGTAAATTCTTCCAGGCATCCCCTTTTCTGAATTCCTCAAGATCCTGATTGGCCCTGGAAACTTCTTCCTTCAAAACCTGAAGTTTTCTTTTTTTAGATTCCTGTTCCAGTTTCTCTGCTTCTAATGAGGTTGAAAGGTCCTGGGTTTCTTTTGCATCGAAGCTGGCTGTTTCAATTGCTTCAATTTCCTTTCTATTTTCAAGAATCTCCCCTTTCAAATCATTAAAAACTTTACCTAAACTGGCAAGGCTGTCGCTTAGATCCTTTGATTCCTGGGGAAAAACCGGTCTGGTATACCGAAAACTTCTGTCCATATGTTCAAGACAAGTACCAAGGTTCTGCACAGAAACCTCATAAAACCCTTTCAAAGATTTGAAATCCCTGTTTTCCTGAACTCTTAATTTATCGATAAGCGTTGAGACCTGTTTTGTTACATTTTCTCTATTGCTCTTCGCTCTTTTTACAGCCCTTATATCAAAATCTCCTTCGACTTTTGCTTCAGCAAGTCTCGAGTTGCTTTCTTTGAGTTCCGACAGTGAAACCTCAAGTTCCCTCAAAAGATTGGAAACATCCTTTTCCATCCCTGAAGATATTTTTTTATAATTATTATCCAGCCATGCAGGCAGGTCTTCAAAATCGATTTCATTAAGACCTGTTCCCTCACCGGACACTTCTTTTTTTCCGAAGAGCTTTTTAATCCATTTCAAACTGGACCTTCCCTGAGTTTGGTGAAATTATTTAGATGTATTTCTTAGTCCCTTATATGTTAAAACTTGTTCTATGAAAGCCTTGTCTATGACAAACTGCTTCTGTATGAAAAAGCAGGTCAAAAAGAACTGCCTTTGACCAGAAGCCTGGAAAGGGAATTAAAGTAGATTTTACTGAGGACAAAACTGATTAATGTATTTTCACATTCTACTTATTAACTAACATGAGAAAGATGAGTGAAAAGGGTTTTACATTTACTTAGAGAAGACCGAAAACGAGGACGCTAAAATGAGCAATGGAATAATGGAACAGATAATTCCGTATACAGAAATAACAGTATCCAGGATGATTTTCGCAATTATAGTGCTGGTCCTGGGATTCATTGTATCAAAATATGTTGTTAGTGCTTTCAGAAGAGGAATGCAGAGGACGAAGCTTCCAGACCTTACCGTTCATTTTCTGACCAATTTTTTAAGTATCTTTCTCTATGTAATTGTTTTTCTGGCTTTCCTAAAGAGCTTGAGTTTTGATGTGGATAGTTATATAGTAGGAATCTCTGCAGTAGTAGGCCTGGTTCTGGGTCTGGGTATGCAGGATACCCTCACAAACCTGACTGCCGGAGTTTGTATTGCTACAATCAGGCCTATTGATATGGGAGAAAACGTCACCTTAAACGGGCAGACAGGAAAAGTTAAAGCAGTCGGAATAATGTCAACAGATCTCCTGACCCCGGATAATCAGCTTATAACAATCCCCAATAAACTCGTATGGGGGAACTCAATCATTAATATGACACGCATGCCCACAAGAAGGGTTTCTGTGGATGTAGGGATAAGCTATTCTTCAGACCTTGAAAAAGCTATAAAGATAGCTCTCGATCTTACAAAGAGAAATCCACTGATACTCCAGGACCCGGAACCTGCAGTAACCATTATTGAACTTGCTACATCATCTGTAAATTTACAGCTTAGAGCCTGGACAAAGACAGGAGACCTAGGAAGTGTAAAGGATACTCTGACCGCAGGAATCTTTGAGGCTTACAGAAAAGAAAGAATTGAGATGCCATTCCCCCAGATGGATATACATATAAAGGAAATTGAAACGAAAGAGATTGAAACAAAAGAAGGGAAGAAAACAACTGAATAGACCTTAGTAGAGTAAAAAGACTGAGTAGGGTAAAAACATATTTTAAAAACAACAGGATGAAAGGTTCCTTTAGTAAATAAAAAACCCTACTTGGTTATTGAAGTAAATAAGCTGCCTTTAATGCCTTTTTGGGTTTGTCATATATTAACTTAAGACATTAGATGGATTACCGGAGTATGTTACATAGATGAACTTAACATGTTATATGAAACATCGCAGCTACCCTGCCTTCAAGTTCATTCCAGCGTTCAATTGCCCACGGGGTCGGAAAAAGTTCGATTCCACATTTATGTCCCGTAAAAAAGTCTTCAGCTTCTTCAGAAAGTTTTACAAAACCTGTCTGTCCGGTTCCTATAATTATTTTTTCGGTACCTTCTTCATAGATATATTCTGCTTCCTTAAGAGAAATTTTATGAGAAGTCCCATACAATTCCTTTGACAGTGCTTTTTCTCTTTCTTCGACATGCCCGTTAAGACGGATTATAATGTCATGGTCAAAGGTCTTTCCTTCCACAATAATTGAACCAAAACTCGTTGAATCAATCTTTGGCTTCATGGTTTACCTCTTAAATTAGAGACGAAAACAAAATTTCATGCTTTACAATCGTACTGCATGCTTAATATAAGTAACAGGTTTCCTGAACTTATTCTTTATTAACTAAAAAAGATATTTTAAAGATATTAAAGTAGTTAATGCCCGACATAAAAAATTACGAAATTAAAAGTCCTGAAAAGTAAAAACATATGAAGAGATGAGAAACAGAGATGCTACTCGAGACAAAGGTTCAGAATTATGGGAAATAAGAAAAGGCAGGAAAACTTGTAAAAATCATAACAAAGGAAATGAAAAGTAAGGAAAACTG
>CAZLNG010000024.1:0-34543 GCA_964560735.1 uncultured Methanosarcinales archaeon | reverse complement strand
AGGCAGGAAAACTTGTAAAAATCATAACAAAGGAAATGAAAAGTAAGGAAAACTGTATATATAACTCGTTTTTCTATTTTTCCATGCTTCCCCACTTAATAACCGTTTTAATTAGACGTTTTAAATCCGTTTTTAAACGAGTTTAGATTCTTATTTGTAAATTAACCCTCCTGAGCAGAGGCGTATTCTCGAGGTGTAACCTGGGTTGCAGACATTCGGGCTTTTTCCTTTTTTGCACATTCCATTCCGTCTTCTACTGCCTCCCTGATGATATATCCAGCCTTATGCAGGATAGTATCGCCAAGCTGGGGATCTTTGTCCATGCTTCCGGTACAGGGGTAGGAGTGGTGAGCACCTGAAATGGTTTCCTTGTAGCCGGAGACATCAGTCCAGCCAAGTTTCTTTGCCACAAACCATGTAGAACCACACGGAGCATCTCTGAGAACACCTGCGCCTATGAACATTTTCCCATCGGGGCTCATTTCAATCCTCAGCACAGGCCTTCCGAAGCCAAGATCTACAAATTCGTCTATAATTGGTTTTCCGGTCTTTTCAAGGGCGCAGAAGGGTTTTGGAGCCTCAAACTCAACTCCTATTACTCCAAGCTCTTTTCTAAGCTGCTCAAGGACGCCTGCAGGAGTTTTCTTCGAATCTTCAGAAGGTGCAATTACGGCTTTTGCCTTTGTTTTCTGTACAACTTCCGGCAGGGCTATAAGAAGGTCGGGATGGATCCCGATAGCAAGTATCAGATCGCATTCTGGAAGCCCCGACGGCAGGTACTGCCCTGGATCTTCAATAAATGGGGGCAGGTCCTCTGGAAATTCATGAATTCCCACGATAAGGTTTGCGTATGATTTCCTGGCCTGCC
This sequence comes from uncultured Methanosarcinales archaeon, assembly GCA_964560735.1. GTDB lineage: Archaea > Halobacteriota > Methanosarcinia > Methanosarcinales > Methanosarcinaceae > Methanosarcina. Next base: position 33,675 of record CAZLNG010000024.1, on the reverse strand, counting down.
TGCAGTGATTGCAGAGCTCTCCGCAGGACACGCAGAAATTTCCCGGGTTAATCAGGTTTTGAATAACTTTTCTTCCAAGTTCGCCTGTATAGAGTACGAGAATTTTCATAAATTGCACCCCTTTTTAAGAACGTTATAAGAATTTTGAATGTTATTTGAGAAGCTCTCTTCAAGAGATATAAATTCCAGCAGTTACTTTACTCCTTCAATGAAAAAAATCCGAGAGCAAAGGTTGAGTTTTGCAAGACTTCTGAGAAACTGCTTGAGAAATTATTGAGGTTCTATGTGACAGCATCCCTCTCTGTAGATTATTCTCTTATGGAAGATTATCTACTTATTACACATTATAATTATTTGTTTCAATCTATAAATAGTGAGAGTTTCGAAATAGAAATCAGTATCTATAACTAAACCTGTATAAATAATTAAAAAGAAGAAAAAGTGCTGGATGTCAGAGAGAAAAAAACAGTAACTTAAAAAATAATTCATTTTTCAAATGTTATTAATCTTTATTTAAGATGTTCAGTTTGCATCTGCCATCTTTAAACAAAAAGAAAGAGTGTAAATGAATAATTTGCCCTTCAAAGAGATAAAAATCCTTAGTTTAAAATCGAAAAAATTTTTAATCCTTATTTTGGACATCCAATTCAATATAAGTAATAACGAAGCTTCATGCCATGAATAAAAATAAATATAGTTTGTTAAAAAATTAAGTTTTTATTCAACTTTTTTATTAGTTTTGGAGATGAATAAAGTTTATTTTGTGAGATATAGAATTTATGAGATCCATTTCCAGACAAAGAACCACATATATGCACAATTAACAAAAATAAACAATTTTAATCCTTTATTCATATGGGGATCTGGTAGAAGAATATTTGTATATCTCTATATATATTTATCTACATTCATTATTAGTAGATTATCAAAACAATATTAATATTAATTTAGGCAGTAAATAGCTATTTAATCTTCCATTTCATGATATATCTTAAAAAACGCTTTTTAAAAGTAGACCGAGTTAGTAACTAAATGCAGTATACATACAATATATATATCTAAGAAAAGTTGATCAAGAATACAAAAGTATTAAAATTGCATCAAATTTGGGAAAGTGGATAGTGGGGACGAATGGGAAAACAAATATTTGACATCATGAAAAGGACAGCATGTCTTTTCGTTATAGTCTTTTTCTCGATATTACTGACAACCGCAGCAGCAGAAAACAACAATAATATAGGGAACAGCAATAACTCAGAACAGGATATAGAAAAACCCATTTATATAAATGCAGACTCAGGAAACATATTTAACAATGTTACATTTAACAATGTAATATTTGTCAATGGACCTGATTCATATAACACATTTAATGACGTCACATTTAATAATGTCACATTTAACAATGAGCAGAACCCAAAGATCATCATTCACAAGCATCGAAGTTCAGGGAATACCGCTAACAATGAATTAAACATAGAGGACTCCGCTAACAATGAATCAAGTTCAGAAATTACAGTTAACAATGAGTCTAATGCAGGAAGCACCGTAAATAATGGATCAGACTCAGGAAATACCATTAATAATGGATCAGATGCAGGAAGTACTGTTAACATAGGACAATACGCTGGAAGTACATTTAATGTAGGACAGTATGCAGGAGCTGTCATTAACATCGGGGAGAATGCGGGAAGCACCATTAATTCAGGGTCAGAAGCAGGAAGCACTGTTAATTATGGATCAGATGCAGGAAGTACATTTAACACCGGACAGAAAGCAGGAAGCACCATTAATTCTGGTTCAAAGGCAGGAAGTACCTTAATTAGTGGTTCAGGAGCAGGGAACACCATTAATTCAGGTTCGGAAGCAGGAAGTACCTTAATTAGTGGGTCAGGAGCAGGGAACACCATTAATTCAGGTTCGGAAGCAGGAAGTACCTTAATTAGTGGGTCAGGAGCAGGGAGTACTATTAACAATGGACAGAACGCAGACTTTGATAATTATGTTGGGCAAGGAGCAGGAAGCACCGTAAATAATGGACAAGAGGCAGGTGCCGAGAATTATGTTGGGCAAGGAGCAGGAAGCACCATAAATAATGGACAAGAGGCAGGCGCCGAGAATTATGTTGGGCAAGGAGCAGGAAGCACCGTAAATAATGGACAAGAGGCAGGAAGCACCATTAACTATGGACAAAATGCAGGAAGTACCGTAAATAATGGGCCAGTAGCAGGAAACACCATTGAAAATGGACAGGGTGCCGGAAGTACCATTAACAACGGACAGAACTCAGGAAACACTATTAATAATGGACCAGTAACAGGAAATACCATTAACAACGGACATAAATCAGGTAGTACTATTAATAATGAACAGGATACAGGGAACACTGTAAATAATGGAAAGGAATCAGGTAGTACTGTTAACAATGGAGAGAATTCAGGTAATACCTATAACAATGGAGAGAATTCAGGTAATACCTATAACAATGGACAGGAATCAGGCGGTACTACTAACAACGGAGAGAACTCAGGTAATACCTATAACAATGGACAGGAATCAGGTGGTACTACTAACAATGGAGAGAACTCAGGTAATACCTATGACAATGGACAGGAATCAGGCGATACGGCAAATAATGAGCAGAGTTAAACACAAAAAATTACGAAAACACATGGTTTCAACATAATAATATGAATAGTATTTAATCGTTAAAAATGAAAGACCCAGTTACAAAGTCCAGTGATTTTTAAATTTACGTTCATCACTACATTTTGTAACTGAGTCACTAAAAAAGTAGTATGAAAAAAGAATTTTTCTGTCAAAATATATTTTTCTTTCCTGAAAAGAAAAAAAGAAGATTTCTATAATCTTCATACATGGGCTGAACTTTGCCACAGAAGGTTAAACTTCTCTTTCTTTCCTTCATTCTCCCAGTTTCAAGGCTCCATGAGGACACATTTTAATGCACACGCCGCATTGGATACATTTCTTTTCGTCCACATGGACACTCCAGTCCTCATCAAAAGAATAAACGTTCATGGGGCAAACCGAAATGCATGCACCGCACTCTACACATTCTTCTTCGTCCCTGTGAATTGGCTGATCAAGGATGGAAACTATTGCTCCCCTTGATTCCAGAGCATTTTTGATCTTATCAAACCGGAAATCATTCACATCCGCTATAAGTTCGCCGTAAGTCGAGTCGATATTTGCGACCATTATGTTGATCAGGATTCCGGTTTCGACTATAGACTCGGAGATTATCGGGTTATGAATTCTCTCTGTAGGGATTGTTATCTTTATTTTCATTTCAGCACCTCCGTGCAAGGAGCTTGCTTATATTGTCGCTTGTTATTATCCCGAGAACCCGTCTCTGAGAATCAATTACTGGCATGGCGGAAACACCATAACGGTCCAGTCTGCGGGCTGCAAGATCAACCGGTTCGTTTGGAGCACAGGTCAGGACCTTTTTCGTCATAACACTTTCTACTGAATCAAAAATATTTTCTGCAACAGCTTTGGAGATATCCCAGGCTGTCAGAATCCCAACAAGCTCTCCGGCATCGGAGACCACAGCAAGATGGTTAAAAGAATTTTCCCAGATCTTTTTTGCAGCGTCCTGAACAGTCTGGTCTTTTTTAATAGTAACAATGAACTCGGACATCACATCTTTTACTAGAGGTACTGCCTGGGTCTGTTTCATCGGTTTGGCCAGACCTTCTACAGGTAGCCTTTCCACAGGCATGCTGACAAAGAATTTCCCGTGTTTCACCCATTCCTTCAGTTCATTGGCGATTTTTCTTGCGTTCTTAAAGCTGGAAAGAGAAGAAGTTGGCACATCTTTCCCGTCAATTTTAACCAGACCTGATTTGAGTTCAGCATAGTTTACCGTTTTGATAGAAGGTTTTTCCCGGCTGCCCACAGCATAATCCAGAATATTTGTTGTAATATCCGCATCGCGCACTGCAGTTGAAGCTGCAAGTCTTTCATTCAGGATAGGAATAGGGATTCCAATTCCCATGTAAAGAGTAGTTCCATAACCGGCAAAGGAGGCTGCCCTTAAGTAATCAGGGCTCATCTCCTTGAGGTTCCCTTTGACCATCAGGGTTCCAAAGCCTGAAGACGGAGAGTGCTGGGTTCCATTTCCTATGACGTATCCCTGAGCCCCTCCAAGGAAAATTCTGGTTCCAGTGCCAATAGTTTCATAAGCTGGATCATTTGAGAGAGGAGAAAGTACTCCTGCCCCCGAATAAGTTACATTTCCGAAATTGGGGAGAAGCTCACCCATGTAGGTGTTTAAAATTCTCTTGGAACTGTTGGTAGCAGCGTTATATTTCTGATAAGCATTCCTGGGGTTTAAGAGGATTGCTTCATTTAAGTCCTCAAGAGTAATTGTCGTATCAAGCACTTTTCTCGGATAACAGTCCGTGCCATAAGAAGTTGCATGAACATTGATTTCTTTTCCTCTGAGCAAATCTTCAATGACGTGGGCCCCACCATACTGAATCCCCCTTGTGTCCGAAATCTGGGCAGCTCCAAGATACGCATCCACAGCTGCAACTCCGCTGTACGCTTCCACATTGTTGAACCAGACTTTCTGGATTTTAATCGGCGGCTCGGAATGCCCAAGATTGAGCATCAGACCGGATGAACACATAGCTCCGAATGTGCCTGTGGTTACTACATCCACCTCTTTTGCAGCGTCTTCTACTCCAAGCTCCTCAACAATAGTGACCATCTCCTCGGCTGTAACTACGTTGACGCTGCCATCTTCAATTTTTCTATTAATTTCATGAATAGACTTTTTAATCATCTGGGTTTCCTCTTTTTTTAAATTTATCCAAATAGTAATATTTATGAGAATTATATATTACTTGTGTTAATCCTGAAGGTAACTCCCCGTTCCAGAAGGACAAAAACCGCCTCCAAATCAGATTTACCTGCAGACGTTCAGGTTCAAATTCCAGATTAAATAAACAATAGTCATATTTATGAGCCATATATATTACTTACGATAATTCGTGTTTCTCTTTCTATAGGATCAGGTTATAAATAGATATAACAAAGTCCATAGAATATACATATAAACAATGCGAAGTTCTTATGGGAAAGAAAGAGAGGTAATTTTCAGTAAATTTCTTATCCTTAAAGGGTGTTACCGAAACCTGGTGATCTGTTGACACGTGTACTTGCTACAGGAACTTTTGACCTTCTCCATCCAGGACATATTTATTTTCTGACTCAGGCAAAGGCTCTGGGAGACGAACTTTTCGTTATTGTGGCAAGGGATTCAAATGTAACTCACAAGCCAAAACCCATCATACCCGAGGAACAGCGTCTGGAGATGGTAAGTTCACTTGGAATGGTAGAGAAGGCTCTCCTTGGCAGTGAAAAAGATATGTTTGAACCCCTGAAAGAAATCAGGCCGGATATAATTGCTTTAGGTTATGACCAGCACTTTAACGTTGATATTCTGGAAAAGGAACTCAGTAAAAGAGGGTTTCCTGCAAATGTAGTCAGAATTCCCCTCTCAAGAGAATGCTCACTTTGCAGTACAGGTGCAATCATAAAAGAGATCCTTAAACGGTATGGATAATTATACCCTTACCGTTTGTTGTCTAACGAAGATTATTTCGGCTCTCTTTTCTGAAGGCTATTACCGCATATGATTATTAAAAAATCTTCTCAAGTCTTTCAAGAGCTTCCCTTATCCGGTCAATAGATGTTGCATATGAAATCCGGATAAAATTATCTCCTGATTCTCCAAATGCAATTCCAGGGGTAACTGCAACCTGGGCATCTTTCAAAAGCTTTTCTGCAACATCGGTTCCGTTACCATACTCGCTTACGTCGGCAAAAGCATAAAAGGCCCCATCCGGCTTTTTGCACTCAAAGCCTATTTTGTTCAGACCGTCAATCAGGACGTCTCTCCGAACTTTAAAGCGGTCCACCATTGCTTTAACTCCATCCTGAGGCCCCTGAAGAGCTTCAAGCCCGCCATACTGAACAAAGGTAGTTGCACTGCTTACGGAATGGGACTGGATCTTCTGCAAAAGCTTAAAAATTTCAGGAGGAGCAGTCAGGTAGCCAAGCCTCCAGCCTGTCATCGCGTATGCTTTGGAAAACCCGTTTACAGTGATGGTTCTGTCCTGCATACCTTCAAAACTACCGATACTGATATGCTCTCTGTCGTAGATAATTTTCTCATAGATTTCATCTGAGACAACTACAAGATCGTGATCAATTGCAAGATCGGCAATACACTTCAAGGTTTTTTTCCCGAACACTCCACCAGTTGGATTTCCCGGAGTGTTTACAACAATTAACCGGGTTTTGTCATTTATGTAATCTGCAAAATTATCAGGAAGGAAACCTTTCTCAGGGACTGTTGGAACCCAGACTGTATCTGCACCGGCAAAACGGATACATGCATCATAAGTTACCCAGGCAGGGTCAAAGAGCAGAGCCTGATCTCCGTCACCTAGAACACCCATCATTACCTCGAAAATCCCTTGCTTTGCACCGGGAGTTACCAGTACGTTTGCCTCTGTCACATCAAGATTATTTTCGGTCCTCAGTTTTTCGGCAATAGCTGCCCTTAACTCCGGGATACCGGCGGAAGGAGCATAATGGGTTTTTCCCTCATACATGGCCTTTGCCGCAGCATCGCAAATATTTTTAGGAGTGTTGAAATCAGGTTCTCCAAGGCTGAAATTTATAACGTCTTTACCCTCTTTAATCATTCTGGTCGCAATGTTGGAGATCCTGATCGTTGCGGATTCTTCTACACGCTTGAGCCTTGCGGATGTCATATGGATGGTCCTGGTCTGTTACATTGTTTAGATTAGTTATAAAAAGTTTACAGCCGCCGGACAAGTTTTACTGCAGCCTCAACTGCCCTTTTTGCATAGTCCACGCGTTCATGAGCTGCCATCCGGGTCATACCCGGGCCTGGAATCCCTAGAGTTACAGGTTTGTTGAATTCAAGGGAGAGATCCATGATCTTTCGTGCAGCATGCTGCATAACAACCTGATCGTGATCGGTCTCTCCTTCGATTACCGATCCGATTGTAACCACAGCATCTATATCATCCCTCTGGCAAAGCTTCTTGATTGCAAGGGGCATATCAAAGACCCCTGGAACAAGGATAGTCTCTTTAACTGTTGCCCCCAGGAACTCTGCGTGTTCTCTTCCAAGCAGTTCCATCTGATAGGTCAGATCCCTGTTAAATTCAGCTACAACAAATCCTAGGCTGATAGTCATCTAATAAGGTCTCCAGTAGTTGTTTTTACTTAAAATTACTTCACGTCCTTAAAGGGCCTGCATCCTCAAAACCCTGCCTCTGGCCAGTACCGGCCTCCCTGATTAGTTTTTCAGGCTTGAAGAGAAGCTTTATTACGTTTAAAGCGTGTTCTCGGGTCCGCCTGTCCATAAGAAAAGCAAGTTCTTTCTCGTCCTTTCCTTCATCTTCATGGACAAAGACCTCAATTATGTGAGTATTGGTCATGAGCTGGGCCATGATAAGACCCTGGGAAGCTTCATGAGCACACATTTTATCCTTCTCCTTAGCTCCGGGCATTCCAAGAGCCATAACAATGTCGCACCCTTCTTCTTCAATAAGTTTTTTGGCTGCTACGGGAAGGTCTTTTATGCCGGGTACGGTTACCCTTTTGATCTGTGCGGATACATTTTTCTGTATCTCATCAATCGCTGCACGCCCCATATTATAGCGTGCAAACGTTGTATCTACAATTCCTATTTTGGGCATGTAAATCGATTGGAATTCCAATATTATGGTGCTTCAGGATATTCCTGAAGTCTAGTGTTAATTACATTACTTTGAGAGTTTGTCAATAACCTGAGCTGCAGCTTCCGTGCCTGCCCCTACGCTGTCAATGTAACCCCGTTTATTGAGTACGATTTCCAGTTGCTGGACTGTCGAGAGCACATCTCTTTCAGTGATGTTACCCATGCACCCGATTCTGAAAATCTTACCTTTAAGGCGTTCCTGACCTTCTGCAATTATTATGCCACGCTTCTTCATATCATTCTTTATATCTTCCCCATCAACACTTGCAGGGGCTTTCATGGCAGAGATTGTATTTGAGTAACTGCTGTATTCATTGAGCTGGGGAAACATCTCGATATTCATTTCGCCAACCGCAGCCCTTACAGCTTCTGTCAAAAGCCTGTGCCTTTTAACCCTTGTCTCCATTCCTTCTTCTTTTACGATATACAGGGCTTCCTGCAGTGCATAGAAAAGAGGAATTGCAGGTGTGTATGGTGTTTCCGGCCTGAGCTTGTCTCCGCTCTTTTTGTATGCCTTGAGATCATTGTAGTAAGGTCTTTTCTTCATTCCATTTATAGCCTCAAAAGCTTTTTCACTTACTGATACACATGCAAGTCCAGGAGGGGCAGCAAGACACTTCTGTGAGCCTACAATTGCAATATCAACTCCCCATTCATCGACTTTGACGTCGTCCCCTCCAAGAGAGGTCACACCGTCCATAATAAAGAGAGCATCATGCTTTTTAGCAAGTTTGCCAATTTCTGCAGCAGGGTTAAGAATACCTGCAGAAGTTTCATTGTGGACAAGCGTGATAGCTTTTGCCCCTTCTTCGAGCTTCTCCTTGACAATTTCAAGATCTACAGGAAGACCCCATTCGAATACAACAGGCACGACTTCTGCGTAGAGAGCTGCAATGTCTTTAAAACGCTCTCCAAATTTCCCGTTTTCTATTGAAATTACTTTGTCCCCGAGCCCAGCCACAGACCCTACAGCAGCTTCCATTCCTGCAGTTCCAGAACCACTCATCACGAAGATATCGTTCTTTGTCTGGAAAACATCAGCAAGAATTCCTCTGCAATCGGTATAAATTCCGGCAAATTCCGCACTGCGGTGATTGATCATCGGTTTTGACATGGCTCTAAGAACTCTGGGCGCAACAGGTACGGGACCGGGCATCATGAGAAGGGTATCTTCCAGATCCATATTCGTTATGCTCCATATTATTTTTCAAAGTTTAAATCAATTTTTCTGTATTATATCTATAAGGATTTCATCATAATACATATTTTTAAACACAGGAGCCTGAAATAATTCAGGGTTATACTGCTACAATACGAGCTTCGTTATGGATACGATGAGCCAAAAGGCCCCAAAGTATCTCATGCCCTGATGCCCTTTAAGCGGGAGTTGTTATAAACTTAATTACTCTGGACATGTTCAGCATTGAATTAAATTTAGGGTTCAGGTTTAATTGAATCCTAGTATATAATTGATGTGCTTTCCATTCTCGGGCTCTGACAAAAGGGAAAGCAAAATCTGCTTATTGACCATGGAGAAGTTTCATTACATCATGTTTTGTTACGACTCCAACAACTGTTCCTTTTTCTACCACCAGTACCGCAGGGTTTCCTTCCAGAATATGCGAAACTACTGAGATAGAAATGCCTGGAGATACTGCTGGGAAGGACTCCCCCATTATTTCGGAGACCCTCAACTGGGAGATTGATTTCTTTTTGCTTTCACTCATCAACCTTAAAATCATATCTTCAGAAATACTTCCAACCGGAACGCACTTGTCAAGAACAGGAATTTGCGAAAAGCCGTGAAGATGCATCAGGTTTACCACTCCTTCCACTGAATCATCTGGGGAAACGTGAATGACCGGAGAATGCATCAGGTCTTTTATAATAATCTGCTGTTCCTTTTCAGCTTCCTCAAAAGCGTCAAGGATTTTCTTGACTGTAGAAAGTCTGGGGTCTACATCTCCCGATTCTATACGAGCTATTAAGGGCTGGCTTACTCCTGCCCTTTTAGCCAGGTCGCTCTGGGTAAGCCCAAGCTCATTCCTTCTTTTTTTAAGATCTTCGGGTGTTGGGAGCTGCATATATATTACCGATAGTAATTATGATATTTAATGTCATTGGTTAACATAATTAAAAGAGTATATATATAAATGACTTTCGGAACTGTAGAATCAATCTCGAGAAATGCTCCGTAATAAAATTTATTAAGAAAAAATAATATTTAAAAAAAAGGTCGACTAAAAGGGCTGGTTAAAAAGGAGACAGTATTAAAAAAAAGATGTAGAAAATAAATAGAGAAGATAGATAGAGAAGATAGAATGAGAAAACGTGGCAGAAAAAGCAAGAGGATAAAATGAAAGAACAAACACAGAGATGAAATAAAAGGATAAAATAAGAATAAAGTGTCATTTCTACTTATATGTAAGAAGGATTTTCTATTTCCTTTGACTTACGGGTTCTGAGTTCTCCTTTAATTAATTCATAATATTTCATGGTGTCAGGAGTAACTGAGGGGCCGGTCTCTTCGATTGCTTTAAGAAAATGTTTCTGTCTGACCTTTTTTGCGTGAAGATCTTCGCGGAGGGCGTACCTTCCTGCCTTTTTGCACACAGCTGCAATATCTGCACCTGTATACTTATCAGTGAGGGAAACAAGTTCCTCAATATCAAAATCTTCATCCAGGGCCATAATCTTTGTGTGAACTTTAAAAATTTCCCTTCGAGCATCCTCATCAGGTACCGGGACAAGAATAAGTTCATCAAAACGCCCTGGCCGAATAAGTGCGGGGTCAATTATATCTGGACGGTTAGTTGCGCCGATTATCACAACTCCACGGAGTTCTTCGAGTCCATCCATCTCGGAAAGTAACTGGTTGAGAATTCTTGCCGTAACGTGCGGCTCCCCTGCGGAAATTCCACGGATGGGAGCAAGAGAATCAAGTTCGTCCAGAAAAACAATAGAAGGTGCTACCTGTCTTGCCCGTGTAAACACCTCAGCAATCCTTTTTTCAGATTCCCCATACCATTTGGAAAGCAAGTCACTTCCCTTAGCAGTTATAAAATTAGCATCCGACTCGTGTGCAATTGCCTTTGCAAGGAGAGTTTTTCCAGTCCCCGGAGGACCATACAGTAGCACACCTTTCGGAGCTTCGACACCTATGTCCCGATAAGACTCAGGATTTTTAAGCGGCCATTCAACAGCTTCTTTCAGGAGGCATTTTACATCATTCAAACCCCCCACATCGTCCCAGCTCACATGGGGGATTTCGATAAGGATTTCACGGATAGCTGAAGGCTGAACTTCCTTCATTGCTTCTTCGAAGTCTGCTCTTGTTACCTGTAAAGAATCCAGAATTTCTTTTGATATATGGGGTTCTTTCAGGTTAATCTGCGGCAATATTCGTCGAAGAGCACTCATAGCAGCTTCCCTGCAGAGTGCAGCAATGTCAGCACCCACAAATCCATATGTAACCTGAGAAAGATCCCTGAGGTTTACATCCTCGGTGAGCGGCATACCTCTGGTATGGATCTGGAAAATCTCAAGTCTCCCTTCAGTGTCAGGAACCCGGAGTTCGATTTCCCGATCAAACCTGCCAGGACGACGCAGTGCCAGATCAAGAGCCTCGGGACGATTTGTTGAACCTATCACAATCACATTCTTGCGGCTCTTCAGGCCGTCCATGAGGGAAAGTAGCTGGGCGACTACTCTTCTCTCAACCTCCCCTGTAACCTCAGCTCTTTTTGGGGCAATGGAATCGATTTCGTCAAGAAAGATAATTGAGGGGGCATTCTTTTCGGCTTCATCGAAAACGTCCCGGATTGCTTTTTCAGATTCCCCGTAATATTTAGACATTATTTCCGGGCCGTTGATTGAGATAAAATAAGCATCAGACTCATTTGCAACTGCCCTTGCAAGCATTGTTTTGCCTGTTCCCGGAGGGCCGTGGAGCAGCACTCCTTTTGGAGCATCAATACCCAGCCTGTCAAAAAGTTCAGGGTGTTTCAGAGGAAGTTCTATCATTTCTCTGACTTTTGTAATCGCATCCCTGAGTCCACCCAGGTCTTCATACATGACAGTTGGGATGCTCTGTTCTGGAGCAGTTTCCACTGCTTCAGGAAGAAGCTCCATTTCAGTCGTGTCCGTAATTTTTACGATTCCTGAAGGAGAAGTAGAAACGACCTGCAGCTTGATTTCTCCAAGCCCGAAAGAGGGGCCAAACCCCTGCCCGAAAAAGTCCTGGAAGAAATCGTCAAACATGAGCCCTTTACTGAACATCTCTCTCTCCCGGGACCGCCTTAAACTGGTAGTAGAAATAAAATCCCCTTTTGAAACCGTACGGTTCATTAAAACCGCACTGAGAACTTCACCTGGAGCATAGATCTGCATGCCTTTGGTAACTGGAGATAGAGTTACATGTTTTGCTTCTTTCCACTCAGCTTTCTGGATTTCTACGTATTCCCCTATGCTGGTCCCGGCGTTCGTACGGATAAGCCCGTCCATGCGAATTATATGTAGACCTTCATCACTGGGATAAGGCCTTCCTACGAGGGCTGAAGTTATCTTCGTCCCCCGAATTTCCACAACGTCAAAAGGCTTCAGGCCCAGATTTTCCCTGAAACGTTCATCTATCCGGACGATGCCTTTTCCAACATCCCGTTGATCAGCTTCTGCAACCTTCAATTTTATAGTGGTCTTATCCCCGTCAGTCAAATAATACCCCCGCTTCCAGAAATAAAATGTTCAATAATTTTTTGTGAAAATGAAAGCATTAGCCTTTCCGACAAATTAACTTTAATTACTCACCTTCTTTGCTTCTTGATCAAGCTTCTTCAGGTTAGTAGGGATAGGGTTCTCTTTAAGAAGTTTTGCGAAATATACCAGATTGTGTACCATATACCGGACTGTCCTGTTCGTATAAAGATGCCTGTCTCCTCCTGCTTCTATGTAGCTGGGTCCTGGCCCCGCGTCACCAACCCAGTAACAATCCACATTAGGAGGCACGGTGCAGCCCAGGTGAGTTAAGTTGTAAAGAGTGGTTGCAGCAACATTGTGCGCACCATCTTCATTTCCGGTAACTATAACTCCTGCAACCTTTCCATAGAGGGGATACTGCCCTGTCTGAGGGTTCCCCTCCATATATGTCCCATCCAGCCTTTCGATAACCATCTGGGTCACCGAAGCTCGAACCCCGAACCATATAGGAGAAGCGATTATAATGATATCACAGGATTTTATTTTTTCAAGGATCAGGGGCCATTCATCTCCTCCACCTTCATCCGAGGAAATCCCGAAAGCAACATTATAATCTACAACTCTTATTATTTCGCTTTCAACACCAAGTTCATTGAAAATAGCCTCCGCCTTGTCAATAAGAGCACGGGTATTCGATACTAAAGGCGATTTTTTCAGTGTGCAATTCAAAAAAAGTACCTTCATCACCATAACATAATGTTTCAAAACACCCTTTATATATACGGGGGCGCATGATTATTCAGAAGCTTTATTACTGGCTACCTGCAGACCTAATATCACTGGCTACCTGCAGACCTATTTGTTCCATAAGAATCTTAACTAGGTTTTCCAGTATATCTATTGACGAAAATTAAGTACTCGGGAATTAGTATTCAGGAACATCAGTTTATATGTTAAAAAAAGTAAAAAAATAAGTAAATACAGAAAAAACGGAAAAATGAGAGAAAACCGACTATAAGAAATGAAAAGGTGGCTTAGAGTTTAAGCTCCTTGGCCATTTCCTGGAAAACTTTTCCTTTGTCAGTAGTGATGAAGACCCCATTTTCATGCTTAATGAGTTCTTTGTCCTTCAGCATTTCAAGATACTTTTGAGCGATATTAAAATTTAGATTTACCTCATATACAATATGAGTTTTCTTTGCCCCATTCATCGCAACTCTTAAAATATCTACTGCGATATCAGTTCTGCTCCTTCTCTTAATAATTACTCCTCCCCCACGGTAGATTGAAAAATAATCTTTGCAAGAAGACAACGCTTTAAAAAAATATTAAAGCGTACCTTTTTGTCGGTAACAAAGATTCTAAGTCTTAATCGTTTTCCTTACTATATAACCATATCATTAACATATAAAACTCCAAGTTATAAAGAAAAGAAGATATTATTTCCTTAATTCTCAATTGTTTTCAGAAACAACGGCCCTACAATCCGGGAAAAAATAGAAAAAAGCTTCTGCACAATCTTTTTTAAATAAATTACAGTGTTGAAGCAAAATAAAGACAAAAAATACAGAGAAAACAAAACTGAAAAGATACAAAAAAGTATATATCTGAGTCCCTACTATATGATTAAGTTTAGAAACTTTAGTTAGATTTGCCATAAAAGGGTTAATGGGCCCGCTGAGATTCGAACTCAGGATCCCCGCCGTGTAAAGGCGATGTCATGACCGACTAGACCACGAGCCCATTTTGCCAGTATTGCATGTGCAGGGTTGCTCCAAATGCAACTCCAAAATGTAACTAGTTATATATATGTCTTTTGTTAGCCAGCAACTTCTAAAAGACGGTTTAATGATTTCTACATAATGTTAGACACCTGCCCTCAGGATGGAGAAAAGGAATAAAAATACCTGTTTTCTGGAAGAGACTTATTTTCTCTTGCACATAGACTTCCGAAAGTGTTTATCGGGAAAAACGTCAAGCAAAATATATTTATATCAGACTAGCATGATTTATTTTGTGAGCGGGTCTCTCTTTTGTTAGATAACCCCAACCCCCCAACACCCCCAATTCATACTCCCCAACCCGCTCATTCTAATTTTCTCCAAAGATTGTTGCTTAATTATCAAATCTGCTTATTAAATATCAACTTTTAATTGGAATTATCTCGCCATCAGTTAAACAGAATACCCGGTGTAAATAAATCCATAATTATATATTAAGAATGATAAAAGAGAAAACTATTTATATAATAAATAAGTACTCATGTCGAGTGAGCGGGTCTCTTTTCCATAATATAACCCCAAACCCATATCCCCCAAATATTCCCCCAACTATTCCCCCAAACTCCCCAACCCGCTCACAACCTTTTCTATTAGTGTATTAATCTAATTCCAAATTTTTCTGCTGTAATAGCTACTTATTAAGAATTTACCCGACTTGTAAAGAACTTTTTTCGGACTTATAAGGAGTCAATCAATTCTTTTAATCGCAAAAACTTATTTGAATGTCCATAGACTAACTTATCCAGAAATTTATTTGATCCAGAAAAACAAATAGATAAATTTTATGGATAAAAAATAAAAAAAATTAGAAATCAAAGAGTGTCCTTTGATTTTTTGATTCCGCTTTTTTAGGAACTTCTGCGGTTTCGGCTCCAAGATCAGACTTAGGTTCAGAATCTTTTGGAGCAATATACCTACTGTTTACAGGCCCATTATTTTCAGGGTCATTTTTTATGGGCTTATAATTTAAAGGCTCGTTATCTACATGCGCACTATTTATGGATTCATTATCTACAGGATCACAGTTTGTAAGTATTCTTTGCTTTGGAGGTGCGGAAGAAACTCTTTGTCTTCCTGCCAGATCGGAACTAAGAAGAGCCTGTTTCTCAAAGGATTCAGAGATATTATCAGATTCGGGAATAGTCTGTTTCTCAGGAGATGCAGATAGATCTAAAACCTTCTTTTCCAGAGATTCAGAACTATCAGGCACAGATGTAGATGCATCAGAGGTAAGGGAAGCAGGTGTAAAGGAAACAGATCTGAGGGAATCAACTCCAGAGATGTTAGATCCAGGCAAATCATAGGTCTTGTTTTCTAAGACTTCCTCTTCCCCTGGAACTTCAGAGGAAATATTGAAGCTGAAATTAAGGCTCTTCTGTTTACTTTCAGGAAGCTCGGAGCCGGGATTTTCAGAGCCATCAGCAGTTTTCTTTCTATTTTTATCTGAAGTATTATCATCTGAGGTCCTGAATGCAGAACGGGAATTTACCTGTTTGGAACTCTCCTCTTTATTATTTTCAGCGGAGACAGGATTTTTGAAAAACTCCGCTCCCTCTGGTTCTTCTATTCCTTCAAGGAGCAGCTCCTGAGCCTCATCATATATTTTCTGCAGCTTTTTACTGGGCTTGCTGCTTCCGGAAAGGTAGATTAATTCCTCAAGTTCAAGCCCGAGAACTGCAGTAATTTCAACTGCAGATTTTTCATCCTTTGCCAGTCCGGAGTAAACCTCCAGAAGGTTGTTTCTGGAATAACGCATGGATTCAAAACTGCGCTCTCCGATTTTAGAAGCAATATTGTCCCGCAGGTCTCGCTTAGAGCGGGTCTGCCCGAGCCTCCTCCACAAAGAGGGCTGCTGATATTTGATAAAACCTGGATGAGACCTTGATTTTGAGATAGCAGATCCGCAGACCATCAGCATGCTGGCATACCTCCACATGCGGTAGTTCTGGCGCTTCTTTACGCGCCCGAGATAAAGATCAGCCTTTGAGAGATAATTAAAGCCTGTTCTTATGTCCCCCAGATCACCATCTTTGCTGGCATACTGAACAGGCAGATTTTCATCTATCCAGTGTACAAGATCTTCGGGGCTTTCATCAAGCTCGCGTGAAGCTTCGAGAGCTTTTTTGCAATCAGTGCTCTTGAAAATCCTCTGCATCACCTTGAAAATATTTTCCTTCACATCCCTGGCTGAAGTGCTGAGATCCTCTATTTCCAGAACTTCTTTTCCACTGGCTGCAGCCTGAAGGTCATTCATAGCACTCCGAAAGTCTCCGCCTGCATTTTCCGCAATCTGCTGTATAGCATCCAGACTGCATAGGATTCCTTCACTTTCACAGACATTTTTCAAAGCTGGGATCATTGAACGGCTCTGAATGGATCCAAACTTAATTTCAAGGCAGAGATTTCGAATAGCAGGAGTTAACTCGTAAATATCGTTTGCAATCAGGACTATAGGCTGAAGTGTAGTTTTAATAAGTCCTCCAATTGCCCGCAGCCCGCCTCTATCTGCAGTCCCGTGAACATTGTCCGCCTCATCCAGAATGATCAGGCGTTTTCCTCCAAAAAAAGTAGCCATAGAAGCGGCTGAACCTGCAATTTTTTCAATTACACCTGCAGTTCTCTGGTCGCTTGCATTAAGCTCTATCACTTCCCAACCCAGATCCCGGGCAAGAGCATGAGCACTGGAAGTCTTTCCTATGCCTGCAGACCCGTAGAGTATCACTGCCCTCTTCTCAGGAATTCCTGAAAGCCATTCCGCAGCCCATGTCTGCAAATCCTGCACTGCCTTCTTGTTACCCACTACCTCTTTGAGGGTTCGGGGTCGATATTTTTCAGCCCATTCGATTGCCAACGTCATCTTAAACCATACCAATAAAAAATGAACTCATTATTAACTGTATATGTTACAAGTTTATTGCCATGCTAAAAAATTTCATTCCTATCTTCTTCTGACTAGGATTTAAAAGTAATTACATGAACGTATACATGAAGTTCACGTTCGATATGTATTAAGCGCTCAAGCACTTCCTGCATTACAAAAGAAAGCCCAGTAGGAAAGACAAGGAACGTAGAATAATTAGTATCCTGGTAAAAAGTACCTCATTTTCAGAACTTAGTAACAGTCTGAAAAACCAGGAGGATAAAATAGAAAATTAAATTAATAGACCAGTCTTCTTTAGTGAAAAAAATTACTTACCCATAAATTAGTCCTCTTGAACAAAGCGAAAGGACTGCGTACTCCCGAAACGCAATTAGGGCGAGGCGCAATTCGGGTGAGGTACAATTCGAGAAGAAAAAAGAATTCTAAGCCATAAGTTAGTCCGCTTGAGCGAAAGCGAAACGGACAGCGCACTGCAGAGCCGCAACTCTGCAGGGACAAGATTAATTAATGATCGTGTTTGTACTCCTTTGAACTACCTTAAATCTTATACAAAAGTTAGGATAGATATGGAAAAGAACGGTATGGATGCCCTCCTTGAGGCTATAGAAGTGCGAGCCCGAAAGAACAGGGCAAAAGTAGC
The DNA here is from genome assembly GCA_964560735.1 of uncultured Methanosarcinales archaeon. Taxonomy (GTDB): domain Archaea; phylum Halobacteriota; class Methanosarcinia; order Methanosarcinales; family Methanosarcinaceae; genus Methanosarcina. Next base: position 15,868 of record CAZLNG010000024.1, on the reverse strand, counting down.
TATGGGAATAAGGGATCCAAATTCCAAACTGCTCGAAAGTGCATGGAAAGCCCAGGAAATGGGCTATGCACAGGTTGTTCTGGTTGGAAGCAAAAGAGAAATAGACGAAATCGGAACGGAACTTGAGGTTATTGATACTGAAAACCCGGAAAAGGTTCTTGCAGAACTTCTTATCTCAAGAGAAGTTGATGCAGCTATTAGGGGCACTGCGAAGGCGTCCGGAACCCTCGAAAATCTCAAAGAAGCCCTTGGAAAGAAAAGAATCTGTCGGCTGGCCTTACTTCTAACAGTTGCCGGGACTCCTTTCTTCCTTGCACCTGTGGGAATCGATGAGGGGAACACCATTGCAGATAAACTCCATATGGTAACGCTTGGAGCCGAGTATATAAGAAGATTCGGAATTGAGCCTGTAGTCGGAGTACTTTCAGGAGGCAGAATAGGAGATATAGGAAGGGACAGGCGGGTGGACAGGACCCTCGCTGATGGAGAATTAATAACAAGGAGAGCGCTCGACCTCGGAATAAATGCCAGGCATTATACCATTCTGATAGAGGATGCCATTAAAGAGTCGAACTTTATAGTTGCCCCTGACGGAATCTCAGGAAACCTTATCTTCCGCACCATTGCCTTTCTGGGAGGAGGAGACGGGCTCGGAGCCCCGGTTCTGATGGACGACTATGTTTTTGTGGACACTTCAAGGGTGGGCGGACATTTTACGAAAGCGATAATGCTTGCAAGTGCACTCTCTCATCTTAACAAAGAAAGAAAAAAGGTGATTTCCTGAAGACTATTGCAGACACGTGGCCTGTAGTAAAAGGTGACTACGTTATAGGAAACCGAAAATCCCGAATTGCGGTTGTAACCCTTGCAAGCCATATTAATCCCTTACCAGAAGCAGCCCTCTGGGGAAGTTCAAAAACAGAAAATCTCGGAGTCGAAAAAATCGTTGCAAACATTATTTCAAACTCCAATATCCGATATGTCCTTGTCTGCGGGGCTGAGTCAAAGGGACATCTTGCAGGGAATTCCCTGCTTGCGATTCACGAAAACGGGATTGACGGACAGGGAAGGATTATTGGTTCTGAAGGTGCGATTCCCTTCATAGAAAACATTTCCAGAGAGGCAGTCAGGCGCTTTCAGAAGCAGGTTGTCATGATTGATAGAATAGGACTTGTTAACTCCAGAGAAATACTTAAGCTGGTGAATAAATACAAAAATGAAGGAGAAGCTTACCCTGATGAACCCATGATTGTTTGTTCTCAGAAAAAAAGACGGTCTACCTTCGCAGATCCAGTCTCAGGCGATGTAATAATTTCGGAAGAGTTTGTCATGGACGCAAGTGCAGGGATTATTTGTGAGGCCGAAAGCCTTTGATTAATAAGACCAATTACTTTTTAAATATATTAAAAAACTTCATATTTATATGTATGTTCTGTAATTTAGGATAGGAGTTCATAACCTTGCAGTTTTATGCTAGAAGTTTGTGAAACTTCGCCGGGTTATAACTTGAACAATTTCGTATCCTTAATAAAGGAAATAAACATTTTAAGAAAATAATTCATATTCTAAACAATTACTAACCTGTAGATTTTGAGGGTGTAAAAATGTTTAAGTTCCAGAAAGAACAGGAAGTAGTCAATATTGCAGGGGTGAAAATTGGCGGCCAGCCAGGAGAACTCCCTACCGTACTTGCAGGAACTATTTTTTATAATAAACATGAAATCGTGGAGGATGCCGCAAAAGGTCTGTTTGACCGGGCCGCTGCCGAAAAACTTGTAAATCTGCAGGAAACTTCCTCGGAAGAGACAGGAAACCCTTACATAACCCACATTTTCGGCACCACCACAAAAAGCATCACGCGATATATTGACTTCGTGGCAGAAATTTCTGATGCTCCTTTCCTTATTGATTCCCCTGAAGGAACTGTGCGTGCTTATGCAGCAGAATATGTCAGTGAAGTAGGGCTTGCAGATAAGGCGATCTACAACTCCATAAATTTGAGCATAAATGCTTCGGAAAAAGAGAGTCTTGCTTTATCCGACATAGACAGTTCTATAATCCTTGGCTTTAATGCAATGGATTCATCCCTTCAGGGCAGAATGGAATTGCTGGAAAACGGAGCAGGTATTCTGGAAGAAGGGCTTCTTTCAATAGCAGACAGCTGCGGGATAGTTAATAAGCTTGTAGACCCGAGTATCACTCCAATGGGCAACGGAGCAGGTGTGGCCTTAAGGATGACAATTACTGCAAAAGCAAAGTGGGGACACCCAACAGGTTCAGGGATCCACAATGCACCATCTGCCTGGAACTGGTTAAACCAGAAAAAAGAAAAAGACCCTGTACTCTACAAAATCTGTGATATAGGTTCAACCTGTCTGCAGCAGGCAGCAGCCGGAGATTTCATCCTTTACGGACCTATTGAGTATGCACCATATATTTTCCCTATGGCTGCCATGAGCGATATTATGATTTCTGAAGCTGTAGCTGATCTTGATATAGAACCTGCAATTCGACATCCAATAAACCTGCTGGTTTGATTTACCTAATCCTAGATCTTTACTTCGACCCGGTTCTTAAGTCCCCTGCCATTTCCTAAGCAGTATAAAAAAAGCCAGTCCTAACACTTTTCACAATTTATAAAGATACCTTTTTTAAGATTCATACACTGGCTACATACTGATTTCCTACATAAAAGGCAGGTATATAGTTTAGCCGGACAACAACAGATTGCACATAGTCCGACTCAGTACCCAAATCCAGTGATGAATGTAAAAATAAAAATCACTAGATTTTGAAAATGGTCACAATCCTTTGAATACTTCCTCTTGATTGAAGTCTTTAGATATCGAACCGTGAGTTTGATAGAAGAAAGAATTCTTCCTGCAAATTCAATGTTTCAATCGAAAAATGCAAAAATCACTAGATTTTGGACCAGAGTCCATAGTCCCCTTCCAGAATATAAATCTCCGGAACATTTCCCTGTAAGATTTTTGATAAGATTCTATTAGATATAGATTTCAGAATACAGGAAGCGTTTTCAGGCACAGAAAAGAAAATAATCTCAAAATCGGTTTTTGTACAGGTAAAAAATCCCTTACATAGCTTGCACTGAGAGAAAACTAAGGAAGAAAAAGAAGGAAGAAAAAGAAGGGATAAAACCCTTCAGAAATACAGGAATTCAAAATTTAATCATCAGATGGTTCAGTCAACTATCCCGCCTGTATTTGCGGAATGGACGGAACGCTGGTACCTGGCAAGGTAACCAGTGACTTCCTTTTTAGGGGGTACAAAGGAAGCTTTCCGCTTCTTGAGTTCTTCTTCAGAAACTTTCAGGTTCAAAACCCTTTCAGGAATATTGATTTCAATCATATCCCCATCTTTTACAAGGGCAATTGGGCCTCCTTCACTGGCTTCAGGGGAGACATGTCCTATGCAGGGCCCACGAGTGCCGCCTGAGAAGCGTCCATCTGTTATCAGAGCCACAGATTCAAGAAGCCCCATGCCTCCAATTGCGGCTGTAGCTGCAAGCATTTCTCGCATACCGGGGCCTCCTTTGGGGCCTTCATAACGGATGATAACAACATCTCCTGGTTTTATATGGCCTGCAAGAATGCCCTTCATAGCATCCTCTTCAGAATCGTAAACTCTTGCTGGGCCTGTATGTACATGCATCCTTGGATCAACTGCTGCCTGTTTTACAACTGAACCATCAGGGGCAAGGCTGCCTTTGAGAATTGCAATTCCTCCCTGGGCATGAATCGGGTTTTCTAGAGTTGCGAGGATCTCTTTATTGAGCTTGGGATTAATAATATCCAGCTCCTCCAGATTCTCCCCGATGGTTTTGCCATTAACGGTCAGTCGGTCCAGATGGAGTTTAGAAGACAGCCTCTGCATAACTGCCTGAACCCCTCCTGCTCTGTCAAAATGCAACATGAAATTAGGACCTCCTGGGCGCAGTGAAATCAGATGTGGAGTTGTCCGGCTCAGCTCATCAAAAGTCTCGAGAGGAAGTTTTAGCCCGAATTCGTGAGCAAGGGCAGGAAGGTGGAGAGTAGTGTTTGTACTGCCTCCGATTGCCATATCTACCATTATGGCATTCTCAAAAGATTTGAGATTGACAATCTTTCTGGGAGTAAGGCTCTCTCTGACCATTTCTACAATACGCTCTCCAGAGTCTTTGGCGATACGAGTCTTTTTTGCATCAACTGCATGGGCAGTTGCACAGCCAGGAAGGCTCAGCCCGAGGGCTTCCGTCATGCATGCCATGGTATTTGCAGTAAACATTCCTGCACAGGATCCTGCACCTGCACATGAAAGATTCTCAAGTCTTTCAAGATCGGTTTTGGAAAGTTTGCCTGCCCTGTGAGCCCCCACACCTTCGAAGACTGAGATGAGATCCGTATACTTATCATCCACATAACCAGGAAGCATCGGCCCTCCGGTTACAACAATTGCAGGAATATCAAGTCTTCCTGCTGCCATAAGGTGGCCTGGCACTATCTTGTCACAGGTAGGCATAAGCACCATGCCGTCAAACTGGTGAGCTCTAACCATCAGTTCGATTGTATCTTCAATAACTTCTCTGCTGGGAAGGGAATATTTCATGCCCTCGTGTCCCATTGCGATTCCGTCGCAAACCCCTATGGTATGGAATTCAAAAGGAACTCCCCCTGCGTTCCTGATCCCGGCTTTTACGGCTTCGGCAAGTTTATTCAGGTGGATATGGCCAGGGATTATATCGTTCCAGGAATTGACGACTGCGATGAAAGGCCTTTTCATCTCGGAATCTGTGACTCCAGTCGCTTTCAGAAGTGAACGGTTGGGAGCACGCTCAGGCCCCTCTTTGATGATATCGCTTCTCATGTTAAATCTCCATAGAGTTTCATGGTGAGAATTAAAAGTTGTAATGTATAAGATAGGAAAAAACTTCATAGTATAAACAGGTTGGGTAGGAAAAGCTGTAAAGAAAATGACAAAAGGTACTGAATAACATAATAGAGACATAAAAATTAGCTCAAAGGTACATTAAAATGAAGTGGCCTGTAAAAAGGAAAGACTTGTAAATGTGTGAGACAAATTGAAAATACAAGAAAAAGACACCTTAGAAAAAAATCAGCCGGAAAAAATTAAATTTAGAAAGACATAAGGACAAATATTGGGAAAAATATCTTCCTACAAGCTCAAAAAAAACAATAATTAAGACAAAAAGGCAATTTAATATAATAGTGTCCAAATATTTATATAGCCAGTAAGAGCTTTGATCAGTGGCATAGTGAACGGGTATGCTCTGGACCACATCTACAAGATCACACCCAAAAAAAGCACAAATCACCTAAAACTTAGCCACTACAGGGTTACCCCGTTCACAGGTTTTTATTAAAGTCATTTGACTTTTTTTAATTTTGATCTTATTAGAGGAAAGCATTATTCAGGTTTCAAGTTCATAAAATCTATTATAAAGGTACCAATAAACATCTCGAAACTACCTCAATTACTGGAATCGAAAAGGTTAACTTCTGAAAAAACAAATTATTTTTATGGACTTTTGGGATCCAGAACTTTATTCTGCAAGTTCCTCACCTCAGAAAAATTGGGGGCTGGAACTTTTAACAAAACTGCGCCTCAAAGGAAATGAGAAAGTTCTTGACATTGGCTGCGGGGATGGAAAGCTCAGTGCAGAAACAGCAGGAAAGTTACCAGAAGGTTCTGTTCTCGGAATTGATCTTTCCGAAGCTATGATTAATTTTGCCAGGAGATGCTACTCTCCTACAAATTTTCCAAATCTTACCTTCATTCAAATGGATGCAACATACCTTAATTTTACATCTGAGTTCGATATTGCTTTTTCCAATGCCGCAATCCACTGGATAAAAGACCATGAACCCTTTCTAAAAAGTGTCTGGAAAAGCCTTAAGCCTGGGGGAAAACTCCTGGCCCAATTGGGAGGGAGAGGAAATGCTGCGGAAATCCTGAAAGTTGTTGACTCGATGCTTCAGGATGAAAAATGGAATCCTTATTTCAAAGATTTCACTTTTCCATTCAGCTTTTATGGACCTGAAGAATATGCAAGATTGTTGAAAAACTCGAGATTCTCTGTGAAGCGGCTGGAACTGAGACCAAAAGATATGGTTCTTGAGGGAAAAAATGAATTCTGTGCGTGGAATACCTCAATCTTACATCCCTATACGCAACAGGTTCCCCAAAGCATGAGGGGAAATTTCATAAATGAACTTGTAAACATTTTTGTTAAAAATTATCCCCCTGATGACAAAGGATACGTTCATGTTCAGATGATGAGATTGGAGATAGAAGCATATGCTGAAAAATCATCCTGAAAATCTAAAATTCAAAAGATTTGTAACAGATGAAGAGAATGAAAGGGCACTGAAATAAGGTCTCCCTCTTCCTTACCACAGGCCCTTTATGGAGGTTTTTTGTCTTTCAGACTTTTTTGCCATTTTTGTCTTTCAGACCTTTTTGCCATTTTTTACAGAGGTTTACTTCTTTTCAGACTTACTTCTTTTCAGAATTTTCTGCCATTTTTTAGAGGTTTATCCCTCTCAAATTTTTATTTTACTTTCTGCGTGTATTCCATACTCAAGAACTTCACTTATAGACTTACTTTTTAGTTTTGAAACTCGTTTTAGCTTCTGAGTTAAAAATCGACGTCTCTTTATTTTTTTGAAAGATTTTGATATAGGGGTTCATGAGAGGTCGTACGGTTTCAAGTCTTGTGTCCAGCAGACAATTCTCACTGGTGGTGCTGTGATGAAATTCCTCGGGCTTGAAGTTGAAGTCAGAGTAAGGAATACGGAATCTTATTACCCGTTAATAATATAAATAATTAACTGTTGATGTACAAAAATAAAAATCAACAAGCATCGAAGGATTTTTGGGATTGAAAGAAACCTGATATATATAGATTTTGATTAAGCAGATGAAATCGATAACGTAAGAAACCAGGGAACCTGCATCAAAAAAACTGATATTGAATAAACCCAATTATATAAGAAGCACGTCTTAAAAGTGAAGAAAACGATTGCAGCCGAAAAATAACAATACATAAAACGATACTTAAAACCCAGTGGAGGTACTTGGAGAAATGGGTAATGAGAGTTTGAAGAAAAAAGAAACTTTAAACACGGATTTCGGGACAGAAAATACTGGAAATAATAAAGGAGAAAACCTCCACGCAGTCCTGGAAAAAGAAAAAACCCTGAAGACAATAATCAATAATAGCCATGTAGTACTTTTTCTCTGGAAAAACGAAGAGAAGTGGCCTGTAGAGTTTGTCTCCGAAAATGTGACAAATTTTGGGTATACTGTGGATGATTTAATTTCGGGCAGGGTAATGTACAGAGAAATTATATATCCTGAAGATCTTGAACATGTCCAGGAAAAGTTTGAGGAAATAGTAAAAAGTGGGGCTCCGGAATTCAGTATTGAGTACAGAATTTTCACAAAAACCGGAGATGTTCGTTGGATAAACCAGAGAACCCTTGTCCAGAAAGACTCCGGCGGCAGGATAACGCATTTTCAGGGAGTTGTGCTCGATATCACCAAGAGGAAGAAGAGTGAAGAGAAGCTGGAAGAAGTTCTTCGAATGCAGAAATTGCTGACTACGGTTATCAATAACAGTCCTGCAGTAGTCTTTCTCTGGAGAAACGAAAAATACTGGCCTGCATTTTTTGTTTCAGAGAATGTTGTACAGTTTGGATATACTGTTGACGATTTTCTATCACAAAAAGTTCAATATGGAAAAATTATACACCCCGATGACCTGAAAAGAGTAGAGGAAGAACTTGAAAGGAGCATTCTGAAAGGAGAAGTTAGTTTCAACTCAGAGTACAGAATTATAACAAAAGCGGGAGATGTGCGCTGGGTAAATGAAAGAACTTTCATCCAGAGAGACGGCACAGTTACCTGCTTTCAGGGGATTGTGCTGGATATAACCCCCAGGAAAAAAATAGAGGAAGCTCTTAGGGGATCTCTTGAAACTCAAAAAATACTGAAAACCATAATTAACAAAAGCCCGGCAGTAGCCTTTCTCTGGGAAAATATGGAAAATTTACCTGCAAAATTCGTTTCCGAAAACGTGACTCAATTTGGCTACAAGGTAGAGGATTTTATTTCTGGAAAAATCCTTTATGGCAACATCATCCACAAAGAGGATGTAAGAGCAGTAATTGAAGATCTGGCACGCTCAATAAGAGAAGGATATGATTCTTTTGAGATGGAGTATAGAATTTTTACCCGAGACGGGAATATTCGCTGGGTTGAAGAGCGAACATTTATCCAGAGAGACAGTAAAGGGGAGGTAATTCATCTCCAGGGAATAGTAATTGATGTTACTGAAAGGAAAGAAGCCCAGGAGATGCTTGAGATCCAGAGGGAACTTGGAGTATCCCTCAATAGTACCTGGAACCTTCAGACAATGCTTTCCCGAATTCTTGATGCCTGCCTGCAGATAAAAGATTTAAACGCTGCAGGGATATACCTGAAAGATGAACTCCTTGACCAGATCAATCTTGTTGCATATCGGGGACTTTCTCCTGAGTTTGTGAAAAGCATCTCAACTTACAGGGCAGATTCTCCTGAGGCACAACAGATATGGATCGAAAAACCCATCTACAAACTGGATTTCTACTCCGAGAAAATGGCAGATTTGATAAGAAAAGAAAAAATTACTGCTGTGGCAGTTATTCCTATGAAACATAGAGGAGAAATAATAGGCAGCCTGAACTTTGCTTCCCGCACTACAGACAGAATTCCCCAGAATGTACGCAACTTCCTTGAGAGCATAGCCATGCAGGTAGTGAATTATATAGCTCCTATCCGCATTGAAGCAGATCTTGCATGAAGATATCCCTATCACTTCTGAAGCCAATCTGATTCAGGACGAAATCCTTATTTAAAATAATTTTTATAACTAATGCAGGGTTTAAAGGTGAGAAGGCAACAAATTTAATTTTTATATCACCTGAGTTTTGGTGATCTATGGAGTTGAAGTTGCCGATTTTTACTCACCTTCTCAGCAATATATTAAGAATAGATCTTTGATTGGATGGGGATAAAGTTGAAAGCGATAGTAGTCTATCTCAGTACCTCAGGGAATACAAAAGCTATGGCTGAAGCAATAGCTAGTGGAATCGAGTCAAAGAATGTGGATGCAAAAGCTGTTAGTTTTTACGACATAAAACTCGAGGAACTAAATGAAGCAAACGCAATTGCAGTTGGCTCTTCTACTTTTTATTACAGAATGCTGGCTCCCATGGAAAAATTCATGGCTGAGACTCTTGCCTCCACAAATCCAAAAGGAAAAATTGGAGCTGCTTTCGGTTCCTACGGATGGAGCGGAGAAGCGCCTATATTGATAGCTGAAAAGATGCGTGAAATGGGCATGACTGTAATAGATCCTGTTCTTCGGATTCTTCATAAACCTACCGATAAAGACCTGCAGGAATGCAAGAGGCTCGGGATCGACATTGCAGAAAAACTCAAACACGCAAGCAAGTAAAAGTTTGTAATCATAATATAAAACTATACATAAGGATAACTGGAACACTTCTCAGTGAATAGTTTTAACTGAAAATAGTTTGAATGTAAGTAATGTATACTGATTCACTCTATTTTACACGTTGGAAATATGGAAGAAAGGAAACTTTACCTGTATCTCTTTTCTTCCATTTCCCAATTATTTAGACGCTTTAAAGGATTATTTTGCAATATCAATCCGCTTGAGAGAAACAATCTCATTTAAATTCCCGGGTATGAAACTCTTACTTTACTCTCGGGGAATCTGCGTAATTTGAGTGGAATTATTTAGCAACTCATTAAAAAGTTCTTTTCCAAATTGCAACGCAGAGGGGTCATAACTTATCAGGCTCTCCAGATCAAAATGCTTCTGATTTTTTGGAAAAAGAGAAAGAAGGAAAAATCTATCTGTGACAGTTAGATTCGCGATTCTGAGTTCTCCTGAATACAGGAAGAAATGGATATTTTCAACGGCTAAGAATCTATGGAAATCTTCCAGATAATCCTCAGAATAGCGTTGAAAAACCGATTCGGACATTATGAAGGAAACTTTTGCTCCACTATTTGCAAGGTTCTGGAATAGAGAAATAAGTAAAGGATGAAAGTAAGCTATACATTCAAGGATATTTTTAGATTTTGAGAGGTTTTCTACAATTATCGGATCAATTTCAAACATTCTGTCCAGATTGGGCTGAATCAGTGTTGACTTACCTAGCTCTCCGACCCGCTTTCTAAAGGAAAAGGGAATCCCCTGCAGATCTCTCTCAGTCCAGTACTCAAAATTATCCTCGAAAACATCAATAACATTTACAAGCGGCCTCATTTTGTTAACAAGAATTTTACCTATAAGGGAGAGAGTATAATTTTTATCTTCCTGAATAACCAGGGATTTTTCTTTTAACTTCTTAATCTGGGGCAGGATGGCTGTCGAAGGTGCCTGAAGGGCTTCAGTGATTTCATCCATGTTTTTCGATCCATCCGCAAGAAAAAGTAACAATTGTTTTCGCTTATCTGAAAGGAAAATAGTCTCTATAAGTTCTAATTTCAACCCTTAGGTCTCCTCTCGAGTTTTAGTTTGATGTAACTGAAAAGATTACAGCCTTCAAAACTATATAAATTATTACTGTTTACCACTCCTTTCATTCAGAGAAACTGTACAATTTTTTAGTTCTTTTCCGAAAAATAATACAGAAAATTAACAATGATACTCTCAAATAAACGGGAAAAAAAGCAGAAAAAAAAGGAAAATTAAAAACATTTGGAGCCCCCCTGACAAGGAAAGCTTACGCTATTATCCATAGCCAGAGAGCCTTTTAAGATTCCCGAATGCTTAAGCTTGAATCAGGATAGTGAATGGATTAATCAATTACGATTTTACCTTACTCAAGATAGAAGCGAAAAGTAAGCAACCTGATACCTGTTCAAGCAGGAGCTTCCTTGGTCAGGATATAGGCAACCATTTCAGGGTTAAGTTTGCTTTCCCTTGAGACCTTTTCTTCAATTCTCTCAGCAGGCGTACCCTCGGATTTCAGTTCCTTTATTTTCTCAATGATTGAGGATGGAATGCTGTAATATTCATTAATATCTTTTCTATGACCCCAGACGTCTCCTTCTATAAGCTGGATCCTCTGCATTTCAAGAAACATTTCTATGGATTTCGAAACCGTACGCCTGTAAGATTTAGGTAACTGAATAACCTCAATTTTCGGGCAGGTTTCAACCAGTGCAAAAATGTCTTTGTTTGAAGGCCTGAAGGCCAGATGAACAACACGCTCGTTAGGATTGAGAGTGAAAATCTCCTCTCTGGAACTAACTACTCTAATTTTCATACTTCTCCCCCACTATAAAGTACTTCTACGTTTTTACCTCAATATAAACTACCGATACTTGTTATAAATATTTGTCTATCAGCACATTTATTTTTTGTACAGTAATTCGATTTTCTACCAATATTAAATGTTTCAAATAGCTAAAATGAACCGGAGAATAGAAACAAATCTGCGAAAATAATCATAATTCAGAAATCTTCATCCTAGAGAAACTTTTTGGCAAAAAACCATGAAAAAAATAATTATGAACATTAAATATAAATTTAAAAACTTCTAACGTTGTCGAACTTTTATAAATTACCGTTTAGCTTGAGAAATGCCTGAGAAAGTGTTCTATTTCAAAAAGGATTGAGTGTTTTAAAAACACTTCGCCTTCTGACTTTGTTTCAGGAGAGTTCCTTTTTCGCTTCCTTACCCGCTTTTCCAGCCCAGGAAAGAGCACAGATAGGACACTCAGGTCCAAAACCTGCAGCATTATATCCAGTCATTCCCCCTGCAGCATTATTAATCCTGAAAAAACCGTGCTTTTTGAGGATGCTGCATCCCATACTTGACCTGTGCCCGGTACTGCATATAACTACAATCTCAGCCTCAGGATCAAGTTCAACATATCTCTCCCTGAGGTCCTGGACCGGAATATTAATTGAATTTTCTATATGGAAAACCTCATACTCGGAAGGAGCCCTTACGTCAACAATTAAAAGTGGATTTTCACTTAAAATCCACTCATGCAATTCGGGAATTGAGAGTTGAGGTACATGAGAAGCCCTGAAACCTGCAGTTACCCAGGCAAACATTCCCCCTGTCAGAAAGCCGGAAATATTGTCAAGGCCTACCCTGCGCAGCCAGACTACAGATTCCAGTGCCTGTTTTTCACTTTCTGACACCAGTATAATCTGTTTTTTGTGAGGCAGAAGCCAGCCTGCATAAGTTGCAAAATTGCTTCGAAAATCAATGCACCAGGAATCTGGAACATGCTCGCCTCCAAAGCCTTCATAGCAACGGAGATCTAAAACAACAGTATCGTTTATCTGAGTAAATTTGAGAAAGTCTCTTGGAGGGATTTCCTTTACAGAGGAAAGTTCATTCAACTTTGTCGGCCCTTTCCGATTGATTTCAGTACATCGGCTGAAATGATCGGGTGCAGGGGGCATATCCGTAGTAAGAGCCTCTATAAATTCGGTTCTGTCAGGAATCTGCAGGGCGTAATTGTATTTTTTTTCATAGCCTATTGTGCTTGAACGTTTGTCCCCAAGAGCTCTTCCGCAAAGAGATCCTTCCCCATGAGCAGGATAAACTTCACAGGAATCCGGAAGAGAGAGCAATTTTTTGTGCAAACTGTCGTAAAGCTTAGAAGCAAGTTCCGGTGCCCTATTTGGGAATAGATCCGGCCTGCCAACATCACCAACAAAAAGGGTATCTCCACAAAAGACAGCAGCCGGATCAGGTCCTCTTGAAGTGTCAGAAACAACATAGCAGATATGCTCAGGAGTATGTCCTGGAGTTTCCATAATCCTTATGATCATGTCTTCAATTTTAAAAGTATCCCCTTCGTCCAGCCCGGTATGCTCAAACTCACAGTTAGCGGTTTTGGGAGCATAAATTCTTGCTCCTGTAGCTTCTGCCAGATCTATATGTCCGGAGACAAAATCTGCGTGAATGTGAGTTTCCAGAATATGGGTAATCTTCAAACCCCTGGATTTTGCCTCTTCGAGGTAGATATCTATATCCCTTTGCGGATCAATAACTGCACAATTTTGTTTTCCTGCAAGAATATATGAGCTGTGAGCTATACCTCTAACAAAAAATGGAGTTATTTGCATGTCTTATTCCCCGGATGATCACTGATCTGCCAAATTCATATAAGTAACACATAAGTTATGAGCTAAATTATTAAAAACTCTTTTTAACAAATATAATAAGAGTCTTCGTCTCCCAATTTAGTTTATATTTTAGTCTACAAAAAAGATAATGTTTTAAAAGATACTATTTAAATACTATATTAAATAGAGTATTTAAATAATCTTTTAAAGGTAGATCTTACTACTATACATGGAGCTCAGACATAGAGTTCAGATGGATCTTGAGGAAGTTCTTTTCTACCAAGTTTTGCAAGGGCTTTTTCGAAATCCTTACCAGTTACTATTTCCCTATCTTCAATAATTGCCTGATGAAGAGCGGTTTTCAAGACCTTTTCCACAATGTCTCTACCGGACAGCCCTTTCGTCTTCTTTGCAAGAGCCTCGAAGTTACAGTCCTCTACCTGCAAAGGAAAAGTCTTTACATTTGATTCGAATATACGGAGGACTTCTTCTTCTCCGGGAAGAATAAACTCAATTTCTTCTTCAAACCTGCTTCTAACAGCAGAGTCCAGAGAATAAATCCGGTTAGTTGAGCAGATAGTACAGACACCGTCACGTTCCACTATACCATCCATCTCGGTCAGCAGAGCGTTTACAATTTCGCTTACATCTCCTCTTAATTCCTGGAACTTTCTGTCCAGAGCTATTGCATCAAGTTCGTCTATGAAGATTATGGAGGGAGCCATCTCTTCTGCCCTGTCGTAAAGCTGGTGGATCTGGCGGGCTCCATCTCCCACATACTCTCCTATAAGCTGCGTAGCTTTAACTGGAATAATGGGCACATCAGTCTTGTTTGCAAGAGCTTTTGCAAGCATGGTTTTCCCTGTGCCAGAGGGGCCAAAAAAGAGAATATTTCTTGGAGCCCATTTCCCAAAACGTTCCGGTTCTTCCAGAAAGCGTTCGATGAGCCTGCATTTTTGTTTTGCAAGCTCCTGCCCAATCACATCTTCGAATTTAACGCTACTCTTAATTTCTGTCGAGGGATTGAGACCGTTTTCCTCTTCAGTCACAATAATTGAAGTTGAATTCCCTATTATGGACTCTGCAGGTTCTACATCTATAATTCGGTAAGCAAAGTCCGGAAACATCCGTCTGTCAAAGAGATAATCTCCTTTGCGGGCAACATACCCATTCCATTGTTCCCGAGCATAGAATTCAAAAACATCCCTATTTTCAATTACAGGATACTCATCCATCATTCCGCTCAGGGGATAACCCTCAGGTTTCAGAATCAAAAGTTCAGAAGTAGATTTCCCGAACTCGGTATTATTCTCATGAATCTTTTTCGCGTTCACTCTTTGTGAGACTGGTCGCACTTTGTTATCAACTCGAGTACTTTTCTATACTTTATAGTTAATCTGAAGAGCTAATAAAATTAACCCTATAAACCTGTGGGTAGATTCAATTGCTAAAGACTCCAACTTTTACATCGAATATGAGAAACATCATAGATGTAGGACTTACGCACTTGAAGTATAAAATCAAGCTCAATAGGCATTATGGTTAAAGTCAACTTTTAGACAGTTGATGGTTTAATGATATCGATTCCTCATTTCAACCGCGTAAGTCCTAAGCTGAAAAACTTCTAACTGAAAGTTCCTAAGTTTTATGTATAAGATCCGCCCACAACCTGCAGATACATTATATATTCAAACATAGAATGTATATGTGAAGAATTTAATATACACTGGAATATTTACTGAATATGAAATATTAATAAGAAATTGTGTGAAAGCGTATTACTTCAGGACATCAGCTTGATGTAAAATATTTATATGAGTAAACAAATAAATGATTAATGGTAAATGTATGCTTAAATAAGCATTATCTAAAAGTAAAAAGCTTTCTAAATGTCTGAATACTGTTAATTTGAGATGAAGACTCCATTAGCATGCATGAAAGCCTGATCAAAGATAAAGCTAATATATTAGATAAATAATATAAAACTCGTAATTATTGAAATTAAAACTCGTAATTATTGAAATTAAAACTCGTAATTATGAAATTAAAACTCGTAATTATTTAATTAGATGATTGTTCAAGCATAGTTTAAGAATAATATCCAACATTCAATAAAATTACCGATCAATAAATTTATGTATGGATTTATAAATCTGTTCAATATATGTCGGATATACACAGGCAATAATTTAAGAATTTTAATACCTAGAAAGGTAGTTTCAGAGTATGATTTTTATGTTTACTATGGAGAATACGGAAGGTTTCGATCAGAAAACACTTGATAAGATGAACGCTGAAGTTAAGAAAAACATTAGCAAACACGACCCAAAATCAAAGGACTATAAGAGAATCTGCGAACAGGTTGAAGATCAGGTCTTCGACAAATATTGTTCTGAAGTATTTAGACCATCCCTTAAACTTTAACCCTAAAACTTTAATGATTTACCGCTGCACAAAAAACTGTTTCGGTAAATTTCTATTCTATTTTTTAGACAATTATTCTATTTTTTAGACAATTATTCTATTTTTTAGACAATATTACTTCAATTTTAATTTCCTTTAAATTATTCTTTCGAATTAACTTTTACGTGCTTCTACCAGAACTTTCTTAATTTTTACTCTTAAATTTTTGTAACAATTCAGAGTATAGTTCTCGGCGCTCCTTTGAGCGCCGCTAGAATA
>CAZLNG010000023.1:0-43248 GCA_964560735.1 uncultured Methanosarcinales archaeon | reverse complement strand
TCGGCTGCAATTTTTACGGCTTCGATGTGGGTATCGGGCTTTGAGATGAGCACAAGGTTTTTGGGCGCCGGATATTCGAGAGGACAGATTTCCATTATTCTGTCAAAACCGATGCCAAAACCGGTAGAGGGCACGTCTCCGCCTCCGAAAAGCTGGATGAGCTGGTAAGAACCGCCGCCGCAGACCTGTTTCTGGGCGCCGAGGCCTTCGGCATAGACCTCAAAGACCATGCCTGTATAATAATCAAGCCCGCGGGCGATTCCGAAGTCAAGGGAGTAGTCAACTCCGTATGCATCGAGGATTTTGAGTGTCTTTTCAAAGCTTACAAGTTCAGGGATATTCCCGACTATTTCTTTTACCTGCGGGAGAATATACCTGCCTTCCAGCTTGATGAGACTGAAAATATCTAATCTCAACTGTTCTTCTGCGCCTATTTCATCGAGCAGAGCTTCAAGGCCTGCATACTCTTTCTTGTCTACGAGCCTCATGACCTTGCTTACGATTTCGGGTTCAAGACCTTTGAGAAGCGTACGTATTACTGCAAGGTTCCCGATTTTCATGTCTCCTTTGACTCCCGCGGCTTTTAAGAGGGCGTCAGCAAGAGCAATAACCTCTGCGTCAGAGTCAGGCTTTCCGCTTCCTATAAGTTCAACTCCGAACTGCCAGAACTCTCTAAAACGGCCTTTCTGAGGGCGCTCATAACGGAAGCAGTTTTCGAAGTAAAAGAGCTTTAAGGGTTTTGGAAAAGGTTGAAGTTCATTAACGTACATGCGCATGACAGGAGCAGTCAGTTCCGGCCTGAGGGTCATGTCCCTGCCTCCCTTGTCCGTGAAGTTGTAGAGCTCCCCTACAATTCCTTCCCCGGATTTCAGGGTAAAAAGGTCCAGATGCTCAAACGTGGGAGTAATGATTTCACTGTAACCCCAGTTGCGGGCAACATTTCTCATAACACTTTCCACGTATCTTCTCCGGGTGGTATCAGCAGGTAAAAAGTCCCGGGTCCCTCTTGGTCTGTTAACTGTCATTTTTAAATGCACCTGATATGTATAATTAGAGCAATTGTCTGAGTAGAGCATTATTGAATAAAACAATACCTGATTAGAGTAACCATCTGATTAGAGTAGCCATCTGATTAGAGTAGCCATCTGATTAGAGTAATCATCTTACGGCATAAACTGCCAGTTCATAGGCATAACCTGTATATAAGCCATTTTTAGGTATTATATTCTCAGAATGTATACTTCAAAAGCGTTTACACTTTCAAAGAATGATTATCCTTAGAAGAAACGACAGATAGCACTTCCAACAATTCTGAATATACGCTGTCTTTATTCTGTTTTTATTCACTGTTTTCGCTGTTATTATTTATTGTCCTTGTTCAGCTCTTTCAGAAGATACTAGGTGAAAGCATGCTATTTTATTTTTTCGATACTATCCTGAACAGGCTAAACGTCACAGAGAAAGGGTAGCGAAGACTAAAATAATATATTTATTCTGTAAAATAAAGTAGAATGGATTCCGAAAGCCAGAGTTTTCGCAATCAAACAATCGTAAAGCAAATAAAGACAAGTTTACGTTGAATATTATAATAAGCAGATTAATATACATGATTTGCACTAAATATTTGCGATCACCGTGTCCGAGAAAAGAAGTGTACCTTTAAGGGAGCATCTACTTGCCCTGAAGCCCTGTCTTCATGGAGGGCTAATTCAGGAAACGTCTGAGACTTACGGGATTCCTGAAAGCGAAATTCTTGACTTCAGTGCAAACTTTAATCCTCTTGGAAACCCTTTTGAACATCCTGAAAGTGGATTGGACTTTGACGAAATTCTTAAAAAGAGCCTTGAAAAGCTTATGGAGTACCCTGACAACAGATATCTGGAGTTTCGGGAAGCTGCTGCAAAGTTTGTAGGGCTCGGAGTAACTCCCCAGAATATTATCCCAGGTAATGGTTCAACGGAAATTGTCCGGCTTGTAGTCGAATGTGTGGTTGAGAAAGGAGATACTGTCCTTCTTCCGTGGCCAACCTTCGGAGAATATGAAATGCAGTGCCGGATTATGGGAGCAGTACCTGAATATCCAGGGCAGGAAGAGGTGGAAACCCTCCCTGATGAGTTGCTTGAAAGAGCAAAAATCCTTTTTATCTGTAACCCTAATAACCCGACGGGAAAGCTCCGTACCAGAGAGGAAATCAAAGAACTTGCAAAGCGCTGTAAGCAGCATAAAACTCTCCTTTTCATAGATGAAGCTTTTATCGAACTCTCTGACCCTGCGCAAAGCGTTGCCGACCTTACACTGGACAATAACTACATTTTTGTGATGCGCTCCCTTACAAAGGACTTTGCAATCCCCGGAATAAGAATGGGTTTCGGGATAGCCTCTCCTGAAATGGCTGAAATCCTCAATACTGCCAGACTCTCCTGGAATCTGGGAACCGTGGCAAACACTATAGCAACTTCACTGTTGAACATAGAAGGCGGGATAGATAACCCGTACCTGAAAAACGCAAGGGCTGTAATCCTGGAAGAAGGAGAAAAGCTCAAAGCCAAACTTGACAGAATAAGGGGCTTTGAAGCCGGGGAAGTGAATGTAAACTTTATCTTTGTCGATATCAGCAAATTCATGCTGGATTCAAGTGAACTGAGTGCCCGCCTTGCAGCCCGTGGAGTCCTGATCAGAAATTGCGTTTCCTTCCATGGGCTCGGGAAGAATTACATACGGGTTGCGGTCAGGAGTGCAAAAGAAAATGACAGGCTGATTGCTGCAATCGGAGACGTCATTACCCAGTGGGGCAGAGAACAGGCAAAGAACGAACTGCAGCATGTGATCGAAAAAGCCTCTGAAGAAGGCATAGGAGGCAGAAAGACCTGCGAATACTATCCATGCCATTTTGAAGGTCAGAACTGTACCTTCTGCTTCTGCCCATTCTACCCCTGTGAGAATGAAAAGACCGGGGGAAAATGGATTCAGAGTTCGAGAGGAGGCAGAGTGTGGAGCTGCGTTGACTGTCACCTTGTACATAAAAAAGAGATAGCCCAGCAAATCCTTGACTGTCTTATGCAGGAAGGAGACACGGACGAACTGGTAAAAGTGGCCTGGAAAAAAGTAATGGAGCCTATCTTATGATTGTGCCGGACAGCGGGCACCTTGCTCTTGTACTTCTGCTTGCAGCAGCTATAGACATTATATTTGGGGAGCCCCCGGCAGCAGTACATCCGGTCGTATGGATAGGAAAATTAATCAACATTTTGAAGAATGCAGCTCCAAAAACCCACAGAAAACTGTATGGAGTTGCAATGGCTCTATGCTGTGTATTATTTGCCGGCTTACTGGGTTATTCGGTTCTGTACATTACAGCCCTGCCCGGAGTTCCGGTCTTTCTTGCTCTTATAATAGAAGCGTATTTCCTCAAAGCCACCTTTGCAATCAATTGTCTCTTAAGTCCTGCCAGACAGATATACAAATATCTTGAAGAAAACCGGCTTGATAAAGTAAGGGAAATGCTTCCGATATATGTGAGCCGGAATACTTCAAAACTGACCAGGACCCAGATGTCTTCTGCAGTAATTGAGTCTGTATCCGAAAATTACGTAGACGGGATCCTGAGCCCTATTTTCTACTACGCCCTTTTCGGGGAATTTGGGCTGGTGGCTGCTTACGTATTTAAAGCCATAAGTACCCTTGATTCCATGGTAGGATACAAGACCGAGCCCTACAGGGAACTGGGATACTTCTCAGCAAAATCCGATGATGTTTTAAACTGGATTCCTGCCAGAATGTCCGTAATATTTATCCTTGCCGCAGCCTTTACAATATCTTTGCTCCCGAAAAAGCTGGGAAAAATTAACCCCCTCAACAGTGTAAAGAGCGCCCTGGAAGACGGGACGAAAACTCCATCCCCCAACTCCGGGTATCCTATGGCTGCGACTGCAGGAGCCCTGGGAGTCAAACTTGAAAAACCTGACACTTATGTTCTGGGAGCCTCATACCCTCCTACCGAAGTAAAGGATATAAAAAGGGTATCCCAATTAATAGCAATTGCTTCAGGGTTCTCACTTGCT
The DNA here is from genome assembly GCA_964560735.1 of uncultured Methanosarcinales archaeon. Lineage (GTDB taxonomy): Archaea > Halobacteriota > Methanosarcinia > Methanosarcinales > Methanosarcinaceae > Methanosarcina. The sequence continues at coordinate 39,187 of CAZLNG010000023.1, read as the reverse complement.
GCCTTTGCGGCAGTGATCCAGATAGCAGGAATCCACCTGTACCTGTAACCTCTCTTTATTTGTCAGAGCCTGTTCTTGTAACAACTTGAATTTTATGAGAAAAAGGGTTCTGAAAATAACCGATTTGCGATTCTAACGATTTTCGAAAGTTAATGTGCTCGTATTGACAATCCCGAAGTGATCGTATGAAGTTATCCGATATTGATGAAAGGGACCTGAAAAAAGGACAGCCTGAAAAATTAGAGGGAAAAGCTACTGTTGACATCCTTGATGTCCTTTCCGAAGAAGGCATCAGTATTCAGGATCTTACAGATACGGCTCTCGAAATGTATGTCCCGCACCCCGGGCTTGAAACCAGGGAAAAAGCAGACGCTTTATTTAAAAGAGAACTCAAATACGCTCTTTCTGACCCAAATCTCTGCCTCCTTATTTATTCCGGAGTCCTCCTGGAGAGAGCAGGCAGAGCCGGGACCCTTCCGAACCTCAGCAAAAGTTCCTATGAAAAAGACCTGACCTTCATAATTGCGGATGAAGTACTTGGCACAAGCATTGCAACATATATCAGCGGTTCTAAAGGCGCATTCGAGTTTGTAAGATACGACAAACAAAAACCCGGAATCCTTGCAAACCTGGGGCCTTTTATGGATGACGTGATCGGAGGTCTTATAGGAGGGGTTTCCTCCAGTATGTATTCGAGAGGTATGGCAGAGTTTGCTGAAAGAAAGGATTAAAAACAGGCGGTATAACATGAATTCATATTTACTTGCTTTTAAATCGGGTTTCGGCTTCCTGTCCACGATCCCTGTAGGAATCAGTATGGAAGGGATCGACGAGCTTATGAAGAAAATATACTTTTATCCTGTTGTGGGAGCGGTACTCGGACTTCTCATAGGAGCAGTTGCATACCTTGGGCAGGTAATATTTCCGGGACCTGTGCTTGCAGCCCTTATTATGGGATTTGTCTATTATATTACAGGTTTTAACCATCTTGACGGGATTACTGATATGGGTGACGGTTTCATGGCTCACGGGTCACGTGAAAAAAAAATCAAGGCCCTCAAAGATACAACCCTCGGGACAGGAGGAGTTTCTTTCTGCATTCTTTTATTACTGACCCTTTACGGTGCTATAAGATCAGTCCAGGAAGAAGGACTGGCTGCTTTTGGATCTAACCTTCCAATGTTGATGTTTGCATCGATGTTTATTGCAGAGGTCAGTGCAAAGCAATCAATGCTTACAATTGCTGCTTTTGGAAAACCCATCCCGCCACAGGAAAAACAGGCTTATCCTGGCCTTGGGACCATGACCATAAACGGGGCAACCCGAAAGAATTTCCTTATAGGATTTGTATTCGGAGCTATTGTCTGCTTTCTACCTTTTGGATGGGTAGGGCTCATCCCCTATCTGGCAGCCTGTATCATGGCTCTGGTAGTCCTTAATAGAAGCTATGTTCATTTTGGCGGCTTAAACGGAGACGGAATCGGGACTGCTAACGAAATTGGAAGGGCTACAGCCCTCATCATTATTGCAGTAATCCTTAAACTTTCATCAAATGGATATATGGGAGATATAGAATGGATGCTATTGTAATGGCTGGAGGATTCGGACAGAGGCTTGGAATGGGGGAAAAGCCCTGCGTAGAACTTCTTGGCAAACCACTGATAACTTATGTGATAGATGCCCTGAGAGCTTCAAAGAATGTAGATAGAGTATTTGTGGCGGTCTCGCCTGTAACTCCCAAAACCGAAATCATGATTCAGGAACGTTATAAAGGAGAGGTTCAGGTAATCAGGACCTTTGGCGGGAACTATGTAGGAGACATGGTCCATGCAGTGGAAACTGCCAATTCTACTGGCTCGGTAATGATTATTATGTCAGATATTCCCCTGATAAACCCCGAACTTATCGATTCGGTAATCGAAAAGTACAGGGAAGAAGGAAAACCGGCGCTTTCGGTATATGTCCCGATTACTATCTGCAAAGGAGCAGGAATCAGGCCGGATACGGTCTTCAATAAGGACGGGAAACTGATCGTGCCTGCAGGTGTTAACATCCTGGACAGTTCTCAAATCAGAAAAGAACAGGAAGACTTTAATCTTATACTTGAGAATCCCAAACTAGCAATAAACGTAAATACCGTTGAAGATCTGCAAAGGTGCAGAGATCTGTTGAAGTGCTCAAAATAAAATTTGCTAGAGGTGTCATAGATTCTATCTTTAAAAAACCTGGTACTGAGCCGTGATGGGAAAAAAATCCTTCGTGGAGTCAACCTTGAGGTAGGGGACCAGGAAATCCACAGTATCATCGGCGCAAATGGCGCAGGAAAAAGTACTCTTGCCTACACCCTGATGGGGCTGCAGGGTTATGAACACGAAGAAGGCAGCCTCATTTTTGATGGGGAAGATATTACACAGTTCTCGATAACCGAACGTGCAAGAAAAGGCATCACCCTTGCCTGGCAGGAACCTGCCCGTTTTGAAGGGCTGAAAGTCAGGGATTACCTGGCGATCGGAGCAAGGGTTCACGGCGGCGTTACCGAAGAGGAACTAAAAGAAGCCCTGAGAAAAGTTGACCTTAAACCAGAAAAATACCTTAACAGGGAAGTTGGCGAAGCCCTCAGCGGAGGCGAAAGAAAGCGTATAGAACTTGCCTCTATAATTACAATGAAACCCAAACTTGCAATCCTTGACGAACCCGACTCAGGGATTGATGTTGTTTCCTTAAAAGAAATAGTTGGTTTGATCCAGACTCTTAAGGAAAACGGCTCTTCGGTACTTGTAATAACCCACAGGGAGGAAATTGCAGCTGCTTCCGATAAAGCATCCCTGATGTGTGAAGGGGCTATTCTCCGGAGCGGAGACCCCGTGGAGATCAGTGAATTTTTCAAGAACAGATGCATACCCTGTGACAGCAGAGTATCCCCCCCGAAGGTGGTCTGACAATGAATCAGAAAACACTTAATTTGCTTTCCAGTGAAATAGAAGACATAAATGCAGCTTATACAGCAGCAGGGGGAGATGCTGCAGTTCTCCATAAACACGAGCTTGCAAGCCTTGTGGTAAGTGGAAATAAAGTGCTCAATGCAAATGGGACAGAAGGCATTGTTCTCGAAAAACATGAGACTGAATATGGAGTGGATATTAAAATGACCATCAAGAAAGGTTACAAGATACCACTTCCTGTTCATCTCTGTTTCGGACTTATTCCAAAAGACGGACTTCAGGAAATTAAAATGAATTTCGTAGCCGAAGAAGACTCGGCTGTTGAACTCATAGCCCACTGTACCTTCCCCAATGCTGTAAAGGTTATCCACAAAATGGATGCTCAAATGCTTATAGGAAAAAATGCCTCATTAAAATATACTGAAACCCACTTCCACGGTCCCCACGGAGGAATTCAGGTAATTCCGAAAGCCCACATAAAAATAGAAGAAGGAGGCAGCTACTACACTAATTTCTCCCTCGTGTCTGGCAGGGTAGGGTATCTGGAATTCGACTACAGTGTAGACGCCGAAAAAGATTCTATCTGCGAGATGGTTACAAAGGTTTATGGAAAGAAGGATGACAAAATAAAAATCCTAGAAAAAATATCCCTTAATGGAGAAAATGCCCGAAGCGTAATAAAAAGCCGGCTGGCAATAACCGATAATGCGGAATCGGAATTCAGGGGAATCACAGAGGGCCGCGCCCCGAGAGCGAGGGGACATGTGGACTGCATGGAGGTTATCCAGGGCAACGCAAAAGCCGAAGCTGTCCCTATTGTACGTGTTGATAACCCTCTGGCAAAGGTAACTCACGAGGCTGCAATTGGTTGCGTGGACAAAAAAGAAGTTGAAACCCTTATGGCTCGCGGCCTTGAAGAAGACGATGCTATAGACATAATTGTAAAGGGAATGCTGGCCTGAAGCCCTTTTTCCCTTTTCTGGTGTCATTTGGGTAAGGAAATCAATTTGATGAAGGAAATCAATTTGATGAAGGAAATCAATTTGATGAAGGGTATTTAGTCTCAAGCCTGACGCCCAGATGCAAGCCTGAGATTTTAATCTGAAGAGGAGGTGGAAAGCATAATTGGAGACATCACTATTTTAGATAAGAAATACTCCGAAAAAAATCTTCAACTTATTACTGGAAAAAAAGACATAGCTACTTATCGCGAAAATATTCCTGAAGAGATGCTGCTTTTAAGTGAAGTCATAGAGGACCCTCTCAAACTCCCTTACATGCTGGACACCTTCTATACCACACAGATAAAAAATGAAAAAGCCTTCCATTTTGCTCTCCTTCGAGTGCAGGTAGATTCTGACCTCAGAATGCATGAAGATCTCCAGAAATACCAGCAAAGAAAGTACGTGGCTGAAACTCTGGAAAAGCTGCTCTACGGAGAACTTATGCTTGCGGTAGGAGAAACCTTGAGCCTGGAAGGGGAGTAAAGGGAATTAAAGGGGAATTAATTACTTGCCTCCTTACAGAATATCTTCTTTTTTCAATGCTGAAATATCCAAAATATTATTTGAGAAATGGCACTTAGAAAAGCGTTTCGATTACAGCAATTGATGCAACTGGGTTTACAGGCTCTTATGCCAGTCACTATTATTCTCGAAGAATAGAGAAGCTCAGAAGGAGCTTCCTTAAAACTTCAATAGCTTTTGATACTATATTCAGGTTGACTTCTTAAAGAGATATAATACAATCATTACAAAAAGTAAAGAATTGAACCCGGCAGGGATTGGGAGGGAATTAACCTTCTCCTGGCTACTTATTTCTGCGATATAGTTTGCTAACGCCTCTCCTATCAATTTATTAGCTGCTTGAGTCGGATGTACACTGTCTACGCAATTAGCGGAATTGTATGCATCATATTGACCATTATTAGGGACCGTATCGATTATATCATATACATTGAAGACGTTGTACCCGGCTTCAAGCGCTTGTGTAGACAAATTCTGGTCCAGATATGTTGTATTTGTTTCAAGGCCTCTTCTGGTGGAAGTCAGCAGAATGACCGGGGTAGCTCCATGTGCCTTTGCCTGTGATGCCATCCATAAAATGTCGTCTATAATAAGTTGTTGAGAACGCTTCTCTCTTAAATCAATTGCACCGTACATGATAGTTACATATCTGGGGTTAAACACTGCCATTTCATCTAAAAACCGCATTCTTCCTGCTGCGGCAGTTTCATTGGCAATTGCTCTGTTATAAAACACATATCCACTGTTTCCAAGTGAGATATTAGCGTAATGAATGTATGCACCGTAAGGCATCCCGGCTGCACCGCCAGCAGTAATCGAATCGCCCATAGCAAGACAGGTTATCTTATTGGGATCCTGACATGTTGTCGCGAGTATGGACCGACTGGTAAAGTTTTTATAAACATTGGTTCCGCAGCATTCAGCAGATGAAAATTTAAACCATATTCCCTGATAGATGCTTTCTTTTCCAAAAGATTCCCCTAGACAGTTTATAAAAGTGTTTTGTGTGGTATTGTTATATAAGTAAATTCCAAATTTGAGCTTGGATGATCCGGTACTATTTATGAATGTATTATTGGATGAATCCATTAGAAATATTCCGTTATTTTTACTCGAATTTGTATATCCAATTGAGTTACTAACGGTATTGTTTGTGCATGGAGAGAAAGACAGGCCGTCACTAGTATTTGAATAACCTGCACAGTTTGATATAATATTGTTAGTTGAGGTCTTGAAATCAATTCCACGGCTTGTGTTCGAGAGCCCTGTGCAATTTGACACAGTATTATTATTCGCATTTGTAAAACATATTGCGAAATTCGAGTCAGACACCGCCGAACAATTTGTTACACGTGAATTATTAGCAGCTATATACAATGATCTACCGCTAATTGATGATGTATTGCATCCATCTACTGTTGCAGCGGATCCAATGACATATATTCCGGGCCCTGCTATACTTGATGCGGAACAATTACTGATTAGAGCCCTTGCTGTGTTTTTGGTGAGGATCCCATACGAAGACGTGCTCGAATTGTGCTGTATGACGTTTACGTTTATTATAGTGATGTTACTGTGGTTGTTGCTTATTACCCCTATACCCGCACCAGTTAATCCGCAATCTATCGTATGTCCATTGCCATCGAAAACGATATCATCTGCTTCTATGGAAACCGCCGTTGTGTTTGCCAATATGTTTCCCTTTAATACATATGTCATTCCCGATGAATTCAAACTGTAACCAGATACGTATCCTGCCGGGATATCAACCGCCAATGCGGTTCCGGTCAGACACATGAACAGAAATACAAACAGCAAAAATTTCAATGTTATTAACTCCTCAGAGGCATCAATATTATATCCTTCTCACCTGGCGTAGATAGCAGAGTCTGATATTGCCACATTAATCACTTTAGGGACTTTGATATTTTTTGTAATTTTTCAAAAGACCAGAGGCTGCTCCTCAATATTATTGGCTCCCTTTCCAATGTAAATTAGGTAGTCAGCCTGAATGTGTTTTACTCTACTTTTGTAGTTTTGCTCTTCGCTGATCCGCAAAAATTGGAAGAGAGGAAATAAAACTTGTAGTTCATAATGTATAGAAATATAAATAAAGCTTTTTATATGATTGCATAAATATTTATAGACTTTTACTGTTAGTAAAAGATAGTTTATTATCTTTTAATTTACAATTATTTTACATAGTCTTATTAAATCCTCTTCATTCAGTCATTTTTTTAGTCGCACCCGGTTGCAATAACCAGCTCAACCCGAAAAGAACTCTGACTTCATGAATTTATATTATTGGTAGAACCGGTCAAGTTTAAAGGTTTTTTAAAATTCTCAACAATTTAATAATTCATATATCAAGGGGTCCAAAATGAAAAGAACGAAACGTAATAAAATATTTAGGGGGCAGATCTTCAACAAAGTTTTGGGGATAACAGCACTTGCTTTTTTAATGTTCGTGGGTATTGCAGATGCCTCACCCTTTGCATACGTTACAAACGGAGAGAGCAACAATATTTCAGTAATTGACACAACCACCAACAGGGTTACAGCCACGATATCTACAGGATCTAATCCGATAGGAGCTGCAATTAATCCGAATGGAACAAAGGTATACGTGACAAATGCTCATAGCAACGACGTATCTATAATTGACACGGCAACAAATACTGTTATAGCCACTGTGCCTGCAGGAAGTTCTCCTCAGGGGGTTGCAGTAAGCCCGAATGGAAAAAAGGTATACGTGGCAAACCTGATCAGTAACACAGTCTCTGTAATTGATGCCACCAAAAATACTGTTACAGCCACAGTGAATACAGGAAGATATCCTGCGGGAGTCGCAGTAAGCCGGAATGGAAAAAAGGTATATGTGACGAACAAAGGCGACAACACGGTTTCTATAATTGACACTGCCACAAAAGCTGTTGCAATAACTGTATCTGTAGGAAAAGGTCCCAAGGGTATTGCAGTCACACCAGATGGGACAAAAGTGTACATAGTGAACTCCGGTAGCGGAAGCGTCTCTGTAATTGACACGACAACAAATAAGGTAACAGATACAGTAAAAGTAGGGGGAGATCCTTTTGGAGTTGAAGTCAACCCGGAAGGGACAAAGGTATATGTGACGAATAATGACGAATATTTTAGCACTGTCTCTGTAATTGACACGGCAACAAACGAGATTACAGCCACTATACCTGTAGGATCTAATCCGATGGGAATTGCACTCACACCTGACGGAAAAAAGGCATATGTAGCAATCCAGTTCTACAACGCTGTCTCTGTAATCGACACTGTAACCAACACTGTTACAGCTACAATGCTTGTAGGAAATAGTCCCTGTGCTTCAGGCCAGTTTATAGGTTCTATCCCGAAACAACCGGTCTATCCTTTAGCGAACTTCAGCAACAATGTTACATCAGATTATGTTTTCCTTTCTTCACCTGTCCAATTTACAGACTTATCCGAGAATGCAAGCAAATGGAACTGGGACTTTGGAGACGGGTCTCGTTCAACAAAGCAGAATCCCACGCATACCTATTCTGCAGCAGGAATCTATACTGTTAGTCTGACGGTAAGCAATTCAAATGGCACTGATTCAAAGCTTGCTACTGTAAATGTCGTACCAGAAGGTTCTCCTGCACCCTCATATGCATATATTACTAACTTCAACAGCAACACAGTTACTATAATTAACACCGCAAACGATACCTTTACAGACACAGTGTCCGTAGGGAAAAAACCTCTGGGAGTTGCAGTCAGCCCGGATGGAACGAGGATATACGTGACGAATGCCAACTACGGCGACAGTGGTACTGTCTCTGTAATTGACACAGCCAAAAACGAGCTTACAGCCACCGTGAATGTAGGATATAAATACGGACCCTGCGGAATTGCAGTCACTCCCAATGGAAAAAAATTATTTGTGGCGGATCGTGATATCAATGGTGTCTCTGTAATTGACACATCTGCAAACATCGTTACAGCCACAGTGCCTGCAGGAATTAATCCATTAGGAGTTGCAGTCACACCTGATGGAAGAAAAGTGTATGTGGCAAACCGCTACAGTAACAATGTTTCTGTAATTGACACATGCACAAATACTGTTACAGAGACTGTGAAGGTTGGACTTGGCCCCTGTGGAGTTATTGTCAACCAGGCGGGAACAAAACTATATGTAACGAATTCCGAAAGTAATACTGTTTCTGTAATTAACACGAGTTCAAACACTGTTACGGCCAGAGTGCCTGTAGGAAAATGGCCTATGGGAGTTGCAATCAGCCCCGATGGGACGAAAGTATACGTGGCGAATGAAGGCAGTAACAATGTCTCTGTTATTGACACTGCAACAAACAATGTTACAGCCACAGTAACGGTTGGGAAAAGTCCTTATGGAATTGCATTTACGCAGGACGGGACAAAGATATATGTAGCGAACTCCGGCAACGATGAGGATCCAGGAAACACTGTTTCTGTAATTGACGCAGCCACAAACAAGGTTATAGCCACGGGAAATACAGGCTTTATTCCTATCGCTTTCGGTCAATTTATGGGCCCTCTCCCAGCACAACCGGCATTTCCTTTTGCAAACTTCAGCAGCGATTCCACATCCGGTTATGCTCCTTTTTCTGTCCGATTTACGGATTTCTCAAAGAACGCGGATAGCTGGAACTGGAATTTTGGAGATGGGTCCAGCTCAACACAGCAGAATCCAGAACATACTTACTCTATAGCAGGAAATTACAAAGTAACACTTACAGTAAACAATAAAAACGGTACTGATTCGAAATTTGCCACAGTAAATATTCTGGCACAGCCAGTATTTTCTGCGTCCCCAACTTCAGGAAAAACACCTCTTACTGTTAGTTTTACGGACCAGAGCATAGGGTCTCCCACTTCATGGAACTGGACCTTTGGAGATGGAACTTATTCAACAGAAAAAAATCCTCAGCACATATATAGAAATTCAGGGCAATATTCAGTCACTTTGACATTAAGCGAAAAGGGAAACAGTAGCGCGGTAACAAAATCCAGCTATATTGCCGTTTCAAATGGGAATGAAGCTCCAGTTACTGCTTTTTCTGCTTCTCTGATTTCAGGAAAAGCTCCTCTTACTGTCAGTTTTACGGACCAGAGTACAGGATCGCCAGGCTCATGGAAATGGACTTTTGGAGACGGTACACATTCAACCGCGAAAAACCCTGTACATACATACAGCAAAGAAGGATTATATACTGTTACATTGACAGCAAGTAATGAAAAAGGGAGTAATAAGTTAACAAAATCCAGCTATATAGTTGTTTCAAACGTTTTAAATGCCCCTGTCACCAGCTTCTCTGCGTCTCCGATTTCAGGAAAAGTGCCTCTTACTGTCAGTTTTACTGGCCAGGGCAAAGGATCACCAACATCATGGAAATGGTCTTTCGGAGATGGGAATACTTCAACAGAAAAAAATCCTGTACATACATACAACAAATCAGGATTATATTCTGTTAAATTGACAGCAAGTAATGAAAAAGGCAGCAATACACTAACAAAATCCAGTTATGTTGCGGTCTCAGGAGTTTTAAACACTCCTGTTTGCAAATTCTCTGCCTCTCCTGCTTCAGGAAAATCGCCTCTTACTGTTGATTTTACTGACCAGAGCACAGGATCGCCAACATCATGGAAATGGTCTTTTGGAGATGGGAACACTTCAACAGAAAAGAATCCGATACACACTTACAATGAATCAGGACTGTATGCTGTTAAATTGACAGCAAGTAATGAAAAAAGCAGTAATGTGCTGACAAAAACAGGTTATATTGCTGTATCAGGGGTTTTAGCTACTCCTGTTACCGGATTCTCTGCGTCTCCGACTTCAGGAAAGGCACCTATGAAAGTTAAATTTACTGATATGAGCACAGGATCGCCAGGCTCATGGAAATGGACTTTCGGGGATGGGAATAATTCAACTGAAAAAAACCCTGTGTACACATACAATAAATCAGGAAATTATGCTGTTTCTCTGACGACGACTAATGAAGGAGGCAGTGATAAGGTGCAGAAATCCAGCTATATAAATGTAATTTCTGAAAGCGGAGGTGTTGTGTCGAATCCAAACTATATTGTCCCTAAAACCGCCTTTTCAGTAATTCCAACTGCAGGAAGTATGCCTCTTAAGGTCGATTTCATTGACCAGAGTAAAGGATCTCCTACTTCATGGAAATGGACTTTCGGAGATGGAAATTCATCAACAGAGAAAAATCCTGTACATACATACAATAAATCAGGACGATACACCGTTACATTGACAGCAGGTAATGCAAACGGCAGCAATGCATTGACAAAATCCGGTTATATTTCAGTCTCAAGCGTGTTACCTGCTCCTGTTACCAATTACATTGCATCCCCCTCTTCAGGAAGTATGCCTCTTACTGTTATTTTTACTGACAAGAGTACAGGTTCACCATCTTCATGGAGATGGACTTTTGGAGATGGGAATTCATCAACAGAGAAAAATCCTGTACATACATACAATAAATCAGGGCGATACACTGTTACGTTGACAGCAAGTAATGAAAACGGCAGCAATGCATTGACAAGATCCAGCTACATTGCGGTCTCAAACGTGTTACCTGCCCCTGTGATCAATTTCTCTGTGTCTCCGGTTTCAGGAAAAGCGCCTCTTACTGTTCGTTTTACTGACCAGAGTACAGGATCGCCAGGCTCATGGAAATGGACTTTTGGGGAGGGAAATAATTCGACAGAGAAAAACCCTGTACACACATACAACAAAACAGGACTGTATGCTGTTACACTGACAGCAAGTAATGAAAACGGCAGCAATGCGTTGACAAAAACCAGCTATATTGCTGTCTCTGGGGTTTTAACTGTTCCTGCCACCAGCTTCTCTGCATCTCCTACTTCAGGAAAAGTGCCTCTTACTGTCAGTTTTACTGACCAGAGCACTGGATCGCCAGGCTCATGGAAATGGACTTTTGGAGACGGAAATAATTCAACAGATAAAAACCCTGTACACACATACAACAAAACAGGACTATACTCTGTTACATTGACAGCAAGTAATGAAAACGGCAGCAATGCGTTGACAAAAACCGCCTTCATTGCTGTTTCAAACTCCCTTGAAGCTGCTTTTTCTGCGTCTCCAACTTCAGGATCTGTACCTTTCAGTGTCAATTTTACTGACAGGAGTACTGGATCACCAGCTTCGTGGACATGGATTTTTGGAGATGGAAACACTTCAACAGAAAAGAATCCTGCACACGTTTACAATAAAACAGGAAAATATACTGTTAGTTTAACAGTAAATAATCTACGAGGCAGCAGCACTGAAACAAGGTCTAGATATATCACAGTTAGCAAGTAAATATTTGGAATAGTAATAAAAATGGCTTTCTAGAAACCCTATCTATACCAGCGTCAAGAGGCTGAAGTAGATAAAAAGATATATTGCTATTGTCTTTTAGCTGTGTTTTTAGTAGAGATGACTTTAAACTGCGGTATTTGCGAAAAAAGAAGATTTAAGTCTTCTTTTCTAAATAAAAAATAGAGCTAAATTTTAAATGAGATACCAGTCCGTATCATCTACCGACAGGTCTTCTATGAGGCCGACTTTTCTTCTGGGAAGCTTAAAAGCGTCAGTAATTGCATCCGAGAAATCCTGAAGGTATTCTCTTGAAGAGAGGCTGTTATAGATGAAAGGCTTATCAGGCTGCAGCATCAGCTGGATCGTTGGCTCCCTTGGTACGATATCTACTTCGATATCGACCATTTCAACAGCTTTTTCCATCGCAGTTCGGAAATCTCCGATACAGTAAGCTATTCTATGTTCGTAATTTTTCCTTGTCTTTTCAAGGTAGGAGGCAAGCCTTTCGCTCTCCATTTTTATGAAATCTCGTTTGATCTTTGACACATTACACTTCCCCATCATGAAACTGTAATGCATGAAAGGGTACTGGGTGTCAAGTTCCCTGGGAGTAATGCCACAGGTCCCAAAGGTTACTATGTGGACATCCTCAGGCTTTGCAATCCCGAAGATTATCCGATCGAATTTTTTATGGGAAGGACTTTCATGATAGGGTTTTCTTTTGGCACAGGGAACGAAAATGCAGAGCTTTCGGAAAGGAGCTTCATATTCGCTCAGAATCCATTCATTGGCCCTTATCATATCAGGGTGATAAATTACCCTATCAGTATCAAGAGGTTCTTTAGAACGTTCATCTTCAGGAATAATGGGCTTCATAAATGTCAAAACAAACTGAGTCTGGAGATACTATATATAATTAACCAAGGCCCAAATGTTGCTCTGGGTTTGGCTATCCTCGAATTAATGGCCTGCATGGAAACAGCGAATAAAAGCATTGGCTGATAAATTAGGAAGTAAATAATAGAAAAAAAGATATGTAATATAAACAGGATAAAATACAAATAACATAATAGAAAGGAAAAAACAATTAAAAAGAAGACGAGAGACAAATTCACAAACGTAATTCTATAAGAGAGATAAATTTGCAAAGATGGTTCTAATTTTGAAATTCTAAAGGAATATGATACATATCAAATGTAATGAGGGAATATAGACTTAAATATAATTAGGAAGTATATGTTAAGTTAAGTATTAAAATTAAGTTAAAATTTTTAGAACCGGGCAGATTAAACCGATTCTAAATAAACCAATTCTAAATAAACCAATTCTAAATATAGACATTAACTACGGTCAGTATTCTTAAAAACGACAAAATTGAAATAGCGCGTCAAACCGCCCCAAATAGTGGTCTTATGGCAAATTCCATTCATGAGATGATCAGAGCAAGTTTCAGATGCGAGGATATGGTAAAATGTGTACTCGGTTTGAAATCTCTTGATATCGAAACATACAAGGCCCTGCTCTCGCATGGCCCCCTGACAGCCGAAAAGCTGGGAGAAATCCTTAACAGGGAAAGAAGTACTGCATACCGTTCTCTACAGAACCTCATATCATGCGGACTTGTTTATAGAGAAACAAAATCCATTGAGAGTGGAGGATACTATTATGAGTATGTAGCTATCGAACCCCAAGAAATGAAGCAGATGGTAAAGAAAAACGTTGATGAATGGTACAATCAGATGAATGAACTGATCGAAAAAATCGATGATAAAGTAGGCGCTCTTATCCAGAGAATGGATGAAGAAAGTGAAGAAAATGAAGAAAAGAGATAATTTAATAAAAAATTTGAACGATTAAAAAAATAAAGAAAGTAGAAGTTTGAACACATTTACTAAAAAACTGATAAGTCGAAAATGAAGAAAGTCGAAATTTGAGTAAATATAATAAGGATTTTAGCGAATAAAATAGGTTTTTCAGTAAATATAATTGAATTTTCAGTAAATAATTTTCAGTAAATAAAATAGAATTTTGATAGATTAAAAATAAATTAATAAACTGAGAGATTGTCGGGCTCTCACTGTTTTAATCCGTCTACAAAATCTCCCATTCTCTCTATTGCCTTTTTAATATCATCCATGGACGCCGCATATGCGCATCTAAGGAAGCCTTCACCTGACTCCCCAAATACGTCACCGGGGATTGTAACAACCTTTTTTTCGTCCAGAAGACGCTCTGCAAACTCTGAGGAAGAAAGCCCTGTATTCCCTATATATGGGAAGGCATAAAATGCGCCTCTGGGATTGCAGCACTCAAGCCCGATGCTGTTAAAGCCTCTGACAATAAGATGTCTTCGCCTGTCGTATTCCCGAGCCATCCTCTCCATTTCCCCCTTACCGTTGCGGAGAGCTTCAATAGCCCCAATCTGAGCAGTTATGGGAGCACACAGCATGGAGTACTGATGGATCATCATCATGGAGTGAATAATTTCAGGAGAGCCCATTGCAAACCCGAGCCTGAGCCCTGTCATTGCGTAGGCTTTGGAAAAGCCATTAAGCATAACTGTCCTTTCTTTCATCCCATCCAGAGAAGAAAAAGGAACATGGATGCCGTCATAGGTCAGACATTCGTAAACCTCATCTGAGATAACAAAAAGATCGTTTTCCACAACAAGATCGGCAATCTCCTCCATCCCATCCCTGGTCATAATAGCTCCCGTAGGGTTATTGGGAAAATTGAGAACAATTGCTTTTGTCTTATCCGTGATTGCAGGTTTAAGAGCCTCTGCAGTCAGGCTAAAATCATCTTTCCTGTGAGTGGGAACTATAACAGGCGTGCCTCCGGCCAGAATAACAGATGGGACATAAGCTACATAAGAAGGCTGAACTACAATAACTTCGTCGCCTGGGTTTACAACTGCCCTGATTGCTATATCCAGAGCTTCACTAACACCTGTTGTGACCAATATCTCGGATGCAGGGTCATAGTCCAGACCGTAACGCCTGTAATATGTTCTGGTAAGTTCGTCTCGGAGTTCCGGAAGCCCGTAGTTTGAGGTGTATGAGGTCTGCCCTTTTTCCAGAGAGTGGATGCACATTTCGCGAATGTGCCAGGGAGTGATAAAATCAGGTTCTCCTACACCAAGAGAAATTATATCCTCAAGTCCAGAAACCAGATCAAAAAAACGACGTATTCCTGAAGGGGGGATATTTTTCACAGCTTCAGCAACGAATTTTGAAGGATCGCATGGAGGTCTCAAGTAAAACACCCCTGTAAAAAATATGTGAGTAGGATCAAATGTAAACTGTAAGGGGATCAGGCCTTAAACAATCTCGCATTAAAACGAGACCGGTAGCCTTTTAATCGCCTCAGGTTCATGGAGAATGACCCCATCTTCTTTATACGTCTTCAGTACGAAGTGTGTTGAAGTACTCTGTACCTGATCCAGGGTTGCAATTTTTTCTGCTACAAAAAAGGCTACATCCTTCATTGATTTTCCCCGGACAGTAAGAGATATGTCATAGTTTCCTGACAGGAGCCTGACAGACCTGACTTCAGGAAACTTATAGATTCTTTCTGCAATTACCTGATAGCCCTGGTTACGCTCGAGAGTGACCTTGAGCTCAATCACGGCATAAACATAGTTTTCCCCAACCAGATCCCAATCAACAATGGTCTTGTAGTGTCGGATAACTCCCGTCTCTTCAAGTTTTGCGATCGTCTGGGAAACTTCCTCTGCAGACATATCTGTCAGGGCTGCAATTTCTTCCGGACTTGCTCGGGCGTCATTTTCAAGAATTTCCAGTATATGTCGAATCTGTTCATCCATGGTGATCACCGGACAAAGGTTGGGAATTTTTGGAAAAGACCTCTTGAGAGGTCAAATTTCAGTTGAATTATTCGATTAATACAGCGTTTACAACCCCGTCCTGTCCAGGCCTGCTTGTAACTCTCGCAGTTCCGATAGCAGTTCTTATGACGGAGCCTCTTGTCAGAATATTACGCCTGACATAGTGTTTGTTTGCAGTGTTATCGATAACAGTCTCAATGGCAGCAGGGACGGTCTTTCCGTCTTTAGGGTTGGTTACGTTGGCAATATTGCACTGAAGAAGCCTTACCTTCCTGTTGCCGCCCATTGTGGAGACATTTTTCCTTTTTACTTCACTTATACGGGTGTCCGCAGATTCACGGCCCATCTCGAATTTACGCTTTCCGCGGGAAGCAATAATTTTCCCACCGGTCACTTTCCTTCTGGAACTACCTTGCCATCTCATATTAAAACCTCATACATTATTGGAATCGTAATCAATGTTTATTTTTTAACGGTTAACCTGTACTCTATTGTAAATATTAATCGTGGTGATCCTGATGTGGTGATCTTGTCAGGGCGAAAGCACACTTATCAGTAGCTTAATTGCTCTGATTATATATTAATTATATTAACAGGAGTACTTAACTAGCATATTTGCTATGGACTAATCAATACAAATAGAATCGTATATGAACTTTGCGATCAGGAAGACAAAAAAACTCAATTTTTAGACCTGCCTGCTACCGGTGCCTGCGTAAGAGTCCCTGAGATATAAATACCAGATATAAAAGGAATCTGCAAGAGAAGGAAAGAGAAGGAAATAAATTGCATAATTACAATAATATTATATAATTATATAAAATGTAGCTGATAGATTTAACGGATAAGTTTTCCGGGACTTAAACTTAAAAAATAGATTTTAATTAATTGGGACTTACTCACTTGAGGTTCAAAATCAAGAGTAATAACCATTGCTGTTAACACATATTTTTGACAGTTGAGGGTTTAATACCGTTGATTTTTTCAGTTCAACCGCGTAAGTCCTATTAAATATTTAATAAATCTGCACATGAAATAAACTAAATCAGGAGAAAAAGAAATGGTTACAGAAATTTCATTGAGTACAATATGCGGACATACCACGAAGATTATTGCTACAAAAGAAGGGAAAAATACCCATGTGCATATTAAGACTTCATGTGAAAAACTCAGGAAATGGGGGACACACTTCGATATGGGAATGAAAGACCTTATGGGAGGGCCAGAAACTGTACTTGCTCAGAAAATGGCTGAAGCCCCCCTTACACCCACCTGTCTTGTTCCGGCAGCAGTAATGAACGCTTGCTGGCTTGAAAACGGCATGATTTCGAAAAATCTTGCAAGAGATTTAGGCAAGATGGAAATTATATTTGATAAATTGGAGTGAACTCTTCTCAAGAACCCTTTATCAAGCAGGGAAAAATTAACTGCACACTCAAATGCTAAAAACTCACAGTACTGCGAGAAATAGCCCATATACAGATTAACTCAGGTATACTTAAATTGAATCTGCTTGAGATTAATTTAGCCAAAACCGATAGAATAAATCACACAAATATTAAAATAAGATTAAGTTTCAAAGTTAAGAATAAATCTCATAAGTGGGAATTAAAAAAATTGGAGTCGAAAATATGGATTTAGAAAAAATAAATGGCTATGGGCAGGAAATAATCAACTGTCTGAAATTAGAAACATCTCCTGTTGCAGTTAAACTTGTTCCGAAGGGAGGAGAAATTCCGGAGGGAATCAAAAAAGTAGATGAGTCCATGAGACACTGCCAGCTTGTTGACAGAGTGAGAAGGACTGGAGAAGAGTTCTATACTCTGGGTGAGGACCAGATGTGTAAAGGTGGAGCTGGTGCCATGGGCCTTGGAGAAATGCCTCCAAAGGTAGCTACTGGAGAATTCTACTTTAAAGGACTTAAACAATTCAGCACTCAGGGTGCCGCAAGACGTACAATTGACATGGTTTCTAAACTTCCCCCTAACTCAACTGAGTCTATCGTCTATGCTCCTCTTGAAAAAGCCTCATTTATCCCGGACGTTGTTGTTGTTATTTGTAACCCCAAGCAGATAATGTTACTCACACAGGCCTTTGTGTACAAAGCCGGGGGCAGACTTGAAGCCAGTTTTGCAGGAAAGCAGAGTTTATGTTCTGACAGTGTTGTAAAGACATATAAGGAAGGCAAAGTAGGAGTCACCGTCGGTTGCAGTGGCAGCAGGTCTTACACCAAAATTTCGGATGAAGAAATGATAATGGGAATTCCTGTTGAACTCCTTGGTGATGTAGTTACTGGCCTCAAAGAAATCTGCCCTAAATAAATCCAAAACCTGATATATTTCATCACAACCAGACTTTGTTCTCAAGCTCTTCCAGGAGTGCCAAAAACACAATGGAAGGGCTTGACAAATAAGAAAATCGTATATATCGAGTGTTTTTAACTCAAAAAGCATTAGAACTGTTTTTTTGAACATGTTCCTTTCAGATTTTTGAATTGTCTTTTTTGAATAGGATCTATTCAGCCTGGTTCTATTCAGCCTTTTACTGTTGCTTCAGAGTCCAATTTAAGAAAAAATTAATTATGTAAAGTAACCCACTGAAGTTGACGGAAAATTGCTTTTACTTGCTTATAATATTAGTCTGCTTTAGCAGAGCGAAGCGTAGCGAAGCGAAACAGACCGCGCACTGCAGAGCCGCAACTCTGCTGGCGCAACTCTACCGGCTCAATTCGGATATTCAATGGATTACATTATATACTAATAGAGAAAAGAGAAGGAAAATGACCTGTTACATAGCAGATTCAGCGGTCTTTATAATGGGGAACTGTGATTTAGACAGTTCACTGATGATTACTGTCCCTTCAGTTGCAGATGAGTTAAAGAGCAGGGATTCAGTGCTCCGTTTTGACCTTGCAAAAGAAGGAGGATTACGTGTGGAATGGCCGGAACCCGAAATGGTAAAGGAAGTCCGGAAAATGGCTGAGCACACTAGGGACTCAGAAGAACTGTCCAGAACAGACGTTGAAATTCTTGCAAAAGCTTTTGAGCACAGGGACAGATGTGTGCTGCTAACAGATGACTATGCAGTCCAGAATGTTGCTGTACAGCTTGGGATTCAGGTTAAGCCAATTGCCCAGAAAAAAATTAAGGATATAATTATCTGGCAAAAACAATGTATTGGCTGCAAAAAGACATTCAGGGAAGGGGATGTCTGTCCTATTTGCGGCTCACCTCTTAAGAAAAAGAGAAAAAAAACTCTAAAAGAAAAGAAGCAATTTTAAACTGAAGAAAAAGATATAACGCTTGATAGTGTAATAATGTTTTGAATTGAGTGAATAATATCTTAATATAATTTCTCAGGCGGTATTCCAGAAAAGATTCATAAATAGAACTGTGAAATTCACTGGAAAATACAGCCGTATAGAAATTTCAGGTGGGAATGGAGACATGAAGAATATAGAAGATTTAATCCAGAAAGCTGTGGAACTGCAAAGCAATGGGCTTGTCACCGGCCAGATCGCCGATGAACTTAACGTTTCAAGAGAAACTGTTACCTGGCTCTTAACCCGCTCAAAAAAAGAAGTAACAGCCCCAGCTCCTAAAGATATTTCCGTGAACTGGAGCAGTATTGGGAAAAGTGCTACACGTCTCCACTATATCTCTCTTGCACTCTGCGACATGGTGCTTGAGACCCTGGAACAGACAAATACTGAAGTGGACGTTGTCGTTGGCGTTGCAGCCAGTGGAATTCCCCTGGCAAGCATGATGGCAAATGAACTGGGAGCGGATTTTGCTCTCTATCACTCCCGTAAAGGGCAGGACGTAATCCAGCCTGGCCACAAAGGAACAATAAGCAGAAATTTCGGAACCGTTGCCGGTAAAAACTGTGTAATCGTGGACGACGTTATTACTACAGGTTCCACTACAATGGAAGTTATTGAACAGCTTAGAGAAATGGATGCAAAACCAAGGGTTGTAGTGGTTCTGGTAGACAAAAAAGGTGCAGATACGATTGCGAATGTTCCGATCAGGTCTCTTGTAAAGATTGTGCGCCTGGACTAAAAAGAAAATATAAACAGAATAAGAAATTCATCATAAGGAAAGCCTTTCCATAAGAAAGACTTTCCTAAAACTTATACTTTTTTCAACTGAATTATAATAGCAAATCTTCTGTTTTGAATAAACTATTATCTAAGCAATCAAAAGGAAGAATTACTTAGGGATCCGAATTCCTGGGAGTAATGAATGAAAGGGATAGAATACAGAGAGAGCCCTCCTACCCAGCAAGATTTTTTTAAACTGTTTGCAAGCACAGGCTGGATGCAAACACTGAAGATTTCAGAAGCTGATTTGCAGAAAGTTTTTGAGAACACCTGGTACTGGATAACAGCATATCAGGGTAAGAATATAGTTGGTGCTGGACGTTTAATTTCAGACGGCTCTCTCTATGCATTGATCTGTGATATAATAGTAATTCCAGATCATCAGAATAAAGGAATAGGAAGTATAATTTTAAAACAGCTAGTTAAAAAGTGCCAGGATACGCAACTTAAAAGAGTCTGGTATTTGCAGCACCTGAAAAAGCCGGGTTCTACGAAAAACATGGATTTTTTATTCGCCCAGGCGAAGCTCCAGGAATGCAATTGGGAGAATTTAAGCTTTGCAAGTGAAGTTTGAGCTGACAGATTAACAAATCTATAAGAAAAAAGCCTGAAAGAAACTCCGAAAAGCAAGAGAGGGAAGGAAAATGAGGCTTTTGAAAGCCATTTAATACTCAACTTCCGCAGATGCTATCTTTTCGGCAAGCCTTGACAACACCTCAGTCCTCATTCCTTCCACAAACTTAATGCTGCCTACGACAAGGTGTCCTCCTCCGCTGACGCCAGCACCCTTCATTTCCTC
Organism: uncultured Methanosarcinales archaeon; assembly: GCA_964560735.1. GTDB lineage: Archaea > Halobacteriota > Methanosarcinia > Methanosarcinales > Methanosarcinaceae > Methanosarcina. The sequence continues at coordinate 18,593 of CAZLNG010000023.1, read as the reverse complement.
CCTGAGTTCTCTGACAATTTTCGGGATATTCATAAGAACACCTTTGGAACGAATGACAGCAAAGTCAGGGCCATATCCCAATGTGACCACAGGTTTGTTAGGATGCCTTTTAGTAAGTACATCGTGGACTTCTCCAGAGGTCTTTCCTGGTGGCGGGAAGGTAAACTTCTGGGCGTAGTTTTCAACGTCGATAACGTTCATTATGGCTCCATTTGCCAGTTTATGAGACTTGACGTTGAAGAGACAGGTTTCGAGCTGTTCCTGAATCATGGTGCTTGCCTGTTCGCAGAGCAGAGAAACCAGATTTTTGTGGACTTCGTGGTCTCCCAGATCCAGAATATCGTCAATAATCCCTTTTCCACTGCTAAATTTCAGCCAGAACTGTTCATAATCAAGAGCCAGGGCCATCTCTTTTAATTCTTCAATAGTATAGCGGTCCGAGACAAGGGATATATATCTTCCAGCCTCCGGAGCTTCCGAACGGTCCCCTACTGCTGAAACTGCAGGCAGGTGTTTTATTGTATCGCTGATGTTGGGATTAATCATACGAGCGACTTCAGCACAGAGCATGCCTGCAGTTACCCCGAAGTCTCCTCCCACATGCGCAGGGTTTACATGCCCTATCAGGTACTGATCTACGATTTCATCAGGATGGTGGTGATCAATTACAAGCATATCAATGCCATAAACTCTGGCCTGTCTCATAGAGGGAACATCTTCTTCAGTTGACCCGTTGTCCACAAGGATTACAAGTGGCATTTTCTGCCCGTGTCTGGAAAGATCTTCAAGCGCAAAAGAAATGTCTCTTGTAACATCCGCAAGCTCGTAAAAAGGCGCCTTTGATGGAGCACGCTTGTACAAATAATATTCTGCATCCGATCCACCGATTTCGGTAATAATGGGCAGAATTGCCCTCTCAATTGCAATTGCTGAAGTAATTCCATCTGCATCGGCATGGTGCCTGAGAATGATGGGAGTGGAATGAAAAATCGCTTTTTTGATTTCTTTGGCTACATGGAGCATTCTGGGTTTGAGCTTTTCCATTATGTCACTTTCGACAAGGAAAGGAATATTAGCAGGCGCTGCTTTTTCCTCAATTACTTTCTCAACTCTTGTCCTGACAGCTTCCTCTTTCTCTCCTTTAAGCAACTTCATACTCATGACTTCGATCTGGATCTGCTCATCCCGCAGAGTTATTTCTCCAGTGATCGAAACAATCATTTCTACATCGATATGGGGATAGGAACGTTTTCCCGCACTTTCAAAAGCCGCACATGGAACAAAGCCTCCTTCATCACTAATTGTGAAAATAGTAGGCCCACTTGTCTGCTTAACCTGGATAACTTCTCCTTCTAATCGGATCAGCCTTCCTTTCATGCTGGGGTCTATTTCAGCTGAGTTCTTAAGTGGGAGTTCCTTTTCAAGCTCAATAGTTTCATACTTTTTAAGAGTCTTAGGGATCAGGTCCAGTTTTCCCCCGGCTTTGGTACTTTTTACAAGCACGATCACGGCTTCCCCCACTTCAGGCGGAATCCCAACGTTGCTGGAGTGCATAAGCCCCCTTACATGTGGGTTAAGGTCCACAAAGACGCCGAAAGACGCTGTACTGCTGACTATTCCGTGATAAAGTTTTCCTGCTTCCACATCTTTAATGTCGCACGATTCATCAAGGGCATAAACATACTGAGAACGAGAACATGAATCGCAGACTTCTTCCTCCGCATCCCGAGGTTCTAAGATACGCACCCCGCAAACCTTGCAGGTATATATCTTTCCGAGTCCGTTACAGGTCTCACAGGCTTTAGTCACCTCGATAACTCCCTTACCTTTACATTTTTCACATGAAGCACCATTTTTCAAGATGCTGTCAATATTCTTTTCAGAAAATTTCATGAAATCGATTGATTTTGACTTTCCTTTTCCCTTACATTGAGGGCAGATATCAGTTGAAATAACTTCATAGCCACGCCCGTGGCAATCTGGACATTCCTTACTCATTAATATCAACACCGGTGGTTCATCCGAACCTGCGTTTTCTAAATATACTGTTCTTATGGTTCATTGTAAATTTGAACCTAACAGCCTTCACTTTTCTCTATGTCGATCTTGATGTTTACTGATGAAACAGCTGGCATTATTCAGCCCGAAAATAATATCTTTCCGAGCCTTCTTCCTCTGTCCATCCACTTTTCCCTGTTTTGTATTTCTATTACTCTAGATATAAGTATTTTCAGAGACAAAGTATGTCAGGATGGGGCCTTGAATTGTGGAGACCTCTGCAACAATCAAGAACCTGCAAATCTGAAGTTTATCCTTTCCTAGAGGCCATCTCCAAAAAAGCTGAAAGACTACGATCCATCGGAAATCCGGAACGTGAAGATTACAGGTAATTTATCAGAAATTCAGAGAGGTAATAGAATACAAAATTTTGAGATCGCCAATATGAGTATTACTTTACAGAGGGCTAGATAATTCCCAGATAAATGACAATATCTTGATATATAAGACTTATTTATTATTAAGTGTAAGTTAAATATTAATGAAACAAGAGGTATGAAACCATGGATGTTTTTGCCAGTCAATTATCGCTTCCTGTATATCTTCCTGTATTAGTAATTGTATTATTAATAATCTCACAGTCAATAAAAATGGTTAATGAATATGAGAGAGTGGTTATTTTCAGGTTGGGTCGCCTTAGTGGCGTGAAAGGGCCTGGAGTCTTCCTGATCATCCCGATTATTGACAAAGCGATGAAAATAGACCTGAGAGTTGTTGCTATCGATGTTCCCAAGCAGGCAGTCATTACGAAGGATAACGTCACGGTAGAAGTGGATGCTGTCGTTTACTATAAAGTAGTGGAACCTGGAGCTGCTATTACTCAGGTTGAAAATTATATGTTTGCAACTTCCACCCTTTCACAAACTACATTAAGGGACGTAATGGGTCAAATGGAACTTGATGAACTCCTTTCGGAGAGAGAACATATCAACAAACAGATTCAGGAACTTCTGGATGCATATACAGACCCATGGGGGATCAAGGTTACAGGGGTTACAATAAGGGATGTAGCTCTGCCTGAAACAATGAAAAGAGCAATTGCCAAACAGGCTGAAGCCGAAAGGGAAAAGCGTGCAAGGATTATCCTTGCGGAAGGAGAATCTCAGGCTGCCCAAAAAATGACAGAGGCCGCTGCCCTCTATGAAGGAATACCAACAGCAATCAAACTGAGGGAGCTGCAAACTTTAGCCGAAATTGCCAGGGAAAAGAATCTCATAGTGGTTACACAGTCCCAGACTGTTGAAACCGGAAACATAGCAGCTATATCTCAGGCTATTTCCAGAAGGAAAGATTAATAGAGGCTTCAGGCCTGGTACTCAGGAAAGAGTCTGAAGAAAAGTGATGAGCAAGAAAGGATCGATAAACATGTTTGTGGAAAGGGCTTTCCGCCCCCTCCTTATATTTTGTCTATTTTTCATCCTTACAGTTGCTTTTGCACCCATGGCAGGAGCAGAATCCGGGGATAAAGTACTTGTGCTTGAAATTTCCGAAGCCATTACCCCTGCTTCAGATGATATCATAGCTAATGCAATCGATAAAGCTGAAGATGAAAACTTTGAAGCTCTTGTGATCAGCCTGGATACTCCCGGAGGAGGGCTGGAGGAGACCCAGACCATCATAAAGGACATCGAGAATGCGAGCGTGCCTGTAATAGGGTATGTACCCGATGGAGGAAAAGCCTGGTCTGCCGGCACTCTTATTCTCATGGGGACAGATATTGCGGCAATGGCCCCATTTACGGTTATCGGATCGGCACAGCCGGTGCAGATGACTGCAGAGGGAACAAAACCCATTGAAGACGAAAAGATAATAAATGCCCTTGTCAAGTTTTCGGTTACAACTGCCAGTAAACACGGAAGAAACGAGACTTTTGCAGAGGAGGTCATAACGAAAAACAAAAATCTTGACGCCCAGGAAGCTCTGGAAACAGGCGTAATAGAATATATAGCTCCTTCCATCCAGGATCTTCTAACCCAGGTAGATGGAGAGCAAATAAAAGGAAGAATCCTTCATACCGAAGATGCAAAAACGGAAAATTACGAGCCTTCTCTGCCTCTTTCTTTTCTAAAGCTTATCTCAAACCCGATTATCTCTTCCCTTCTTTTAACCATTGGGCTCTATGGAATTATTTTTGGAATTTCAAGCCCGGGAGTCGGAGCAGAGGTGTTTGGAATCATTTCAATTGTCCTGGGATTGATAGGAACAGGATTTGACATTAATATAGGGGCAATTTTTCTAATTCTTTTAGGAATAGGACTTCTAATTGTTGAAATTAAGGTTCCGGGATTCGGCATTTTCGGGCTGGCTGGCCTTATCTGCCTGATAATAGGAAGTATATTCCTTGTACCCATGGGAGGTGAAAATATCTACACTCCTGAATTCCGGAGATTTATGACCCTTACCGTTATTGCCCCTACAATTGTTTTCGGGCTATTCCTTGTTTTCGCAATATATAAAGTAGCCGAGATCAGAAAGAAAAAACCAGTCATTGGAGCGATTATCGGAGATACCGCTCAAACTATAGATCCTATAGGACCGGAAAAGCAGGGGTTTGTCCGCTACAGTGGGGAATACTGGCAAGCAAAGTCTAATGAGGAAATAGGAGCTAAAGAAGAAGTTGAGATAATTGGAAAAGAAAGGGAAGTTCTTCTAGTGAGAAGAAAAAAGTAATTATCCCTTTCTTTTAATTTAGACTTAAATTGGTTTTTTATTTTTCCTTATTTTTTCGAGGACTTTTTGCTTTTTCTCAATAGCTTCGAGAGCAGCCTTATCAATTGCAGCTCTCATTTCTTCAAAGTCCCTGGGATTCTCTTCTCCATGGACTTTCTTTACAGGGGTATAGGCTGATTCCCTAAATCTGGGTGCAAAATCCCTGCATTCACCATTTACGAAAATTTCAGCTCCACTTCCTTCTTCCACACGGCCTATAACATCCATTTCAATGCCTGCGGCTCTGACTGCACCGAGAATCTCATCAGCATATTCCGGAGGAGCAATTACAAGCAGGGCATCAAGGGAAACGCCAAGGTAGTCAATTTTGAGAAGTTCAAGCATCGAAAGTACTTTTAGGTTTACAAGAGCTCTAATCTTCTCCTCTTCAAAGACCAGTTTTACACCTGCTGTTTTTGAGATTTCCTTGGCATCGCCCCTGATTCCACCGTTGGTCACATCGGTCATTGAATGAACTTTCTTATATAACCCGGACTCCAGCAGAATCTCACAGGCTTCAAGGAAGCGAATGTTGATAGTCTCTTCAACGACATCATGCATCCCGTAGTAGAGGGCAGTTGTAGAAACCGTGCCTCCACCAGCTCCTTCGGTCATAAGAATAAGATCTCCTACCCGCGTCTTATTTCGGGAGGTAAGGGAAGAAGTTATCCCTACGGCACCAACCCCACCTGTCATACGCTCACCTATGACCATGTCCCCTCCGATCCGAAGGGTGCTTCCGGTTATAAGAGGTATGCCTGTCAGTTCGGAGACAGTAGTGATTCCTGCAATATGGTCAAAGATCTTTGCCACATCTCCGTCATCTGCAATATGAATGTCAGAAAGCATCGCCAGAGGGCGAGATCCCATGGAATATACATCACGTAGAGCCGCCCTGGCTACATGAAAACCTGAAAGGAAAGGAAAGTCGCTCAGGCGGGAGTGGATACCGTCAATGGTGACTACCAGGTATTCGTCGCCTATTTTGACAACTCCTGAGTCATCAAGCTGAGAACTGTCTACAACCGCACCTGTCTGACCTATTACTTCTCCGAGTTTGGCGTGAACATAAAAGTCTCCGGTGCCCCTGGAACCTACTCCAAATTCTCCCATAGAAACCCCTGAGATAGTGGAACTTAACACTTCTCCTTTTACATCAAGGGTTGCTTTTGCCTCGCAGATAACCGCAGCCGCAATCTCATGAGCCCTTTCGGGACTTATATTTTTAATTTCAAGAATTCTTGAAGCCAGCTGTACCTCAAGCCCGGCTTCATTTGAGGGATCCTTTTTAAGAGCCCGTTTTGCATAGCCTTCTATATCCATAATAACCATCTCGCAGATATCTGCCTTATTCAGATGAAAGGCAGTTTAATTTAACACAAGCTTAAAACAAGCATTAATCTGTTGAGCTGCTTGCTTAATTAAATGGTTTAGAAATCAGAAACTTAACTGCTGAATAAAAATTAAAAATTATATCAAATTCAGTGCTGAAAATTTAATGCTGAAAAAAAATGATTTCTCAGATTATCCTTTCAGCACATTTCTACGAAGTTTTTCAAAATTTTCAACCCGGTTGCTCCACTCTTCTCGGGGTGAAATTGGGTACCCATTACGTTTCCTTTCGAGTTTACGACAGACGCTGAGAATTTCAGTCCGTAATTACACGAAGTAAGGGTATTCTCAGATGCCGTGTCTACGTAATAAGAGTGTACAAAATATACGAACGAATTGTCAGGAATTCCTTCATATAAGGGATGATCCTGCTTTATTTCGATATTGTTCCAGCCCATATGAGGTACTTTTAGTTCAGATTTCGGAAAGCGTAAGACCTTGCCGGAGATCAGGTTAAGCCCATCGGTCAGCTTTCCTTCTTCAGAAGAACTCATCAGAACCTGCTGTCCGAGGCAGATCCCAAGCATCGGTTGTCCTGACTTCACGTAATCATTAATAACTCCTTTAATTGGAGCAAGGCACTTCATAGCATCTACAAAAGCGCCGACACCCGGGAGAATTACCCCGTCTGCGGCAAGGATCTCCTCAGGATCCCCGCTAATTGCTGGACTGGCTCCAACGTGTTCCAGCCCTTTTTGAACACTCCGGAGATTTCCAAGCCCGTAATCGAGAATCACGATTCTTTTCATAGGTCTTACAAATAAGTTAAAATAGATTAAGCTTACGAGCAAAGAAAAAGACAGAAGAAAAAATATTAAAAAAGATGAGAAACCAGATGATAAGAGAATTTTATAAATCCTGTGCAGGTCAATATCTGCCAGCAGAAAGCCTGTAAGATCCTTTATCTCTTTCGAAAATCACCTTGTACTTGCCACAACGTGTACATTCATAGCGCTTTTCAAGCACTGTTGGCAAAAAGCACAGTGCTCCGCTTTTTCTTTTCCATCTATGCAGTCCAAAAAAACACAAGAAACTATGGTCATGGTCCGATTCGCCTGAATCATCAGAACATTCTTGAGTCAACTAATTGTTTCCCCTGTAGTCAATTAATGAGCTACTTTTTTGATGGTGAGTAGATTATGGACAAAACAACTATATAAACACATAGTTATTTTGAGGAAATATAAATAATTAATTCGATAAAAATGGAAATATGGCTAAAAATAGAGAAACTATAAATACATATAATGGGATACTTCATCATAAACTAATTAATGAAGTTGAAGAATTATGGGGGACAAACTTGAGAGAATTAAAACCTATCAGAAATAACGAAAAAGCCATGGAACTTCCGATAAACATAGTTGTCATGCTTGTTGTCGGGATGGTTGCCCTTGCAACATTAGTATCGATCATACCCACCCCAACAAAGGAAATGTCCGTCTTTATAGAGAGATCGGGACTTGCAGGAGGAACTCTTCAATCAGGGAACTCGATTGTAGTAAACGCCAGAACTGCAGAAAATCCCTTTGCCATAACTGTATCGGTAAAGGTTAATGATGATGAGGGAAACCCTGTGAGGAATGCAAATGTGATTCTTATGGGCCTTGGAGGCGCAGCATCAAATACTACGGATACTAATGGTCTCAGTATCCTGACAACACCTGCAAGTTCTCTTGTTAAACTTGACCCGAACCAGAATGAAGGGACAATGAACCTTAAAATCCAGGCAGACGGTTTCTATGATTATGAGAAAAAAGATTCAGTTATGATAATCAAGACCCGCTAATCGCATACTTAGCATGAACAAGCTGGAAAAGGAGCCTAACATGCTGCCCGAAAAATTCAAAGATAACGAAGCGGGAACTATCGGGCTTCCGATAAGGATTGTAGTTCTCTCTGTTATCGGCTTAGCAGGGTTCTATGCAATACTCTCTGCCCTTGGCAGCGCTCCTGCTCCTCCGGAACCTATGTACGCAACAGCAAATATAAGCTCATTCTCATTGCCTTCACCTGAACCACCAGGTGCAGGAGAAACAAATCTGAGCCTGCTTGTAAAAGTTTTAGACCGGGACTCACGCGGGGTAGGTGAAGCGAATGTGATCCTCCGAAGTCCTGATCGACAGAGAGCATATTCAGGTATCACTGATTCTAAAGGAAATGTAATAGTAAAAATTTCTAACCCTGAACTACCTCCTGGAAAAGCTGAGGGCTACATTTCGATAAAAGTGATGAGAACAGGATACATTGATTTTATCAGTGACTATTTCGTAAAGGTAACCAGAAGATAATATAGTCCAAAATGGGAAGCAACTCCTGATTTTTCTTTTTTCTAGCAAAATGAAAACAAAAATAGTTAAAATACAATTTGATTCTAGAAATTAACTGTTTATAGGTTAGCTTATCGATTTTAGACCATTGCAGCAATGTTGCTGTTGTTTATCATAAACCACAGGCCAAAAATTGCCATAAATCCGCCACAGAAGTATACCATCAGTTTATGTGTACGCTGTGACATCACATTATTTCCTCGTGAAAAAGATGAAGATACCGCTACAAGGAACCCAAGATCCGCGATCCAGTGCCCGATAATAAATGCGATTAATGCAAGGACTCCAGTCATATATTCCTGAAGGACAAGGGAACTCCCTGCTGTCAGCCACCATAGGACGAAAAAAGGATTCAACGCAGAAGTTATAATTCCTGCGGAAACCTGACCTGAGAAAGGATTCAGGGCAGATGTTATGATTCCTGCAGGAACCGGATTTGAGGATAAATTCAGGCTGCTTGCCGAAATGGCCATATCCATCGTGGAAGCCTCTTTTGCACTTTTAATCATTGCCAGCCCGAAAAATAACATAACCAGACCGCCGGTTATGGCAAGATAAGAAATTATTGTTTTTCCGAGAAAAGGAGATGCGCCTATAAGAACAAGAATAAAAATGGCCAGCTCCACAAGAGCATGCCCGAGAAAGATCGAGGGCCCTGCTCTCCACCCATTCTTAACAGATGCCCCAATAGTTGCAAACATCATGGGTCCGGGAATAATAGCAGCAGATATTCCTACTGTAAAACCCAGAATAAGAGCTTTTATAATTTCTATAATGATGCCACCCCACAAAAAATCAGGCTGTAGAAATATAGAAATTAATTATATAAAAAATCTTTGGAGGTGCCTGAATACAGCTTATATAGCTGTTCTAAATAAGAAAAATTAGTTTTCATTTTTGCATGATATACCGCTTGATAAATTAAGCCCAATAAATTGAAGAAGAGTGAAAAATAAAAGATGAGAGCAGGCATTGAAGAGAAAGAGTTGAAAAATAAGAAGTGAAGATCAAAAAAGAAGATTAAAAAGAAGCTTTGTTCAATTTTAATCTCAATCAGTTAACGTCTTCTTTTTTCGGTTGACCATATAAAATTTCATAAAAACAACCCCTGCCATCAACACAGCAAGCCCTGTGGAGAAATAAGGAGACCTCAGAATGTCCCATCTACCTGACCATACGAGGAATCCTGTAAGGAAAAGAATTGAAGATCCTGCAATTCCTGAGATTTCCAGAGGGATTTTTAATGAGCCAAAAGTAAGCCTGTTCTGATTCTCAAGGACTTCGATACGGGACTCAAGCTTCTTTATGTATTCGGATTCTGCGAGTTCTTGAGCTCTGAGGTTCTGAATCTCCAGATCCAGTCTTTCCATTTCAGGCTTCAGGTTATTGTGAACAAGACTTGAAAGTTCGGATACTGAAGTATGAATGGAACGAATACTTTCGGAAAGGCTGGAAAAAAGGTCATTTATGGTTTTGATTTTATAGACATTGCCGGAGACTTCGGAAGAACTGTCCATAGAAGTCATAGAAACCTTTGAGACGTCACCGGGGGCAAGTACTGAGCTCAGAGCAAGGCCTGGAATATTCCCATCTGAAAATGATGAAACTGAATCAGAAAGTAAGGAATTTCCATGAAGAGGAATAGAAGACTCAGGATATATGGAAGGTATATGTGGAAAAACTGCTGCGGCTGCAATAGTACCGCCTGTACTTTCCTCAGAAAAAGGATCTGAAAAATTTCCGGAGAAAGCCATCCCAGCCTGTGGTGCAGGAGGAGTTTCAAGAGAAAGGCGTCTTTCAACTGCCCTGAGCCTTTTTTCAAAACCCCTGATATTCTGATCAAAAACTTCAATCCTTCCCTGTAAATCTTCCCTGATTTCTGGTTCTTCTTCATGTAGTTTACTCAATTGAACCATATCCCCCTCAAAATTTCTTATAATGAATCGTGCCCAAGACTATATAAAAATTTTCAAAATTAGAAATAATATTAAAAATGGCAAAAAAAAGTAATTACAGAATTAAACAGGTTATAGAATTAAGTAAATCAGAGAATTAAGTATTCATTGAAAAGAAAGAAAAACAAAAGAAGCTTGAAAAAGGAAAACTAAAAGGATCATAGCATTAAAAAGATCAGATTAGTCGAATTTCAATTAACCCTCCTCTATCCTGAGCTTCCATTATATCGGATGCGAGGTCCGAGTTTACTCTAAGTTTAACTTCTCCGTGGCGGCTTACGGTTGCACTGAAAAGATATTCGTCTTCAATATATATCTCAACATCCTTTCCTGCAAACTCCGCAGCTGCTATAATAAGGTGTTTCTTATTTATTTCAATAAGAGGATGACCGGAAGAGACAGCAGGCTCCGGTTCAAAATCAGAAGGCCGGGGTTTCTGAGGAGACAATCTGCTCTCAGCTCCATACTTTCGGCCTTTTGCACCTCTTGGAGCTTCTTCTTCCATCTCCCTGACATCAATATGAATTCCAAGAGTGTTCTCTATTCTATCGATAACGTTTCCACCCTTGCCAATAACTTTTCGCATTTCATCTTTTCGAACCTTTACAGTTGCACTGTCATCTGATGTCAATTCAACCTCTATAGGGCCAGATGCATACCTGCCAATAACGTTTCGGACTTCTTCTTCGGCAAGCTTCCAGGCAGGTTTTCGTCCTTCGATTGAAGGTCCTATTGGCATAACGACAACCTGTTCCCCATAAGTGTAAATCTCATATTCCAGTTTGCCGGTCTCGAAATCTGCAATAGTAATCACAGGCCTTGCAAGGTCCTGTTCGGTCATTCCGTGAGGAACCTTAACCGTAAAAGCCAGCAGCAGAACCTTTGCCACTTCCCCTTTATCAATAAAAATGACAGTATCAACTACCTGCGGGATAACACCCAGTTCAACTCTTCCGATCAGGCGCTGGATGGCATCCACTGCCCTTGTTGCATGCACTACCCCTATCATTCCTACTCCTGCAAGACGCATGTCTGCGAAGATGAGGAAATCGTTTGTCTTCCGGACCTCGTCATAAATGGTATAATCCGGCCTGACAAGAAGCAAAAGATCAGCAGTATTCTCCATTCTGCCGTTAAGTGGTGAGTACTGGGTAATCTCAGGAGGAACCTGCAAATCTCTTGGAGATTCCATAGTTTTGACTACCTGCCCGCGGTCGTTAAGGTAGCGAGCAATCCCTGCAGCAAAAGTAGATTTTCCAGCCCCTGGAGGCCCTGCAATAAGAATGCCGCGCTGGCTCATAATACGTTCTTTCAATTTGTCATTGAGGCGATAATGCTCAAGATCCACAACTACGGTTGGCCTGACAGCTGTGATTTCCATATCATCGGAAAAAGGCGGGTGAGCAATTGCAATCCGCATATTCCGGATTTGCAGGACAGTAGCTCCGCTTGAAGACATCTCAATAAAAGACTCGGAATCCAGCCTCGCCCTTTCAATAAGTTCTTTAGAGATGCTGGAAAGTTCCGAAGAAGTAGCAGGCTCTTCACGAATCCTTACATAACGTACGTCCCCTACAGGCCCTTTCTTAGCCATAGGCGATACACCGTTTTTGAGGTGTACCGACATGGTATCATCAGTGAAAAAGTGCTCGATTTTGAGAGGCAAGAACTCTGAGGGGTCGAGAACTTTGGGATAAATGTACTCAACATTAAGCCCTTTTGCTTTGGCTATAAGAGACTGTACTCTATCTTCGCTTACAAAAAGTCCCCCAACCTCAATAGCAGTACTTCGAATAAGAGCATCCACCCTACCCTCTTTAGATAATTTAATCTCCTCAAGAGTTGGCTGAACCCCACTGAACCTGAGTTGAATTTCTCCTCTGTCTGCCAGTTTGCGAAGTTCCGAAAGCTCTTCAAGTCCTTTGAAACCTATTTCTCTGCCTTTGTTTGCCTGAGCCTCAAGCTCCGATACTACAGCCTCGGGAATAATAACCTCAGCGCCCCCGAAATCACCGCTTTTGATTCGGGAAGAAAGTCTCCCATCAATAATCACGCTGGTATCCGGAACTATCCTCCATATCCGTTTCTCTTCAGCCATATAAGGGGATATAGAGCCAGAAAGTATAATAATCAAACCTCTGGGAATTTCTTTGATATGAAAAAACCAGAAGGTGTCTTGAAAGAAGAATTAAATTTTAAACCTGATAAACAGGAGACCTGTAACATGCTAAACAGAAACAAAAACCAAGAATGAAAAATAAAAAGGAATAGAAGTAAATCTAACTGGAACAGGATTTGGTCAAATAAGTAATTGATATAAAATTAATCTGGACAGGAATTAACAGAAACATATTTTTGAGAAGATTGGATTACATTTGATATATTAGCTTTTCGAATTCAGTAAACATCCTCCGGCTCGAAAACCTTCTCTCCCACAACCTCTCCATCAAGATTTCGGTAAAAACATGACCTGTAACCCATATGACAGGCTCCTCCAACCTGTTCCACTAAAAGGAGCAGGGAATCCATATCACAGTCGATCCTTATTTCTTTCACTTTTTGAAGATGCCCGGAAGTTTCCCCTTTCTTCCAGAGACTCTGCCTGCTACGGCTCCAGAAATGAGCAATTCCGGTTTCGACTGTTTTCTCAAGAGCTTCCCGATTCATATAGGCGCACATAAGCACTTCTCTGTTGCTCTGGTCCTGAACAACGGCAAGAACCAGACCGTTTTCATACTTTAAGGAATTAAAATCAATCATGGGAGGTAGATTGACAAACTAGTATAAAAAAGAGAGGGGATAGATAGAAGAAAGATGTGAAATCAGAATTCTTCTTAAACCGGGGTATGAGAAGAGAAAGTAATAAAATGAAACGTTTCAAAGAAGCATCCGATCTAATTTTAAGAGACATCAGAAAAGGAAATGCAGGTACATAAGCATAACAGGTGTACAACTCTCGTTTTTTCAGGGTTTGGTCCCAAGCACATCCTCTACGTATGCTCTGAAAATTTCAGCAACGCTCCAAGCCTGGGCAATGCAACCGCCAGGAGAGTAAGGGTAGTCTCCATCGAATACTTCAGAAATAGTTCCGATACCTGCGGTTTTAAGGTGCATATCAAATCCCTGTAGAAGAGCCCTCATATCCTCAAGGCTGCTTTTTGAATAATTATTAACTTTCCTGTAAGCTTTAACATAAGCTCCAAGCAACCAGGGCCAGACAGTTCCATTGTGGTAGGCTAAATCTCTGGCTTTAGGGTCTCCCTGATAATGCCCTTCATAAGAGGGGTGCTCACGTGAAAGGGTTCTGAGTCCAAAAGGTGTCAGAAGATCTTTTTCGACTCTATCTACAATTGCTTTTTCTTTCTCAGGAGAAAGCATGGTATAGGGGAGCGCTACCGCAAAAATTTGATTAGGGCGAATTGCAGGATCTTTAATCGAATTTCCTTCCTTATCCTGATAAACCAGATCAAAAAGACAATTCGCCTCCGAATTCCAGAAAACATTTTCGAAATTCGAAGCTACTCCTGCTGCAAGAGTCTCATATAAAGACGTATCCTTGCCAAGAATAGTGCCCAGGTTGGAAGCAGTTTTAAGGGCATTATACCAGAGAGCATTTATCTCACAGGCTTTCCCCTCTCTTGGGGTTACTGCCCATTCTCCTATTCTGGCATCCATCCAGGTCAGTTGAGGCCCCTGCTTAATAAGATGATCAGAATCCATACCGATTCCAAAGTCTGTGCCCGTAAGGTAATTGTTTATGATACTATCCACGGTATCCCAGACTTCAGAGAGGAAAAGCAAATCTTTTGTGTATGCGAAACAACGACCAAGGGCATGAATAAACCAGAGAGAAGAGTCCACTGTATTGTAAATAGGTTCTCCTCCGAGAGCCAGAAAAGCATTTGGAATTAAACCTTTCCTGCAGTGTTTAGCAAAGTTTTTAAGAATACTTTTTGCTTCCTCGAAACGTCGGGGAATTAAAAGCAGGCCAGGCAGAGAAATCATGGTGTCCCTTCCCCAGTCAGCAAACCAGTGATATCCGGCAATTACCGTTGTATCGCCTGAAGAAGGATTTTTTATAATAAAAGGGTCAGTTGCCCTGAGAAGGTTAAGAGCGAAGTTTTCAGTGAGCTTCGAATTAAAAGCAAGCAAATTCTGCCGGTATACTTCCCTTGTATAGAGTTCGTCAACCTGTTCAAGAGTAAGAGAAGAAATATCTTCTGTTGAAGCAGCAATAAAAAAGCGGGAAGTTCCCATTTTAAGTTTGCTTTCGAAATAACCGGGGTTAAAATTATCTTCCTGGAAGAGTAGCCCCCTTTCTTTTTCAGTATCGTATTCAAAATTGTAGTACCACATTGGGTTACTGTGATACTGAAGGTTTGACGAAAGAGAGAAAGAAAAACCATTAGAGCTTTCTAGATTTAAACCCGATGAATTAGATTCCTGAGAAAAGGAAAGGTACCCGGAGCGAGTAGTATGATGGAAATCTCTTGAGTTTACCATAGGGAAGATTCTCAGTAAAGCCCCCTCTTTTCTGGACCTTATATCATAGACAATGCAGGTTGTATTTTTATTATGAACCATAAAGACTTTTTTTTTCACGGTAAACGCGCCAGGCTGGTAAACCCATAGGGGAAAGGGAGCAAGAATGAACTTGGAAAGGTAAGTGAATCCCGTGGGATAAATGGTGCCCGGATATTTGTGAGTAGAAAGGTGATAAGTTTCCTCATCAGTTGAAATTTCCTCATCAAGGGAAGAAAGAAGTAAAACCCTTCCAGGAGAACTTTCGGGAGCCGCTACTAGTAAGCCGTGATAAGTCCTTGTTCCGGCTCCTATAACTGTTGAGGAGGCGTATCCTCCAAGCCCATTTCCTATAATCCACTCTCTTTTTATTCCATCTTCGTATGTTGAGAAAGATTCTACTCCAAGCCTGATCCCACTCATATATAGTTGATAAGAATTGATTTCTTAAATAGTTGTACCTCTGGAGAAAGGCATGAACAGATATTAAAAAATGAGAAATACCTAGAGTATAATAAGTTGAAAAATTATTATATTTTAAGTGTAACATAAACTATTTTAGTTGTGCAGGAAATAAGAAAGTGAGAATCATGAAGCAAGACCTTTTAGAAATCCTCGTAGACATTTTCAAATCATCCGGATACAATGTCACAATATCCAGCCAGTGTGACATCCTTGTGGAGAAAAACGGGCATCAGGCTTATGTAAGGTGTGCCCTGCAGCCAGATTATAAGGGAGTAACAGCTTTTTCCGAAGAAATTGGAGACTGTACAGGAATTTATGTGATGACCCAGAAAACTTCTGGGGAATTAAGCGATTATGCAGCTGAATTAGGGCTATATGTATGGGATAGAGACGAGTTAGCTCTCCAGATAGGAAGGGCAGTTCTCGCAAATATGGAGCAGCAAGTGAACGACTCCTATTTTGAGCAAGAGATCTCACGAACAAATGAAGAAGACTCATATAGAGATAAGTATGCAGAATTACCCCTCGAAAACTGGAAAGAAGAACGGAAGTTTAAAAAGGAATCTTACTGCAGTAGAGAAATGGTACCACTTCAAGCCCAACAGGCAGGAATAGGGAAAAGTTCACTTGAAGCACTATCTCTTCCACGGGCCTGTGATGCGAGAATAAATTCGAAGAGGCTGGAGCAGTTTGAGCTAGAGCCTGACTCCTATGAAACATTGAATATACAGTCAGTGGAGCCAAAAATCTCGAAAGATCAGGCTATTATCATTGCAAAACCCCATCTCAGCAACCCTAACGACGCTATTCTGAAATTTGTACCTTTCTGGAAATACAGATATAATGTTGAAGCAGAAAAGAAATTTAGATCAAAAGTTTTAAGCATTGTCGGAGAAGGAAAAGGCTTTCTTAACGCACTAAATAAATCACGAGAGGAAATGGAAATAGAGGGTCTTGGTACACCCACAAGAATCCCGGCAGTGCAGTATGATGTGAAGCGACCTAATGTCGATAAAAAACAGGCAGAAAAAATCCTTCTTGACTTGATTATACAGGAAAATACGCGTGAAATGCGCTTTAATAATCTGGAAGGTCAGGCAATTATTTATGAACAAAGAAGCATTAAGCCAAAACCCGATGAAATAGATCTTGAAATAGAACTGGTGTATATTCCTGTCTGGGAAATAAGGGGAAAACGCAATTCTCTGGAAATCAATGCTTATAATGCACAGGTTCTAGAGGAGCCTATGGATGAAGATGCTGAGTTTGTGTGAACGAGAGGTTTGAATAAGTATCAGTGGAAAAATATATAAAATAGATGATATATTTATAGTTAGTAGGAGAATAGAATTCTTTAGAAAATGAGAATTCAACCCTGCGCTCCCAGAATTCCTGCTGAAAAGTCTTTTTCAGAGAAAAGGTATAATTCTAGAAACATTATATGTGCTGGACAGAAGAATATATAATGTTTGGAAATTATCTGTAAGCTGTAACGGATGACATTTTTCAGAAACTAAAATAGATAGATTATTTAGAGAATTAGAAATAAAAAAGAGGTGCATAAATGATAGAAGTAACAGACAAAGCTGCTTCAGAACTTAAAACGCTTATTGAACAGGAAGGGAAGCCTGAACTTGCTCTTAGAATCTTTGTTGCCGGAGTCGCCTGCAGCGGAATTCAGTATGGACTTGCCTTTGATGAGGAAATTAAAGAAGAAGATGTGACTATGGAAAGCAACGGTATCAAACTCGTAATGGCAAAAGATATTGAAAGAAGCTTTTCCGAAGGCAGCATTGACTTTATCGAAGATGAAAACGGAAAAGGATTTTTGATTCGCAATCCCTCAGCAGGTGGATGTGGCACCTGTGGCGGCGGATGCCATTAAAATCGATAAAACCGCGCTCAGGGTATAAAAACCCCGAACCTGAAGAAGCAAACGAAAGTTAAAAATTAAAGGAGATTGGCTTATGTTTCCAGGAATGGGAGGCGTGGGAGGCCGGGGAATGAACCCGGCTAAAATGAAGCAAATGATGAAACAGATGGGAATTGACGTCAAAGAACTCAAAGACATTGAAGAAGTAATTATAAAGACTGCAGACTCTAATATTATTATAGAGAATGCAAGTGTTACTATCATGAAAGTTCAGGGTTCGGAAACATACCAGATAGTGGGTGACGTAAAAGAAGTCCCGAAAGAACTGGAAATTCCCACAGATGATATAAAACTTGTAATGGAGCAAACAGGCGTCTCTGAAGAAGAAGCCCGGAAAGCCCTGAAGAACTCAAACGGAGATCTGGCAGAAGCCATTATGGCACTTTCTTCTGCCTGATTCTCTTTTCTTTCCCACCCTAGTTGCTATTCGGGAGCCTGCAGTTCTTTTCACTTGCTTCTCTCGCTCAAGAGGACTAATTTATAGCCTAGAATTCTTTATTTTTCAAATCCTTTTACTTTTAGAATCGTATAGGAGTAAGCTTTCCTTCTCGCTTCACTCAGAAAGGACCAATTACATGATCAGTTGTTTTCCTTTTCTAATGTGACCTTTAGAATCGTAGAAAATCATCTATTTTTGATCCTACATTCCGCAGTATTTTTTTGGAATCCAATAGTTTTTCTGATAGCGTTTTTAACACTTATCCAAATAATAGAGAATTTAAATGAAAATTGACGAAAATTGAATGCTACTGTTTTTAGTCTATAAATTCACCATCTAGCTATTTTGAACTCGTGCATGGAAGCCCAATAAATTCATGTTAAGTTGGAAATCGATAGCAGAAAAAATTGTGAATATACGAAATTTGATTGCGGAAAGTGGATCTATTTTTGATGGAAGTGCAATAGAAAATGTAATCCAAACAGTAAACAGTAACAACACTATTCCTCTTGTCCTTTGCCCTCTATTTCTTTTTTTGCTTTATAGAATTATTGGGTAGCAAAAGTTGGATTAAAGAGGGGAAACGAGAAGAAAATCAGCTAAAAATTTCAAGAATAGAGTTATCAACAGAACAGCAATTAATTAGTAGAAGATATGATCAGTAAAAGATGATCATTAAAAGAACAGTATAAGAAAGAGTAATCCAAGATTCAATTTTAGAATTAGTTTTAAAATATAGTTTTAAAATAGAGTTTTATAAGGTGAGTATGGCAGCGATCCAGAGTTCCCGA
>CAZLNG010000022.1:0-46086 GCA_964560735.1 uncultured Methanosarcinales archaeon | reverse complement strand
TTATTGAATACCTCTTTGTGATGGCTCGATAAACATAGAAAGCGACTATAGGCAGAGTAAAGAGCAGTCCTATTATAATAGAGAGCTTAAGCTCAAGCATCATTACTTCCAGGGGAGATACATAAACCAGCTTTGCACCTTCAGGGAGAAGATCAATTTTCATTCTCTCTATCATGGGGCCTGTAAACTGGAAAGAGACAATAATGCCTGTAAGAAGGACCGCAGCAATTACAAGCAGTTTATTTCGCAGGGTCAGCAAGATTACACTTAAATTTTCAATGGCTTCAGACATATGGAGTACCTATCCGGAGAAGCAAAAGGAAATCCCTTTTCTAAAAGGAATTCTTTATCCTATTTCAGGGGGCTCTATCCATTCTAGAGATTATAGATATAAAATTTTCCTTTTACCTATTTTGTTTTTTCATTTGATTCTATAAAGCTCTCTTCATGGAATCCTTTTTAATTTTTCTGAAATTCTCTTAATGGAATCCTTTTTAACCTTTCTGAAATTACCGTATTTCAGGAAAGCAGTTATCTTAACCGGGCCATGCATTCATCCGGTCAGGATATTAGCAGTTATCTGATCGAGATATAACAATTACCTTAATGGATCATATATAACGCGATTCAAATATCATAAATATTCAGGTATTGTATCCGTCAATACTGTACATACATATATAGTAGTTATGTGTTGTCAAGAGATATTGTGAGTGAAGAGATATTGAAAGTTAATAAATATCGTGAAGAGAGAACTCATATTGATTTCAAAGTATTCCAGTACAAAGTATTCCAGTACAAAGTATTCCAGTACAAAGTATTCCAGTACAAAGTATTAGATATCTGCAAAAGGATTCCAGATTCAGAACTAATATTATATTCCGATATTAATATATTTATCTAAGTACTATTAAGAGCGAAAGAGCGAAAAAAATGGACTCACAACAAACAGGAAATATAACCCCTTCCACAGGGAACGCGTTTGGAAATAATTCATATGCGTCCGGCGTCCCTGGGGATATTGAAGAACCAGTTATGGCCCACCTGTTCGAGCTCAGGAACCGATTGGCAATTGTTTTAATCTGGCTCTTCCTGGGAATAATTATTTCTTTCCCGTTTTCGGCAAAAGGGATGCTTATCATCTGGAAGGAGTTCGTAAGTCCTGATATGATCATGGCATCTTACTCACCTCTTGAATGGACCTTTGCCCGCCTAAAGCTCTGCCTGGTCTTTGCCCTTGGAATCTCAATCCCGCAGTTATTCTATCAGCTCTACAGGTTTTCAGCGAAGGGACTTTATCCGAATGAAAGGCGCTTTTTCCTCAAGGTCATACCTGCATCTTTCCTGCTTTTCATATTAGGGACTGCAATTGGCTACTTCCTCGTCCTGCCTGCAATGTTCAAATACATTCTCTTTTACTCAGGGGACGTGGCTACAGCCCAGCTTTCAGTCCAGAATACTCTATCTGCCGTGACTACAATACTCGCAGGCTTCGGGATTGTTTTCCAGCTTCCGCTTCTTGTGGTCTTTGCAGTGAAAATGGGGCTTGTAGAGTATCAGACCCTCAAAAAACAGAGGATACTTGTCTACAGCGCAATTCTGGCTTTGTCCCTTTTCCTTACCCCTGATCCGACTTTCATTGCACAGATTGTTGTGGCGATTTTGCTGGTAGTTCTCTTTGAATTCAGCCTCCTGCTGGTCCGGCTGTTTTGAGGCACTTCTGGCTACTGATGAAATGCATTTTATCAAAAGCCTTCCTTTTGGAATGCATTTTATCAAAAGCCTTCCTTTTTAAAGAATTTCCACAGAAGGCAATCTGCACATCCATTTGAAAGAACTTTTATATTTGATTGTTGATAATAACCATCAATGATAGGTGCCCCTGAGTTACTTGCAATATTAATCGCTGCCCTCTTCCTCTTTGGGCCCCAGAAGCTTCCGGAGCTTGCACGATCTCTAGGGAGCGCAGTAGGGGAGTTTAAAAAAGCCCAGCGTGCTGCTGAACTGGAGTTGACAGAATTTGATGCGTACACCCGAAAAGCCGGAAATAAAGCGGGGAAAAAAGAGGAAGATAAAGAACAGGGAGAGAACGAAGAAAAACTCGAAGCTAACTCTGGAGAAGAAGGGCAGAAAAGAAAAGAAAGTGAAAATAATAAAAAGGAAGTAAAGGCAAATTCGCTGAGTGCACTGGAATGCAGATCCTCTATTCCGGAGCAAGGAAAACCTCCTAACAGCTAAAATAGCGGGATAAAATTAAAATAAAAAGAATTATATAATATAAAAGATTGCCACATAATAAATCAAAATAAATAAATCGAAGTAAAAACTTTATATGGCATAAAAAGTTTTAGCCTAACCAAGTACTGATAATATTCAGTAATATACTCAGTGATAATTTTCAGATAATTTTTGTATCAATTATTACCGCTGAAAACCTTATAATTATTAAGAAAACGAAAAGCTTGAGGTCCAGCCATGATAGGCACACAAGAACTTGTAATGATCTTTGGAGTAATTGTACTTCTTTTTGGGGCAGCCAAACTTCCGGAACTGGCCCGCTCCATGGGAAGCTCTGTAGGCGAATTCAAAAAAGCCCAGAAGGAGTCCGAAAGGAACCTGAAGGAATTTGAGAAGTCTTTGACTGAACCCACAACCCCAAAGAAAACCAAAGTACAGGAAACAGCTGAAAAGCTTGGAATCGACGTAAAGGGCAAGAACGACGACCAGCTTCTTGAGGAGATACAGAAATTATCTGAGAAGCCAAAAGAAGTTTCTGAGCCATGAAAAAGGCCTAAGGATAAGCTTTTCTTTTCACGGTATTCTGTTCAGCCAGATTTTACTGAAATTTTTCATTTTTTAATTTAACCGAAAACTTTTTTGGGGATTCACCCTAAATAAAATAGAAAAGCTAAATTCATACGGAGGCCTTTTCTGGCGGAAATGATCATTGAAGTTGACAAAAACGATAACTTTCTTGGACTGCGCGAGCGGGATGAATTTTACTCGGGAAATCACATTCACAGAGCCTCCCAGCTCATCCTGCTAAATCCTGAGAATAAGATGCTTATCCAGAAAAGGACGCCTCAAAAGAAATGGTACCCAAACCGTTATACCTACTCAGTAAGCGGCACTGTTCGGGATGAATCTTACGAAGCCTGTCTCGAGAGAGAAATGCTCGAAGAAATAGGGGTTTCGGTTCAGTTCAGAAAACTGTTTAAGATTCCCTGTCTTCTCGAAAACGGGGGAGCTTTCCACACGGTATTTTCAGGCAGGTGCTCCGAAGAAACTGCAAGCCTGATCAGGTTTGATCCCGATGAGGCAGATTTCATAGAATGGGTAGAGCTTGACGAACTGCACAGAGCTGTAAAGACCGAACCTGAGAAATACACACCCTCTCTAAGAGCAGGCATCATAAAAATCTTCAAAGAAGGATACGAAGAATATATTTCCTAAAATTCTACTCAATATCCTTCTTCATCCTATTATTCGGTTAGTTTTTTCATCAATTACTCAATATTCTTCTTCGTCCAGTTCCTTTTTTGAACCGGCATATTCTCCTATAATTGGGATACTTTCTCCACACCTTGGACATGTCTTCTCAGGCGTAATCTCATACTTTTCTATCTCGAAAAAGCCTCGAGAAATCAGCAGTTTTCCGCAGTTGGGGCAGAAAGTATTGTTACGCTCGCTTCCAGGAACATTGCCCATGTAGACATACTTCATACCTTCCTCAGTTGCGATTTTACAGGCTTCCTGCATGGTTTTTACAGGAGTTGGAGAGAGATCCTGCATCTGGTACTGGGGATGGAAGCGTGTAAAGTGAAGGGGAGTTTCAGGCCCCGTGTTTTTGTACACCCATTTAGAAAGTTCCCTCAGCTCATCAGGAGAGTCGTTGATCCCAGGGATAATGAGAGTAGTAATTTCCACATGGATTCCCAGGTCTTTTGCAAGGGCAGTAGCCTCAAGCACCGGGGCCAATTTTGCGCTGGCAACATCGTGGTAGAACTTTTCGGTGAAAGCCTTGATATCGATATTGGCAGCATCTAAATATGGTGCTATGTGGCGGAGGGCTTCAGGAGTCATATAGCCGTTTGTAACATAAACTGTCGCAAGCTCTGCATCTTTTGCTATTTTTGCGCATTCAAAAGTGTATTCGTGCCAGATTGTAGGCTCGTTATACGTCCAGGCAATTGATTTTGAACGGGAAAGAAGGGCTCTTTCCACAAGTTCTTCAGGAGGAATATCCATTGTATACGAATCTTCCAGGCAGGCCTGAGAGATAGACCAGTTCTGGCAGTGTTTGCAGCGGAAATTGCATCCTATTGACCCTACTGAATAAGCATAAGATCCGGGATGAAAATGGTACAGAGGTTTCTTTTCGATAGGATCAACGGCCTCACTGGAGACGGTGCCGTAAATAAGAGTGTACAGTTTCCCATCCCTATTTTCCCTGACTCCGCAAAAGCCCCTTTTGCCAGGCGCAATTCTGCAGCTTTGAGCGCAGAGATCGCAGTGCACTCTATTATTTTCAAGCTTCTCGTAAAACATCGCTTCTCTTATCACATCAATCCCCAGTTAGAGATTGTTTTTCATGATAATAACGGTTGCTGTTTTAGATTTATCCGCCTCAGACCGAGAAGGAAAATATTCTCAGTCAAATCAGAAGAGAAAATAACGTTTAGTCAGGAAAAAAAGTTACTCAATCCGAAAGAAGTATGAATTCTTATCTGGTTTCAGCGCCTGAAATGGCATAATATCGTGCGCATAAGAATGAGTATTATTGAAAAAAGAACTTATGAAATAAAAACGCCCTGAAATAATAACACATCCACAGACTCATAAAACCGTTTTCAAATCCAGATATTCCCAGATGCTTCCGCCAGTTTATCTGGCGGCGCCTCTCAAAAAAAAGTACGATATATAAAATAAAATGAAAGTACGAAGATATAAAATAGAATAAAAATGATTTGAGAAGAGGGATTTTGAAAAAGATACATAAAACTATTTCCAGATAGAATCTAATTTATTTTTTGCAGTTTTACAGATTTCCTGCCCATTTTCATTTTTAGTCTCTGTCTTTTTTTGCGGAGAAAGCCGCTCGAAGGAGAGCGTGACAAAACAGATATGAGATTATGAATTACGGCCAAAGAATATAAGTTTATTAATTCCA
The DNA here is from genome assembly GCA_964560735.1 of uncultured Methanosarcinales archaeon. Taxonomy (GTDB): domain Archaea; phylum Halobacteriota; class Methanosarcinia; order Methanosarcinales; family Methanosarcinaceae; genus Methanosarcina. The sequence goes on along the minus strand of CAZLNG010000022.1, from coordinate 40,916 downwards.
TGAAATATGAATACGGAAATCAAAAAATGAAAAGTAAAAGTATATAAAGTAAACCAGATTAGCTGAACAGGAATCATTGCTGATCAGCTGATCAATATTCCTTTTCAGATTAGCTGAAGAGGGATTTTAAGGCATTAATTAACTTTCCAAAGAAACCGGATTCTTCCGTCAAATTACCCTTTTCTTCCTCACTATCAGGTCTCTTTCCAGGCATCCCGCTGCTGTCTATTATCGAATTTGAATCTCTGAGTGACTGACTCTCGTTAGCTACCATTTCAGGACGTCTCTCGGATTCATTCTCAAAACCCTGGGGAAGAGTTTCATTTCCATTACGCATACCTGGCCCCGGATCTCTATTCTGGGGAATAAGTCCTGGAAGACTCTTTAATTCTTCAGGAGCCTCATTAAGCAGAGTGTCAAGCTCGGACCTGATTTCAAGAAGTTCATCTTCAGTTTCCGCATTCGAGATCTCATCTTTAGATCTCATCTTTTATTGATTCCAGAGAGCTTATCAGTTTTTTAGCTGATTCAACAGATGACTCACTACCAAGATCTTCTTTTGAGTCCTCCAGAGTTTCGATTGTTCTACCCACTGATTCGGCCATTCGAGTCTTCATTTGATCGAAGGATTCTTCCGAGCCTCGTGACGGGGACAAATTCTGGTCATCAGCGAATGCGCAGGAAGGAATCATGCTGAATAAGGTTAGCAAAGCAAGAAAAATGGGAATTACTTTTATAACTTTTTTAGTGAAAATTTCCATAGATTTCACCTTCTAAATTATAAAATTTAGATATAGAGTTGATCTGATAAGGCATTCTAAGACAAAGAATTTCATAATTTATCTGGAAAGCAGATGGAGAGAAGCATCTAAATATCATCTCCTTTGAATATCGTCTACTATAGTGGAAATAAATCTGAAAAATGTCATTTCCTTTAAATGACACCTTTTCAGAACTCCCCATCTCATTTTCAACAAATACTCGACTGTTAAAATTCAGGCATTACTCAGTACTGTTATGGGTACTGTCATCAGTGTCATTACCAGTACTGCCTTCCTGTATTTCGCCGGAGCAGTCAAAAAGACAGTCACACCCTCCGTGTCTTCCATCTCCGTGTCTTCCATTTCCATGCCCTTTATACTTCATGGGATGATCCCCGGGACCCATTCCGGGACACATTCCAGGCATTTGTGAAGAAAACATTAGCTCCCTGAGCTCTGTAAGAGACCCGGCTCCATTGATTTCTTCTTCAAGAGCCGTAAGTTCTGTAATCCTGCTGCTGAGCTGATCACTCATGTTCTCATCGCTGGTATTTTCGCTTTCACTTACTTTAGCTTCAAGGGATTCGATTTGCTTTTCAAGTAATTCGACAGCCTCTTTCTTCATGTATGTGAGTACAACTACCTGGAGTTCGGATGTGGTAGAAGACTCACTTATTTCATTGGATAGGTTTTGAAGGGCAGTGATTTTTTCTCCAAGCTCTTCAGCCCTGTCGTCTTCACCAGCGTCTGTAAGCTCGGTTTGCTTAGCTTCGAGCATCTCAGTCATATTTCCAAGGGAATCAACTATTTCTGTCTGAACATCAGTGAAATTTTCTTCAGTCACGTTCTCAACCATATCGAGACCGAATACTACATGCATTCCACCATGTCCCATATGCATTTCCCCGTTCATTCCATGAGGTCCCATGCACTCATTTGCCGGTCCGCGGCTGGACAGAATTTCCTGAAGGTCGGATGCATTGGAAGCTTCGCTTACATTATTATAGAAGCTCTGGAGTTCAGCAATTTGCTCACTTATAGAATCAAGTAAATCTGCCTGAACGTCAGTAAAATTTTCTTCGGTTATGCTCCATGCAGGGCCATATTTCGGATTGTTTTCTGAAGCAAACGCTCCTGAAGGGATAGTGCATAATATCATCAGCACCACCGCAAAACGTGAAAGTGATTTAAATGACTTTATTCTCATCATGTACCTCCGTTATTACTATACTTTACTTTGTCCTGTGTCTTGCAGACTATTTGCCTGCTGACAATCCTGAAGTAGGCTGGCTCAAATATAAGCATACTTTCAGAAAGGAAGAGGGAAAATGACAGTAATTTATAAAATAAGCTTTTATTTGAATCAAAATTCAAAATTAAGCTTAAATATTACATTTAAGACTTATTAAATCCCTTAAAAGCCATATAGTAAAACAGAAAAATGAATTCATTCTCATGCAGGACTTCAGGTGATAGTATCCTCTGGATTCCCTTGCTGCTCTCCTGATACTCTTTTAAATCTTATTCCAAATCCTCTTCCAAATACCATTATATTCTTTTCTTCCAAATTTTCTATATTCTCTAAATGTCCTTCTGTCTTGTATGTAAAATAGAAAATAGATACATGATACTTTACACAGAATACTTTACACAGAATACTTTACACAGAATACTTTACACAGAATGCCTTATACACGCTTCTTTAAACTGATAATAACTAAAAGGTGTGGAAAACTGATAAGGACATTTTTAGAGAAAGGACAAGGATTAAACTACTTAATTTAAGAATCATAAAGGGTTAAATTTGAAAATAAGATCCATTAAAGTGTAAATAGGAAATTTAATCGCTATATCTCTTTGGAAAAGTAAGTATGCTTTTATCTTTAAATCCAGATACAGAAGATTCAGTCGGGAACACACCGAGTTGTACCATCCACCCAGAATAACCGACAAATACAGTATGCAAGTACTAGCCGGTACCTTGCTGTACAGTCAAAGCATTGAAGAAACAGCGTAAAACAGCATTATAACACAGGCCTGCACATCAGTTCGGTGTGTTCCTGGCCAGACCTTACACTCTATAAGATATTCGATAAATATCCAAAATATGTAACAGGGATGAAAATGCCTGATAACCCGGAGAAAAAATTATTGATCCTTCAGCTTTCAGAAGATTCCAGAAAAATTGCCCGGCTCCTCTCTAATGAAACCTCAATTAGAATTCTCAAATTGCTTGGTAAGAAGGCAATGTCTGCAGGTGACCTTGCAGATGAACTCAAAGTACGCCTGAACACGCTAAAATACAATCTTGACTCGCTTCTCAAAGCTGGACTGATAAGAGTGCGGCAGGTAAAATGGAGTCGAAAAGGAAGGGAAATAAAAATTTACGAGGCAGTTGAAAAAGTGATAATTCTCCTTCCAGGAAAAAAAGATATAGAAACTTCTCTTATGGAAATGAATTTATGGGAAAGTAGCCGTGAGAGTTTAAATGGGCAGAAAGTTCCTGAATTGTCATGAAGGTGCCATAGACCGGAATTTTCTGCGGCAATTCTATTACCTTCAACCTCCAAGAAAAAAATTTCAAATTATACCAAATATTAAAATACATTAATCCAGAGAAGAAGTACATTCCAGCATCAAGTTCTTTCTACAGGACGTGGCCCCAATGAAAATCAAATCTCTGTCCCTGCTCCTAATAATTGCAGGTATCATCCTGATTTCAGGCTGTGTTGATAACGAAACTCAGCCTCTTAATTACAAAGCTCCGGAAGATCTTATGTACAGGAGTATTTTCTATCCTTATCCGGAACTTTCGGATCGTGGAGAACCGGGGATGCCAGGTATGCATCCTCACGATTCGCGTCCAGGAGGGCCTCATCCTGATATGGAGTCAATCCATAATTTGAGTGATGCGAAATCTATTCTCAACAGCAATATAGAGAAAGCAGAAAACATCTCCACGCGGCTGGAAGAAGGAATTCAGCACTTCAAAGCCGAGGGAGAGGATGTCAGTAGACTTGAAGCTTTACTTGAGGAGTACAACGCGCTTGTAGAGGATGCAAAAGAGTACAGGGCTCTTGCAAATGATGCTGCCGAAGGAATGAACAATAGCTCAATTACGGACTCAGAATACAGTTCATCTGAAAATAAGGAAAGGGAATATTTAATCGACTCTCAGAAAAGTATGATTCACGCGAATCATATTCTGAAAGAAATTTTTGAGGAGTTCCGGAGCCTGGCGCCTTGGAATGAAGAGCTAAACAGTACATCCCTGCTCAATGCTTCAGGAGAGGGAAAAGCCCTTCTGTCAGGCAGTTTTGATCTTTACATTCATCTGGAAAACGGAGTAATGGCAATACCGGAGATTTCTCCTGATTCCGAACTATATATAAGAGGGAACTATACGTTTGAGGAGAAAACTGATATTCAGGAAGAACTGCTCGTGTACCATATACAATCTGCTGACGTGAAGATTTACGGCTCCCACAAGATGGTAATGCTCAGAGGCACAAATATTACCCTTAACACAGAAGGAGAAGGATTTTCGGCTTTAATGGGAAACGGCACATATGCTATTAAAGACGGGGGTGAAATAATAAAAGAAGAAAGCTGGGGAACTCCTTTCTTTGAAGAAGAAAGAAATCCCGATGAATTCGGACCTGGTGAAGAAGATTATGATCCCGTAGCAGGCCACAAAGCTGGAAATTCCATCACTGAAGAATACAAAGCCGAGAGTAATATTGCAGAAGAAAATAGAGTTGGGATGGAGTAAAGGATAAGAGAAGTTTTATCAAATAAAATTCATAGACTTTCCTAAAAAAAGACATAAAAGTGAAATTAACCTGGAAAGACTGGAAAATCCAAATTGCAACTCTGGATTTACTGATTAAGATGAATCTAAGGCTCTACATCGTTTGCATTGCTATTATACTCACTTTAGTTGCGCCTGCCTTAGCAGACAGCAACAATACCGCCACAGTCCGAGGAGAGATTTATGGATGGGACACTTTCGAACCTCTAGAAAATGCAGTGGTTGAAGTAAATTCCACTCCTTCCCAGTCAATGGTGGCAAAATATAGTGTTTATTCTTTTGAACTGGTTCCTGGAAATTATTCCATTACAGCAAAGTACTATCAGAACAGTACCCTCCTTTATTCTGGAGAAGAAATTATCGAAATTAAAGATAATGGAGATTACGTGAAAGATCTCCTGCTTCTTCCTGTTTATTCCGAAGCCCTTATGGACAGTTCTGCGGGAAATGGATCATCTGCGAGCCTCAATGTCACTAATAAAAGAAATACGTCCAGTAACATAGGTGAACCCGACGAAGAGAGTGGAATTAACTCTTCAACAGCAAGTTCCCTTCTAATAATGTTTTTACTTTTGAGCCTGCTTGCAGGCGGCTACCAGCTTTTCAGAAAGCATAAAAAATCAGGTGAAGACCGGCTTCAACAAGTAAAAAGGGAATATATGGACGGTTCTACCGGGTTTATCTCCAAACCCGAGAGCATATCTAAGATCTATGAAAAAGTCCCGAATAAAACCAGTGAGCCAGAAAAGAGGCAGACTCTTCGGGCAAGCGTCCAGGCAAGCACTGAAGAGATTGTACCCATATCTCAGCCCTTAACAGAACCAGAATTCAAAAAAACATCCTCAGGAAAGGGCACAGAACCGGAGCAAGACCCCGAACCCAGAATAACTGTAGCAAGGCCGCCAGCAGAATCAGAATCGGAAATACCGGAAAAGAAAGGGCCTGAAGAAAGGAAAAAGGAATATCTGATTCAGGAAGAAAACCTTGAAGGACCTGGACCAGAAGAAGAAAACGAAATAATTTTCATAAAAGAATCTGAAGATGAGCCCAGAATGTCTGCAGGCAGGCCCGAAATTGAAACTCCTGCCCCAAGAAAGAAGCTCCCCCTTCCAGCAGACCTCCAGGAAGTTATGGACATAATTCGAGGCCAGGGAGGCCGGATTACCCAGAAAGACCTTCGAAGTAAGCTTAAGTATTCCGAAGGAAAGGTCAGCCTCATGATTGCAGACCTGGAACGAAGGGAACTGCTGGAGAAGTTTAAGCGGGGGCGCGGAAATGTCATAATTTTAAAAGATGAGGAACGCTAAACTTAGGATTAGCCATTTCTCACCCTGTTTTCGTACGTTCTCATTAGTCTACAGGCATATAATTTGCCTCAATAACTTCACCAGCTTTCATCTCTTTTTCTCTCCTGAAAACGTTCTTTGTGGCGAATACTATCCACCTCCAGTGAAGTGCGATGTGAATAATAAAGAAAACTACCATCAAAAGTCCAACCTTATCGTGGATCAATCTGAGGATCGGGCCTGCAGCATGATGGTCGAAATACATTACAACACCTGAATAACCGACTAAGACAAACTGGATGAAAAGTGCTGAGTCCACTAGATAGTTGAGTTTTAATCTTTTCATTTCTTCACTCCATTGTAATATTTTCATCTCATATTTCATCTCATATTTTCATCTCATATTTTTGAACAGTATTGATCTAAGTCAATTTGATTGGATTTTTTGATTACCTTAATTGATTGGCTTTAACTGATTGACTTTTATCGATTGACTCTGCTTCATACGTCTTTTTCCATCAGTTATGCTGTTTTCCAGCTCACCGCTGTCTATCTCCTTAATTGCCAGAGAAAGAGATAAAGATACTTGCAAAATTAGAGTTGAAAAAGAGATTTATTTTATTATTAGAGGTTAATGAAATCATTTATTTGAAAATAATGCTTAAATATAAGGTTTAAGTCTAAATCTGATTAGTATAACATTCATTCTGTCAGTCATCCAAAAATTTTGCCAGTCATTTCAAGGATTTTGCCAGTTATTTCAAGAAAGCAGCCTTTCAAGCAGGGCTTTGTTGCCTGATGGAGAAATAATAAACACAGATCTTCTGTTAAGAACACATTTACTCTGTTAATAACAAAGATATTCTTTTAATAATAAACATCTTCTGTTAGTAAGCCTGTAACAATTTACGTCTTGAAGGAATCAATGAGATAATCGTCTGAGTGATCCCGGCTGTTAAGGATATCTTATTGGCTTCGAAATTTCCGAAAAACTCCTTTATCTTTGCTTCATGTTGGATTACGGAATCAAGCTGAGATATCAAAGCATCATCTTAAACCCTGGTTTGGTCAGAAAATACTGTTCCTATGGAGGGTCCGAAGGCTCTTTTTAAAAATAATTGCAGATATCAATACTTTATCAGGACCCCATTTACCTTTTAGAGGATAATTAAAGAATAAAATATGTAAATAGCCGTTGGAAAAGTTTTATTACAAAATTAATTCCCTAGATACCCTGTTTTTACCTAAGTATGCTTTTATTATTAAATGCCAATGAGAGGGTTGACTGCTTCCAATGCCTCTTAAGGAACTGACAGATCAGATGCCCCTTATCTGGCAGAGTTCAATTGGCAGATTACAATGAAAAAGAACGTGGGAAACAGGAACCTCGCCATCAGAAATCAGGAATTCTTCATAGGAACCAAATATTCCCATTGTTATAAAAATGGAAGCAGTCAAAAACCCTACACTCCAGAAAATGAGGCACTATGAATCTTACTGGTGCCTCAAATTTATTGAAACCACATCGGTCTAATGGGCCATGAGAAAGGGTCTGACTAGTCCAAAGTATACCCAACATTAGTTCAATACAACTAACCTTTTAGAGGTTGTACATGACACTCACTGAAATTATAGATACATTTAAAATGAAGCTGAGTCCCTCAAAAATCATGAATTCGCTCGAAAAAGCGGCGGATTTTTACGAGGAATCAGAGAGCGATATTGAGGGGGATGGTTCAGGAGAATATCTAAAAAGCAATCCATACAGCAATTTGAAAAACGGCTCTGCTAAAAGCTCTGACGGAGCCATTGTCTTTCAAAGCAAAGAATATCCATTTATCAAGCTTACCGATGTCTGGAAAATTTATCAGATGGGGGAGGTTGAGTTTGCAGCTCTTAAGGGAATAGACCTGGAAATCTATGAGGGGGAATTTCTGGTCGTTCTCGGGCCCAGCGGAAGTGGAAAAAGCACTCTTATGAACCTGCTGGGCTGCCTGGACATCCCCTCAAAAGGCTCGGTTTGCCTGAATTCAAAAGACATTTCGGAACTTGATGAATCAGAGCTCGCTCTCATCAGAGGACAGATGATCGGCTTCATATTCCAGAGTTTCAACCTGCTTCCAACTCTCAGCACGGAAGAAAACGTGCTCTTACCTATGGAATTTCAGGAAGAGGATAGGCAGATAGCCCGGAAAAAAGCAGGATACCTGCTTGAGATTGTAGGTCTTTCGGATAAGAAAAAGAACCTGCCTTCCCAGCTCTCAGGCGGACAGAGGCAGAGAGTTGCAATAGCTCGCGCCCTGGCTGTGAACCCGCCTATTATTCTGGCAGATGAGCCTACAGGAAACCTAGATACTAAGACTGGGGATTATATCCTGGAATTTCTTGACGGGCTGCACGAGAGAGAAGGAAAGACGATCATAATTGTGACCCATGACCTTGACCTGGTAAAGTACGCTACAAGAGTTGTATACATCAGAGATGGTGAAATAGAAAAAATTGAAGTACGCAAGAAAAACGAACTGGAGGGATCAAAATGAAAAAATTCTCTTTACTAACACCCTTACTACTATTACTACTATTTTCAGCATTCACATTCCTTTTAACAGACACATCACTCGGTGCATCAAATGGGAATATAAATTCGGCATCGGTGCAGGTAAATTTAACCAATCAAAACCCTGATTCTGCCCGTCCGGGAGAACCTGTTGAACTCACTGTCAGCGTGCAGAATGTAGGAAACACTGATTTGAAAGATATAGCAGTCACTGTCAACCCTGAATACCCCTTCAGTAAAGTTTCCGGAGAAAGTCTTGAAAAAGGAGTCTCTTACCTGAATGCAAGGCAGGACAATGATGATGCAGCCGTCCTTAAATTCAAATTAATGACAGATGCCAACGTTTCCGAAGGCACATATGATATCGATATTACCACCACTGCCAGAGAAAGCGGATCTTCGTCAAAAACAGTCACGACTACAAAAACTATTCAGCTAGAAGTCAGGGGTAAAGAATACGCTCAGATTGTAACAATAAATAAGGCAAACATTGACATTGCAAAAGAAGAGTCTCTGGAGTTTATCATAACGAATACAGGAAACTCCCCCCTGAAAAATATGGTAGTCTCCTGGAAAGATCCTAAAGGGGTAATTCTACCGGTATACTCTGACAATACAAAATACATCAAATACCTGGAAGCCGGAGAATCAGTAACCGTTGCTTACTCAGTAATGGCAGATGTAAACGCAGACCCTGGACTCTACACTATGGACGTAAACCTCACCTTTGAAGACTATGAATCAAATGAAAAGAGTATCCAGACGACAGCAGGACTTTTCGTAGGCGGAGAAACCGACTTTGATGTTTCCTTTTCGGAAAGCGATGCAGGAGAAATTTCCCTCTCTGTTGCAAATGTAGGCAACAACATGGCATATTCGGTAAAAGTATCTGTTCCTGACCAGGACGGCTACAAAGTGTCTGGAAGTTCCTCAACAATAGTAGGAAATCTTGAAAAAGGGGACTACACGATTGCTTCATTTAATGTTGCAAGCACACAGAGTGCCGGGGAAGCTGAAGGAGACGGGGGAGGAGTACCTCCAGATAGTGCAAAAGCAGGTTCTGAAGGAGGAAACGTAACTTCCACCTCGATGGATTCCAATCCGCTGAAAGTCCAGATTGAGTATACGGATGCTAAAGGAGAGAGAATAACAGTCGATAAGGAAGTAGAACTTGAAATGACCTCCGGAAACATGACCGCAGCAGGTCAGGCAGGACCAGGTAGAAGTGCTGGTATAGGTTCATACCTTCTTTACATTGTGGTAATAGTGCTTGCAGGAGGAGTATTTGTGTATCGCAAGAAAGTACAGGAAAAAATACAGGCAAGGAAAGGGAACCAATCCGGAAACAAACAGTCAGAAAACCAGAAGGACTGAGAAAACAACAGCAATAGAGAACGGAAGGATGCAAGATGAGGAACTCAACCTACCTGAAAATGGGCCTGAATATGCTTCTGCACAGTAAACTTAGAAGCTGGCTTACCATTATCGGGATAGTCATAGGGATCGGATCTGTTGTTGGCATCCTCTCCCTTGGAGACGCAATGCAGGAGCAGGTACAGAGCAGGCTTGCCGAGATGGATCTGACAAAAATAACCATAAGCCCCGGATATACCAGAGCGTCATCAAACATGCATGGACCTCCTGGAATGAGAGACGAAGGTACAACTACAGACGTTGAACTAACAGATGATGATATTGAAGCCCTCCAGGGCCTGGATGGAATACAATACATATCTGGCCAGATTTCAGGTAGTGAACCGGTGATTTATGCAGCACAAAATGCAACTCTTCCAATTACCGGTGTGGACCCTCAGGTCTGGAAGTACATGACCACCCTCGAAACTCAGTCAGGAAGGTTACTTGAACCGGCTGATAAGAATGTCGCAGTCATAGGAAGCGGCGTAGCTAGCGGAGTTTATGACCAGGAAATAGGAGTCAATCAGGTAATAACAATAAACGGCAAAGCAGTGCGCATAGTAGGAATTCTTGCAGAAGAAGGCGAGGGTGGGGACAGAAGCATTTACATGCCCATCGATGGGGCAGTAAACCTGATTGATGATGCCGAAGAAGGTGTTTATGATATAATCTCTGTAAAAGCCGAGAGTGAAGATCTGGTGGACGGACTGATGGAAGATATAGTAGACAAGCTCATGGTATCGAGGCATATTAACAAGGAAGAAGATAGGGATTTTTCAGTTACAGCTTCAAAGTCTATGGCTGAGTCTGTTACAGAAATGACAAGTTCGATGACCCTCTTCCTTGGAGCCATTGCAGCTGTGTCTCTACTTGTAGGAGCTGTGGGCATTGCAAACACTATGTTTACTTCCGTCCTCGAAAAGACGAAGGAAATAGGGACTATGAAAGCCATTGGAGCAAAAAACAGGGATATCATGATGATTTTCCTCTTTAATTCCGCAATGGTAGGTCTTGTTGGAGGCATCCTTGGAGATATGCTGGGAGCCTTTGTCTCAACTCTCTTTCCATTGCTAGGTTTGAAGATGATGGGAGGAGGAAGTGATTCAAGTATATACTTTGCTCCAGACCTGATGCTTTTAGGGCTTGTCCTGGCAGTTATGATAGGAGTCCTCTCAGGAGTTGTCCCTGCATACAGAGCCTCAAAACTGAAACCAGTAGATGCATTGAGATACGAATAATCTGAAAAGAAAGGGAAGAAACCCTTTTTTTATTTCCTGTTTCTCTGGAAGAGGTAAAGTGGGATAAAATGAATTTTAATGACCTGGCAGTTCTTTATAAAGTTTCAAACACGCAAATTCAATGTGAGAAAAGAAATGCATGGTAAAAAAAGGTAGTACCGATTGAGAACAACTGGTATAATCCTGCTGTAGAGGTCTGGTACTATTACAACAACAAATACTTTATGGACACGGGGATACCAGATGGAAACGCTCCCGTATCGTGGAGCAAAAAACCAGACTTATCAGTAAAACCTGGCAGGTCAATGAATTCCAACCCGGATAAAAAATTAAATTTCAAAGGTCAACAGGCATATAAAGGTCGCAGGCATATAAACTTCATGAAAGAATATTCTCATTTTTCGAAGGGTAATGAAAGAACGCTCTCATTTTCCGAAAGCTTTTGACTATGCCCAAATTTTTATTTTTCCTTTTTAACTTTATAATCGAATTCAGGAGAATTCTCAATTTTTAAGACAAAGTTCACTCTTCTTTTTTAAGACTTCAGATGTATTTTATTAAAAAACAAAGGACTTTTTGAATGTCAACTGCATATATTTAGAAATAAATTTCAATAGTATCGCAAAATTTTTATAGAAATTTATTTTTAAAAGGCGAAAACTTATCAAAATTATTATTAAAAACACTAACCTGATTTTTGTTTACATAGACCTGACAAAATAAGTATGCTCCAACCATACACGTAAATATAACTTAAGAAAAATATATGCAATTATCTGTCCCGAATGGCGAGGTTTTCAGGTTGATATTCAAAAAATTACCTAGAGAAATTTTCGAAAGCTTCCACCACAGGTTTAGTGGAAGTAATCAAAATACTTTTAACATATGTCGAGAGTGTGGGGGGGCATGCGAGCGAAGCAAGATAGGAACCCTGCTGCCTGGAGAAAAAGAATACATGGCAGAGAAAATGGGGATAAGCGCCTCTGAATTTGAAATTAGTTATCTGGATGTCCTGAGGATGAACGATGGCACCCAGCTCTATGTATTGAAACTGGGAAAATTATGCCCCTTTTTAAATGAAAAATCTGGAGAATGTAATTGTCAAAATATTAAGCCCATACTTTGTAAAATATATCCTATCATTATTACAATCGAAACTGGTAAAATTAATTTTAGAATGGATAACTGGTGTAAATTATCAAGAAAAAAAGTTTGCCGAATTTATTTTGAAAGTGTGATACCCCTTCTAGCAAGCATTCCTATTTCTATAGAATGGTTCAGACATGTGGTTAGTTACGATAATTTCTGTTTTGACTATGTTAAACTGGAAAAATACAGAAATGGAAAAAATAAGTGCGCAATATTTTCGCTGGAAGATCTATTGGGTCTGCAGAAAACTGAGATTGAAACTGTCAGCTTATGTATTGATTTTTGTCCGGAAGTTGAGGAAGCCATTTTTTGATCTCGAAAAGAGAAATTCACCTTTACGTTTTTTATTCATTACCTTTTTTAACACCTGAATTTGCTAATGGGTTAGAAACTTACTCTCCGGTTTTTTCCCGAGGTCTCCTTCTTTATTTGTCATTATTTATAGGAATTGTGAAAGCAAAGGTGCTTCCCTCTCCTGGACTGCTCCTGAACCACACATACCCTCCATGCAGGTGGACAATTTGCTTGACTAACGATAGCCCTAGCCCCGTACCCTGGAACTTTTTGGAAGAAAATGAGTCGACCTGACTAAAGGGTTTGAAAAGTTTGTTCTGATCCTCTGGTATAATCCCAATTCCAGTATCTACAACTGTTATTTCCACCAGATTTCCCTTTTTTCTTGCCCCTATTTTTATAAGACTATTTTCATAGGAGAACTTAATAGCGTTGTCCACAAGATTGTACATTATCTGAGCAAACCTGGCCTCATCAGCACGGACGGTCTTAATACCGTCTTCAATAATGATTTCAATTCGAATATTTTTTCTGTCTGCAAGGGGAGATAGAAGATTTTGTATCATGTTAAATTTCGAAGCGAGCTCAAATTCTTTATAGTTAAGTTCGAGTCTTCCTGCTTCTACTTTCGACAGATCCAGAATATCATTAATAAGACCGAGTAGATGTTTTCCACTTCGTGAAATGTTCCCTACTGCTCTCAACTGCTTTTCAGTAAGTTCTCCATAAGCTTGTTCATAGAGAAGGTCTGAAAAGCCTATTATTGAGTTGAGAGGAGTTCTCAGCTCATGGCTCATATTTGCCAAAAACTCGCTCTTTGTGCGGTTCGCAACTTCTGCAATCTGCTTTTCCTGAAGGAGTTTTTCTGCTGCTTTTCTTTCTGTAATCTCTCTACAGGTAATCATGACTCCTATGATCTTTCCGTCTTCCTCAGTTACAGGAATCGCCTGTACAGACCAGACTCTGCCGTCCTGAGAAGTGAATTCTCCAAACTTTTTGCTGCCTGTTATAAAAATTTGTTCAAGCTGAAGGTATTCAGAGATGGGACCGCTTATTCCAGGAGCGGATTTAAGACATACTCCAACTGCCTCTTGAAGACCCTTTTCCATACACTCAAGAGCAGCCTTGTTTGCCCAGATAATATTTAGCGCAGGATTTACGAAAATGACCTGTTCATTCAGGGAATCAAGAAGGACCTTCTTTTCTCTTTCCTGTGCTTTTAGTTCCTGTTCTGCCAGATAAAGTTCGTTTAACATGCCGTTAATTTCTTTTGACATACGGTAAAGTTCATCGTTGTCTTTGAGAGACAATCTTTTAGAAAGATCTTTTTCTGACCTGACTTTTGTAACAAAATCATCAATTACGACCAGTCTTGAGATGAATAATTTGTCAAGCGCAAATTTAACTCCAACTCCTGTCATGAGTCCGGTTAGCAAAAGGAAAAAATACATATAACTAAGAGTTGTTTTGCCGTGCAAGTACAGGTATCTGGGAAAATTCGCTCTTAAAATGAGGGCAGGTTTACCTGCAATATCCTTGAATTCAAAATAACCTGCTATTTGCTTTTCACTCAGAGGTTCGATAATAACTTTATCAGAAACGTTGGAAAAATTGTTAAGCTTCGATTGAAAATCGGCAGGCATTTTTCGATCTACTCTGTACATAAGAAGAGAAGAGCGAGTAAGTTTTTCGAAAGATTTCAGGAGAGTATTGTCAAAATATCTTCCAAAAATCAAAGTGCCCTTTGCAGGTCCCTCATACTTTGTCGTAAGTATAGGATGGCAGGAAATGAACATGGGGTCTTTATCAAGCAAAACAAAACCGCTTACCCTGTCATCTTCTTCTTTTGTTAGAAGGGCTCCGCTTTCTACCATTTTTATAAGTTCTTCAGGAGCCGCCGTTTCTTTACCTGTATTAGAATCAATCGCTTTTGAGTAAACTATAGATCCTTTGTCGTTTACGAAAAGCATCACATTGATCCTGAGTGAAGAAAGGGTTTCATTCTGTGCATTTGTATCTATAAATTTCTGGTTCCTATCCATTACAAACCTGCATGCTTCATCCCAGCAGGCCCAGTCCTCGTTTATGTAATCAAGGTATCCCTGTTCAGTCGAAATTAAGTTTTGTACCCTTTCTACATTCTTTAATGTGTCCGCCTGTTCAAGCTCCAAAAAGTTGGAAAGCTGCATGTTATGTGTGAATGTAAATGCTGCAGTAAGCACGGTAAAAATTAATAGAGTTATTATAAGAACCTTTTTACTAATGTCTATTGCGGACACCCCTAGGTGACTTAAAAATTAAGAAGAGCTTGGGAGTAATATAATATATTAAAAAGGATAGAAAGTATATAAGATTAAGCAGACAGTATAAATAAATTCATATACGGTACCCTCACTTCTTTTTAACTGACTTTCATAATCCCATGGAAAAAATTAGGATGAATTTAAATACTCATTAATAAAAATTTAAAATAATTTTTGGATTATTTTTCGGGAACAGCATTATTTCGGGCAGTTAAGTAAGAATGTTCTGCAAGCTCCATAGTTCCCTTAAGATCTTTAACCTTCATGCCAAAAGTACAGGCAAATTCCTGAACGTTCTTATGGAATTCGGGATTATTTCCATTTCCGGTGTCTATCTTTGCAGCCAGGCAATAAAGAGGATTATTAAGGAAACTGTTATTGAAATCCCTGTTTCCGGATTCTTTTCCCATTGTCTTCCAGCTTGAAGCCCACATTGGAGTCAGGTAAATAGTGCCCATACCTCTGAATTCTGTCATGGCTCGGGCATAAGCTTCATTTCCTCCAAGAGCTAAACTGATACAATCTTCTATAATTTCCCCATTTTTGTCCTTCAGAAAAAAAAGCGGGCATCTGCTGTCTGCAAAGTCTTCACTCAATTTCCCAAGGGCACGCCCACAGGTACCGTAAAATATCAGTATCCGATCTGAAAATGAGGCCATTTCCCGGATATTTTTGTATACCTCATCCTTCAATATTTCAAGATCGGCATGCAAACCCAGGCTCAGAAGATTTACTACAACACTAACCCTTTTCTCTTCCCTTAGTCTTCTTTTCTCGAGCATTTTTTTGAAAAATGGAAATTGGGAGAGAAATTTCGCAGGAATTTTTAAATCAGAGTTTTTTCCGTGCTTACAAAGCATTGGGACTCTGTCCAGAAAGACGTTTCTGGGAATACAATTTTTTGACCTGAGTTTTTGAAGGAAGACTGAGCTATCCCTGTTTTCGACAACTATTAGCTGCTTAAGTTCGCGGTCTGTTGACAGTATATGTACAAGCTCATCTTCGAGCATTCCGCAGGCAACAATACTTAATACCGGCATATTTGTGGTAGCCCTTCGTGCAAAATAATTATTTCAGATTTCCTTCTACAGGATAGAGGTAAAAGAGAAGAAATTTGATATTGAAAATTAATAACTTTCTTCTCTTAAAATATATTTTCCAATATCTCTTGATAATCTTATCTTCAGAGCTTTATCTGTACTTATTATTTAAATACATTTAAAACAATGTACCGATTTGTACAATTAATATATACTTACTTGTTTCTAGATTTTTTTGGGAGTTTTTTAGGGAGCTTTTTGTCGGGAGTTACTCCATAATATTTTGTCCTTGCTGCTCCCCAGATGCAGCCGTTTTTCCCGAAAATTTTCAATTCGATGTTCTGGATAGCTTTGCAAATTTTATTTCCTTCCCTTGCACCCTTACAAACTATGCAATATTTTTCGCAAAAAACGGGAGGATTTTCGTTAGATTCAGCCATTTCCACACTCACATCCCTGAAGTTATTTTTTCTGTCCGGATGTCTCCTGGAGGCCTGTCTGGTAAAGTTTACCTGCAATAACTTTGATCTCAGTTTTCATCAGAGCAGTTTCTTCCCTGCGCCCGGTCCGGGAGCACATGAGAAGACCTCGGTAATCTTGACTTCTATGAGAGTCTTTGCAGGAAGTCCGGGCTTTGCTGCATGCACAATTGACTTCATTTTATCAAACTTCTCTCCAGAACTGATAATTTCCACTTTACCTTTTATCTGGAAGCAGCCGCCTGTATCAGGCCCCCATACATAGATTGCAACATTTGGGTTCTCTTTCAGGTTTTCCAGGGATTTGAGCATGAAGTTATCGGCAAGCCAGATTGTCTCGTCATCAATAAGCTGGCAGAAGCCCATAGGCACTACATTTGGAACTCCATCTTTTGATGCCGTAGCAACAGGAAAGATCTTCACTTTTGAAAAGGCAATTTTCATTTCTTCGCTTAATTTTACCATAGTAATCACCATCAAGAAGGTTGCAGTATAAATTTATATATTTTAGCGTCAGAGTTGTGTATCAAAAGTTTTGTTTGTGCATTTTAGTAACCTATTTTGACAAAAAAACCCATTTAGAGATTCATTTCATAAAGAGGAGTGAAATGACGGATTTTCAACAGATAAAAGAACTTGGATCGGAAGTTTTGAAAAAAATTAATTCAAAAAACGAAAAAGTTATTAAGTGGAAGATCTGGCTGGACGAATACAGATTTGTTCCTAACAATCTTGATGATCCTTATGCCTGGCTTACTGTCGTGCTGGCCTTAAAATCCGTGGAATCCGGAAACTACGGTGTAGGAAGCATCCTTATTGATGTAGAAGGGAAAGTCATTTCTATGGGACACAATCTTGTATATTCTCCTTACTTCCGGAGCGACCTTCACGGAGAAATGGTAGCTGTAAACCTCTTTGAAAAAGAACATCCGGAAATAATCACTCTTGAAGGGTATACTCTTTATACTTCACTTGAGTCATGTCCCATGTGCCTTGTAAGGCTTATTTCCTCAGGAATAAACTCTACACTGCATGTTTCCCATGACCCTATAGCTGGAATGGCCAGGACTATAAACTTTTTGCCTCCCCTCTGGAAAGAACTTTCCGAGCGTCAGATCTTTGCAAAAGCTGCTTGCTCTGAAGAAATTACGCAAGCTGCAATGGAGGTTATGCTTATTAACGCCGAAGAACTGCTTGAAATTCTAAAAAAACGCAGTGCTCCATTACCTCAGGTACCTAAAAGAAGCAGTGAAGGGCATTTCACTGTCTTTGCTCCTACCGATGAAGCCTTTGCCGCTCTGCCGGAAGTGACTCTTGACAGCCTGCTTAAGGATAAGGCAGCCCTTACAAAAGTGCTTACCTATCACGTGGCCTCAGGAGAATATATGGCTGCAGATGTAGTGGAAATGAAATCGATTACAACGCTTGAAGGGAGCTTGCTTCAGGTCAATACGACTGAAGGAGGGGTGAAAGTTGAGGATGCAAATGTCACTGCAACGGATATCAAAGAAAGTAATGGAGTTATCCATGCAATAGACAAAGTGCTGATACCACCTGAATAAATAGACTTATTTAAAAGAATTTGACTTATATAAAAGGATATTTTTCTTTTTCAATTCCTTTTTGAACTTATTTTGATTAAAATCCAGAATGAGACCTGAAAAAGAAAAAAAATGTAGCTTTTAATTATCTTCTTTTGCCTGTAAACGTCAATCTTAGAATTGATTCTTAAAAAAAGTTTTAGAAATACTTTTTAGAAAGAACTCTTCTAAATAGTTCTTCTAAATAGTTCTTCTAAATAATTTTTAGAAATAACCCTTAGAAATTAACCGATTCTCTGTGCCCGAATTCAATACTGTAATCAAGATAATAGACAACTTCAGGCTCTATTTTTATCATGACAATATCAGGATCAGGGGGCATGTCTGCAGCAATCGGGAATTTTGCCGCCATTATTTCCCCAACTTCGCGCAGTTCTTTTTCATCGGTAATTAACGATGCTCTGCCTTCCACCTGAAGTGCCTGCATATCAAACCAATCGGGTTCATCCTCATCAACAGTGTATGCCACATGCGGATTTTGCATAATGTTCTGGACTTTTCGGGTATTCTTATTTGTTGCCAGATATACTACTGCTTCTTCGGATACATATGCCAGTGTGTGAGCCATAGGATTACCCTGAGGGCTCACAGTTGCAAGGTTCAGGTAATAATGACTTGCAAGGTATTCACATATCTTATTTTTAAGCTCTTCTGCCATGATCCCCACCAAAATTCATAATTCCCGGCTACCGCCTTTTTGATTGGATTTTATTTCAAATTTAGCCTTATGCCGGAAGTGTCCTTAAAAGTATTTCAATTCAGTCGTGAAAAGGGAAAAAGCTCCATATAAAGTCAATTTTTTCCCCATACACTTTATAGTAACAGAATTTATAAGTTTTACTTATAAATTTAAAATCTGAAAAGTTCTATCCAGGTGGTACAACCAAAAGAAATTTTCCGGAGATTAGCACAAAAATATGACAATTTAAAGAAACGAACCTGTTCATGAGGCACTTTTGCATAGCAGGAATACTAATGCCACTGCCTTAAGATTTTCCCCAGTAGCATATCCGAAAGACAATGAATTTCAATTGAGAGAAAAATCCCGGATAAAGATGCTGTCCAGACCCACGCAGGAAAACTTTCTACATTCAAATTTAAGAGAGAAAGCAAAAAGTAAAGCAGGATGGCAGGAGTAAGAGTGAGAATTATGGGCCCAAATAAAGGGTGATGGAGTACCCCCCTGTGCCCTAAAAAATGGTATGGAATCCAGATGACCTTAAGAAACCTCCAACGATGAAAAGGAGCACTTCTTGTGTCGAGATCAGGACTCAAGAAAAAGGTGCCGAATAAGTAAGCCAGAGAGAAAACCATTAATCTTTTACTTTCCAGGTAATTTGCAGGAAAAGGAAGCTCAGGCCTTTTAAGAAGAGAAAATAAACTTAATAGAATTACAAACAATAATATTATATTTATTTTGTCGTGCGTCCTTCCAGAAGGCACTTTTTACACCCCATCCATACTTTAATTGAAGTAAATATCTCTTAATTCTTTTGCTTACTTAATTACTGACAAAAGAGGAGAAAGGAATAAAAATAAAAAATAAATGAAAAATAAGAAATGAAAAGAATACAGGGAACCAGAAAGTCTACTTACGACTTTAGCTTCCGACTTAAGATTTTCGCTTTTTTACACATTCTTTAAGTTTTTCTTCCAGGCGAATCCTGGAAATAAAAACTCCGAACTGGGTCGCAATAGTTTCAATAACTGTACGTACACTATCCGAAAGCTCGTATTCGAGTCTTGAAGCAAGGTAAAAAGCGGCAATAACTTTTTTGCCTGATTTTACAGGAATTATTGCTGTGGCTCTCAGGTTTTCCTGCCTGAGGGCTTCGTCTCTGGAAGTGAGAAGAAGGTCTATACTCTGCTTATAAACAGGCTGCCCTATCAAGACAAGTTTGGCATTTGGAGAATTTGCACTGTAATAAGCTGCGTGCTCAACAAAATTGGGAGAAAGCCCGCGGTGAATGGCCAGAGTTAGGTCTCCTGTTTCTTCATCAACAAGATAGATTCCACCCGCGTTAATTTCATCTATATGGAGACAGGAGTCCAGTAATTTCTCGAGAGTTTCGTTCAGGTGGGTCGAGGTACTGAGAGCGATTCCCAGGTCTCTCTGGATGTAAAGCAGCTTCTCTTTACTTTTTCTTTCGGTAATATCCAGGACAATACCTTTCAGGTATTTGACAACTCCGTTTTCGTCTGCTTCAATGAAAGTCCTTTCCTCAACCCAGCGAACTTCCCCTGCTTTTGTCAGGATTCGGTACTCCTGAGAAAAGTCCACGTAATCTTCTTCAATCCGTCTGGAAAGTTCCCTCTCAACTCTATCCAGATCCTCAGGGTAAATGATATTGCCGTACAGGAGATTACCAGACGTGAATTCTTCTACCGTATACCCAAACTGCTTTATGTTTTCGGACACAAAATCTGCAGGCCAGTACTTTTCAGGCCTCCAGAGGAAAACGGTTGCAGGAACTTTATTTATTACTGAAATCAATTCCTTTGCCATCTCAAGAGCGTTGCATAACGCTATTTCGTTCAGATATTTACTGGATTTTTGAGTATTGTAATTTCCGTTCCTGGATGGATTTGAAGCCGCTTTAGCCATCTTATTCTCCATTTATGAAAATGTATTACAGAGAGCTATGAGAAAATTCACCTATTTAGACTTTTTGCTTCTATTATATAAAAAGACCCCATAAACTAAAAAGCTTGTGCTTTATAATTCTGAATTTATCGTGATGTAAAGGCTCAAAATCCAAAAATAGTATTAAGTTTAATTATGGTCAATAAGCAAAAAAATGGAGAACCAATGGGAAAAGTATATAAACTAATATGGGTCGCTGCTCAGAAGCTATGTATAGCCTGTAAGTGAGGCAATTTATTAAAGAGCTCATCCCAAAACCAATTTTATTCCCATATCGATAAGTTTCAGAACCATTTTTCTGACCATAACCTCGATTGAGTATTCAAAATTCAAGATAAAGGGATGAAATTTAGATTTTTGGGATCAGCTCAAAATTGAGAATAAATTAATTCTGGTTTTTAATCGTTTAACGGGAAATTTTGACTTCTGGTTACTAAACAGGGGACAAAACTGGTTTTCATATAACTTCCCTTTTTCACCATTGGGAAATCCTCTGAGTCCAGGTTAAATACTAAGGTCAAGTTGATATATTACTATGTCTATATTTTTAGACATATTTGTTTAAAATAGAGAAAATGGGGGTTTTGATAAATGGATGATCTTCAGGGCGTATTAAAAGGGCAAAAAATTGCTTATTTTTCTATGGAAATAGGACTTCGAAGCGAAATCCCTACTTATGCTGGAGGATTGGGAGTACTTGCAGGAGACACTATCCGTTCGGCTGCAGACCTGAATATTCCACTGGTAGCTGTAACACTGGTAAGCAACAAAGGATATTTCAGGCAAATCCTTGATTCTTCAGGAAATCAGGTAGAGCACACTGAAGAATGGAATCCTGCGCGTTTCATGACTCTTCTTGCAGAAAATGTCAGCGTAAAAATCCAGGATAGGGACGTTAAAATCAGGGCATGGCTTTACAACTGCAAAAGCCTTACAGGAGGCTGTGTGCCCATTATTTTTCTTGATACCGACATTGAAGGAAACGAATGGGAAGACCGAAGAATTACGGATAATCTCTACGGAGGAGATCACCAGTACAGGCTCAAGCAGGAAATAGTCCTGGGAATAGGGGGAACAAGGATGCTTGAAGCCCTGGGCTTCAAGATAAGAAAGTACCATATGAACGAAGGTCATTCAAGCCTGCTTGCCCTGGAACTTATGACTCGAAATGGCACGGATTCAACAAAAGTAAAAGATCTCTGTATTTTTACTACCCATACGCCTGTAGAAGCAGGGCACGATAAGTTTGATTACGGACTTATCGAAGACCTGTTAAGGGACAAAAAGGATGTAGATACCCTCAGGAAATTTGGGGGAGCAGACCAATTTAATACAAGCCTCTTTGCCCTGAACCTGTCTAACTATGTAAACGGGGTAACAAAACGGCACAGTCGAACTTCAAGTGAACTTTTTCCAGGGTATAAAATTCAGGCTATTACAAATGGTGTCCACTCCTATACATGGACTTCACCCTATTTCAGGCAGCTTTATGACCGCTACCTCCCTGGTTGGGCAAATGAGCCTGAACTTCTGGTGAGAATTGGAGGGATTCCGGACAGCGAGATCTGGGAAGCTCACTGGAACGCAAAAAAGGCCCTGATCGATGAGGTCAACCGAAGGACAGGAGTGGGTATGGACTATGAAACCCTCACAATAGGCTTTGCACGGCGAATGACAGCTTACAAGCGTGCAACATTAATCCTTTCCGACCTTGAAAGGCTCAGGAAAGTAAACAGGAAAGGTAAAATTCAGCTTATTTTTGCAGGCAAAGCCCATCCCAATGACGGAGCCGGAAAACAAATTATAAGGGATATTTTCAAGAGTATAGAAACGCTCAAAGATGAAATAAAAATTGTTTTCCTGGAAAACTATGATATGGATCTGGCAGCTAAAATGGTTTCCGGCGTTGACCTCTGGCTGAATACTCCAACCCGCCCCTACGAAGCATCCGGTACAAGCGGGATGAAGGCTGCTCATAATGGAGTTGTGAATTTCAGTGTCCTTGATGGCTGGTGGATAGAAGGGTGGATTGAAGGAGTAACCGGCTGGGCTATAGGCCCTCTGCCTGAAGAGAACCTGCCTGAGGAAGAGGCTAAAATCGCTGAAATTAACGACATTTACAATAAACTCTACTACATCATTGTCCCTATGTACTATGAACGCAGAGACGAGTGGTTTAAACTGATTGATAACTCCATAGGCATGATAGCCTACTACTTCAACAGCCACAGAATGATGCGGCGATATGTTACCCACGCCTACCTTTAACAAAAAACGAAGAAAAAGCCTGAAATGTTCGGGAAACTGGATAATGCAGCCTGTCTGAAAGTAAGATTCCGTGTAAAAGAAAGACTTATAGTAGGACTTATGAGTTTGGAACTTATAGGTTCAGAATTTATAGATTTTTGAAAAAAGATCTGATTTAAAAATTCAATCCCTTGATGAGCCAAGCTTTTTTACTCTCTGGCGGGCTATTTCAGCCTTATTTTTAAGCCCTTTACTTTCCCATAGATCAGCTGCAATTTTAAAAGCATTTTCTGCACCCTTCAGATTGCCAGACCTCTGAAAAACCAGCCCCTTCTCATACCAGGCTTCAGGAAAATCGGGTTTATTTCGGGTGGCTTTTTCAAAAGAGTGTAGAGCCTCTTTTTCAAGACCCATCTCAAAAAGTATCTTTCCTCTAAGCTGCCAGGCATCAGCATTCTCGGGTTTTGCCTCAAGGGCTTTTTCAAAAGCCACTCTGGCTTGCTCAAGCTCTCCGAGCTTTAAATGGAGTTTTCCTTTTTCGAATAAGGCGCTCGTGTCAGAGGGATTCGTGTCCAGGACTTTCTCGGATTCCTTCAGGTCCTCTTTGCACTGGAGGATTCTGGAAAGCACGGCGTCCTTTCCGTCCCAGGCATTTTTCTGCACAGGATTCAAAGAGATTGACTTCTCGAAAGCTTCAAGAGCTGTCTGGAAACGTTCGAGTTTAAGGAAGACAAATCCTTTATTGGTCCAGAGCCCTGAGTGGCAGGGGTTTATTCTGGAAGCTTTCTCAAAAGCTTCAAGGGCCTCTTCATAGGATTTGAGTTTTAACAGGGCATTCCCTTTGTGAAATATGGCTGCGAAGTGCTGAGAGTCTTTGGAAAGCACCCGGTCAAAAGCCTGAATTGCAAGCCTGAGCCTTCCTTGCCTGTAGAGGGTAACTCCTTCTTCATAAAGGTCTCCTGCCCCGGCACTTTCCGGATTTTGGATCTCCTGATCCTCGTTCTGAATGTTTCCTTTTCGAAGTCCGGTATCGGACAGGTACCTGAAACCTGCCTGACTTTCCGTGCCAGGTCTGGAATTTATGTATATATATTCCTCTTTTGGCACGAAGGACTTGCAGATCCAGCCTGATCCGGCCTTTCTGTTCGTTTTGATGCAGTACCCATTCACGTACTTTGAACATACCTGACAGCAGTAAAAGTGCCTTTCCAGCCGGTACCTGATCTGGTCGAGTTCAGTAGTTACCAGCCCCTGGTTCAGCCTTGTCTTGAAAGTTTCGTATGGGATATCTTTAATTTTGATATAGACGGTTGACGGGGCAGGGGGATCCCATTCAGGGAGATTTTCTGATTCTTCTCTGCACATCCTGCTTTTCATGAAATATTTCTCCGGCTGTAAGGAGTTACATATTTGTTTGCATTTTATCCGGCATTAAAGTATGCAGTCAAACTGAATAGTTGAAATTCCACCAGCTGCTTTTCTCGCTTTCCTTTCCATCCGGTCCCACAGCCCAGACCCGCCAGCGGCCAAGGTTTTGAGAAGGAAACTCAAAAGAATGACTGGTTGTGCTTATCCCGGATATTATCTGAGATCCTGAAGATCCCGAAAGCCATAAACCGGAACTTGAGTCATAGGCATCTATTTCTACCGTATAACTTGAAGCTCCTGAAACAGCCGTCCACTCAAGCGTAGCACCGGACGTGGAATTGTCAAATACAGTTCCATCGGCAGGGGACATCTGTTTTGGCGTGGAAATTGGCTCAGGAGCTGTCGGTTCAGATGGCTTCTGCACATACACTACTTTTGTAGCATCTACACTCCCGAATTCATTTGTCGCTGTCAGGGTGTAAGTCGTGTTTTTTTCAGGGAATACACGCTGGCTGCCAGTTAAACTTACAGTTCCTATTCCAGGTTCTATAGAGACCTTCGTAGCTGAGGTAACACTCCAGCTTAGAACGGAACTTTCTCCGACCTCAACAATATCCGTATCTGCATTAAAGGAACCTATGGATGGCAGATTTTCCTGAGAAGCCTGGCCCTCTTCCGTGGACGTTTGATCATGTTCAGTAGACGACTGATCTTCCTTTGCAGGCGTCAGAATTTCTTCCGAAGGTGTCAAATTCTCTTCCGAGGGGGCTTCTTCCGGAACTGCCAGATCATCTTCAACAGTAACGGTACAGTAAGCAACGTCTTCTTTATCCCCGTTTGAAGCCGTGAGTTTATATGTGGTAGTTTGGGCAGGAGATACAGATTTTGTACCTGAGGATTCTGTGATTCCAATATCAGGTTCTATAGTTACATTCGAAACCCCTGAAACGTGCCAGTTCAGGGTTGCATTTTCTCCTGTTTTGATGGAATCAGGACTTGCATCAAAAGAGCTGATGAGAAGTAGCTCTTGAGGTCCTTCCTGGACTGTAACCGTGCATAAAGCTACTTTTTCCCCTTTATCACCATTGGCTATCATTTTATATGTTGTAGTTTCGGAGGGAGATACGGGAAGAGACCCGTTAGAACTTACGGATCCTATTCCAGGCTCTATTGTGATATTTTCAGCCCCGGAGACCTCCCAATTCAGAATGGAAGATTCCCCTGGCTCGATGGTTTCCGGGTTTGCATTAAAAGTACTGATTTCCAGCACAGCGGCTGGAAATAGGACTTTAAGGGCAATGGCTATACTCAGTATGGTACCAACAAGTTTTAGAACTTCGGGCAACGAGTTCCATAAAGATTTAATTTTGTCCAAGATTGATTTTTGGCTGTCGTCTTTATCCATAACCAGACTCCGTGCAACCTATAAATTAAAACAAAATAACCATTTCTATTAGCAGGTTGAAAAACGGTTTTTTCAGAAAAATCCACCTGAAAAGTTAAGCGAAACATCAGACTATTTTTGAATTGGAATTGAAATATATTCCGTAGTTAAATAGGATGATATATATTAATTTTGGGATATATTTCCAAGAAGTTAGAAAGCAGTTCATAAGTTAGTAAGTTTAAAGCGATTAAGTTTGAAAATCAGTCAAGAGCTTTTGAGAACATTTCAAACGAAACTCATATTAAAGTCCGTACTAAACTCAAAACCAAATTCTATCGTTAATTGCAATGTTAAATTCCAATGTTATAATCACTCGAAAGAAAAGAAACTGCAAGTTAAATTATTTATATCCGCTATCTAATAAATATTATAAAAGAGGAAAATATATGACCTGTCACTGTAAGAAAACACATGGAGTCCCCGCATTATTCTCTTTTTTCATTCCTGGCCTTGGCCAGCTTGTAAAAGGGGACTTTTCAAAAGCCCTGGGCATCTGGATAGCCCTGGCAATCAGCTTATTTATGAGCGTTATCGGAATTGGAATATTAATGGGAGCAGTTATCTGGATAGCTCAAATCTACGATGCATATAATGCATGAATTAAATGCAGTCAACAATTAGTGTTGGGAAGAAAAACCTGAGAGGTTAAATTATTTATACCTGCTTTCTCATTAAACGTTTAAAAAAGGTTACTTCTATGAACTGCTGCAAAACACACGGAATTCCAGCATTGTTTTCTTTTTTCATTCCGGGTCTCGGTCAACTTGTAAAAGGTCATATTTTTAAGGCTCTGGGGATCTGGATAGCTTTTTTAGTTACGGGATCTATGCACATAATTGGAACTGGAATTTCAATATGGTTAATTATATGGGTCTGGCAGATCTACGATGCCTACAATGCCTGAAAACCCGATTATAAAACTAAAAAGCACGTTTTTTCGAATAAATTATTTATCTCCGAGGGGGCACTGAATTCATTTTTTCGTTCTGGATTTGATACAGTCAATGAATGAAATAGATTTTTGAGTAAAATTCCCCGCACTGGATTAGATTTGCAAAGCGCAAATATTTTAATGAGAAATATAAGAATATTAATTAATAACTAAAACTTACTGAACATAAATGAGTAAGAGGATGACACCCCCTGAAAATAGCCTTGTAAAAGTTTTGGAGTGGGAAAAAAGATACCGGCTTTTTGCAGAAAAGACAGGAAGGATTTTCCTCAATATAGATCTGGTAAAA
Organism: uncultured Methanosarcinales archaeon; assembly: GCA_964560735.1. GTDB lineage: Archaea > Halobacteriota > Methanosarcinia > Methanosarcinales > Methanosarcinaceae > Methanosarcina. The sequence continues at coordinate 14,034 of CAZLNG010000022.1, read as the reverse complement.
GAACGGGTTGAGTGCGTTGGAGCCATAAAGGATATTACAGGATACGACGCCGAAAAATTTCAAGAAATCGACATAAATACTTTCAAAGAACTTTTCCACCCCAAAGACCGAAAAAGAATTGCAGAGGTAGTAGAGCTTTCCTTCGAAACCGGAGAGTATTTTAACGAAGAGTACAGGCTCCGCAGAAAAGATGGAAAGTATATATATCTGGAAAACAGCGCTATTTTTCTTAAAGACAAAAGGGGGCAACCTGACAGAGTTCTTGGGGTTCTTAGAGACATCACTGAAAAAGCGCTTTCTCGGCAAAAACTGGATAGAACCAGAGAGAAGTTTCTCTACGTTGCCGAACAGACAGGTCAATTGATCTATGACATCGACACCGGAACGAATAAGATTGAGTGGGCAGGAGCCATCGAAGAAATTACAGGTTTCACTCCGGAAGAACTAAGCAGAGTAGCCCTCCCCGCCCTTAGAGAATTGATAAATACCGAGGACAGGGAAAGAGTTTGGAGTGCCTTTAATCATTCCTTGAAGACCGGGGAAAAGTTCTATCAGGAATATTGGAGCCAAAAAAAAGATGGAAGTTATATTTATGTGGAAAATAGCTCGACTTTTTTGAAAGACGAAGACGGGAAGGTGTACAGGGCTCTGGGAGTGATGAAAAATATCAACGAAAGAGTGCGGAACCGGGAAAAACTACAAAAAAGTGAAGACCGCCTCCAAACCTATATGCAGAATTTCAAAGGTATCGGGTTTCAACTTGACAGGAACTTCACGCCGGTGCTGATGCAGGGAGCTGTTGAAGAAATTCTTGGATACACTCCTGAAGAAATTCTTTCCGAAAAAATCAAGTGTCTTGACGTCGTTGAGCCTGAAGACCGGGATCAGTTGGTTAGGAACCAGAGAAAACTAGTTGAGGATCCGAAAAATGTTATAGACCACGAATATAGAATTCGGCACCGAGACGGGACTGTGCGATGGGTACATGAAATCATACAGAACATTAGCGATTCTGTCGAGGAACCCTGGCTTTTCCAGGGATCAATTATTGACATTACAGACAGGAAGAATGCCGAAGAATTTATAAAAAGAATCGAAGAAATTCGCAAAAAAGAAATTCATCACCGGATAAAAAACAATTTGCAGGTTATTTCTTCCCTTCTCGACCTCCAGGCAGAGAAATTCACCGATGCAAAAGTTGTCGAGGCTTTCCGGGAAAGCCAGAGAAGGGTAATATCCATGTCTATGATTCATGAAGAACTGTACAAATCAAAAGACGTAGAAAACCTTGATTTCACTTCATACCTCCGAAAACTGGTGTCGGAACTTTTCCTGTCATATAAGCTCGAAAATGCAGAGGTCAGCCTTCGAATGGATGTGCAAGAAGATATTTTTCTGAACATGGACATTGCGATCCCCCTTGGGATAATTGTCAATGAACTTGTGTGTAATTCGCTCAAATATGCCTTTTCTCAGGAGAGCAAAGGAGAAATATGTATTGAACTTCACAGCATGGAAAACGCCGAAACCCCCAAAAATTTCCAGTATATTCTCACAATTTCGGACAACGGCTCAGGTTTTCCTGAAAATATCAATTTTGAAAACCTCAACTCCCTTGGCCTGCAGCTCGTAAAAACCCTTGTAGAACAGATCAAAGGGGAAGTTGAGATTAAAAGAGATCATGGAACGGATTTCCAGATTAGATTCGGGAAATGAGGCAAGACTAGAATTTCAGTTTCTTTTTTGTCTTTACCTCAAAGAATCAGATCAAGTTCTTAAAAAATAATCAGTATTTGTGTACCATCTCTGCCTGCCATTCTGTTTCCGGCCAGCCTCTGAAACCTCTTGCTCTGTTAATTTTATCCAGATAAGCTACGACTTCCTCTGCCGGAAAACCAAGATCCCTGAGTATACATCCGATTACCGTGCCAGTCCTGCCTATGCCTCCTACACAGTGGATAACAACTCCCTCTCCTGAATCCATTTCTCTTCTTACTGCATCGGTTACTTTTCTGACAAGCAACTCCTGTGCTTCAGGATCATATGGAGCATTCCCATAATGCAGGTCTTCCAGTTCTGCAGAAAAAAGCACTTTGAGAGGATAAGGGTCATAAGTTACCTCCGAATCGCAAAGGCAGACAACATTTGAAAATCCTGCGTCTCCCATTTTTTCCCAGGGAGTGTTCATCCCCGGATAAGACATGCCAGCAAGCAGGACCGGCTCCTTAAGGACAACGTACAGCTTCATGGGCATTCTGATGCCGTCTATAACGGGCATTAATTGAGGACTCAATAAGGAAGGGAGCATGGATAAGAGTATGCGATTAGAAGATATAAATTTTCATTTAAAGAACAGTGGAAAGGCAAGACAAGAGTTTATTTTCAAGTTTAAGAATTCATTGAGATTTTCTTTTATGGATGCTATTATCAAAGGCTATCAATTTGATGAAAATTGATATGAAACTCAGTTTTTAGAGGTCAGAGAAAGTAAGCACAAATTCCCCCAGCCCACAAAAAACCTGAGAGTTAAACTATAAACAGGATCCACGATAAGAATAACAATGAACTTTTAATTGTTTATAAATTGTGTTATTTTGAGAAAAGAAGTCTGGAAAAATGTTTATTTCACATATAAGGAAATTTATAAGATTTATTTTAAAAGAGAATTAATATCAGAATTTATCAACATATATCAAGCTGATAGAAAAAGACAGCAAACGATTGGAGAATCAATAGATAGATTGAAGAAGTTTTAAAGTTTTGTTAATATTTATGTTTAATTCCCCTGCCATTCCTAAAAAGAAAAAGTTCAAAAATTTGGGTTTTTAAATCTACAAATGATTACTGATCTTCATCCTCAACAGAAAAATATTTAGCTACTTTATCTAAGAAAGATGGATTTAAATATGAGGCGATTTCCAACTCTTGGATCTTTGTTACCTTGTCTTGCAGATCTGAAAAGGAAATGAAACCACATATGTCGGAAAGAGGTTTAGGAAGACACTCAAAAGTTGGTCTAAGTATTTCCCATTTAACTTTATCACTTCGAGCATCTGGAGCAACTAAATATAGTTTTATTTCTAAATTCGGCTGAAGAGCTATTAGATCACTCATTCTTAAAAGACCAGAATATATGGATGTCGTAGATTCAATTTCAAAAGCTGAAATAATTGTTTTGCCTTTTAGCCAAAGCACATCAATCAATTCAATTGTTCTCTGAGTAGCATCGTTAAATTGAGTTGGCAACTCAGAAACCATTTTGGGTATTGATTCAAATGAAATATTATTATATGCTTTGGAGCGATCATTTTTTGCGACCCAAACATTCAACCCCATTTTCGAACCTAAATTCAATAGATAATACTGAATTTTAGTGTGCTCATTAGTGTTAGAGAAATCTTTATTTTCAAAAAGATCATTAGCAGAAGAATGTGATTCGGTATCCGGAATAGTAACAATTATATTTTTCTTACCTCTCTTAACTTTATACAAAGGAATTTTTCCCATTTTTTTATAATCAATTTCCTTAATAACAGGATTTTTCTCTGCTTCTTTCAGAAGTTCAAAAACATAATCCCCATCATTTTCCTTAAACTTAGTAGGACTTCTCCTAACAAAGCTTTTAAAACCTTTAAGGCGATCTTCAGGACTTTTATAAAAGCTTACTTTGCCTTCGAGTTCTTTCATCGGCACACCATATTCTGGACTGAGTGCTAGAATTGGCCTCACAGCTAACCTTACAGGAAAATTTAATTTTTCAGAATTGTCATCAAGTTTCCATATTTGTCTTGTATCGGTAGTAGGTCCGATAACTTCTAGTGCCCCAACCCAATGCATTATACCAGTGATATAGCAGATTATGACATCTCCCGTCTCTATTTTATCCACAGTTTTTTTGCTACGTATGTTAAATCCACTAACAGATGAACCTGCTTTTTGAAATTCTTCCCAGGTTGTTCCTGTGAATAAACTCAACCAGTAATTTACCATTTTATATCACTTCTCAAATATAAAAACTTATAAATAAAAATAATTAGAGTAGTTCACTTTAGTGAACAATTTTCTTGTAATTAAGATTTTAAGGATTGGTTTCTTCAATAAATTTTTTAGGATTTATTGATGTTTTTCGATAAAATATTCCATTAATATATCTCGAATTGTATATTTATCCCAAGACAGTTTGTGTATTTTTTATGTGTTCTCCAAATATATTTTACGTAGAAAACATAGACATATGAAATCCTATACACCAACTATCCAGTTAATCATTCCAAAAATACACTAAAATATTAGAAGTTAAATCTTTTGAATTTGTTTCACTACTTAAAATAAAGATTCACTTAACGGCTCATAACTGCTTTCTATACCATACCTTTTAATATTCCCAATACCGTAACTATGTGAATTAGCACTCCTAATCATATTCAGGTGACTTTAAAAATGTATTCCGACCGAATAAATGCATTACCACCATATCTTTTTGCAGCTATTGATGAAGCAAGGGACGAATTAATTGCGAAGGGAGTGGACGTGATCGACCTTGGAGTGGGAGATCCTGATCTGCCGACACACCCGCATATTGTTGAGGCACTGCGGGAAGCTGTCTGCGACCCAAAAACGCACCAGTATCCATCTTACGCCGGGATGCTCGAGTTCAGGAAGGCTGCAGCTGAATGGTGTAAGAAGTATAAGGGAATTGAGATTGACCATGCAACTGAAGTGCTTTCCCTGATAGGGTCAAAGGAAGCTGTGGCACATATCCCGCTCGCTTTTGTAAACCCCGGGGATGTCGTGCTTTATACTGAGCCCGGATATCCGGTTTATAGGATAGGGACTATGTTTGCGGGTGGAGAAACCTATCCTCTGCCGCTCACAATCGAAAATAATTTCCTGCCTGACCTGGACTCAATTCCTGAAGATGTCCTGAAAAGGGCAAAGCTTTTCTTCTTTAACTATCCTAACAACCCGACTGCCGCAACAGCAGACATGAAATTCTTTGAAAAAGTAGTCAAGTTCTGTAAAAAGCATGATGTTATCGCAGTGCATGACAATGCCTACTGCCAGATGGCATATGACGGTTATGAGGCTCCATCTTTCCTTGCGGCAGAAGGGGCAATGGACATAGGAATGGAACTCTATTCGCACTCCAAAACTTACAACATGACAGGCTGGAGGCTCGGGTTTGCAGTAGGAAACAAAGACCTTATAAAAGGGCTAGGCAAAGTAAAGTCCAACGTGGACTCAGGAGTTTTTAACGCTATCCAGATCGCAGGCGTTGCGGCTCTCAGTTCCTCTCAGGCCTGTGTGGAAGAATCAAACAAAATCTACGAGGAGAGGCGGGATGCGCTCATCGAAGGGCTCACAGCTATGGGGATTGAAGTAAAACCTCCAAAAGCGACATTCTATATCTGGGCTCCTGTCCCGAAGGGCTATACCTCGATCAGTTTTGCAAAACTCCTGCTCGAAGAAGCCGGAATTGTTGCAACCCCAGGCGTCGGATTCGGAGATGCTGGCGAAGGATACATAAGGTTTGCCCTTACCAAACCGGTTGACAGAATCAAAGAGGCTGTAGAAAGGATGAAGAAGCTACAACTCTAACAAATCAGATCTCCATCAATTCCAATAGATCAGTTTAAAGAAGTTTAGAGAAACTCAAAAAGTTTCAAAACAGGCGGTGAAACTCAAAAATACCGCCAACTCCCTTTTTCGAATAAAATTTTTCTCCAGCCCAGGAATCACCTTTAAAGAACGATAGTTTTGACTGGCAAAATTGATAGAATTCCTGCTTAAAAAAGGGAACTGCGAGTCTCATTTATTTCTGTTCGAATGTTTCTATTTATTCTCGGCTGTGATCTAAGCAAAAAAACATTCATTTTAGGAGATTCATGCTCAGGTCTCTCTTTGCTCGGAAATAAAAAAGGTTGAATAAGGATAAGTCCAGCTGCCCGGCTTTATGTACAGCCCGAAAAAAGTACTATGTTTTTTAGATAAATGTCATTTGTGCCGCCAAACAAAAACAGGAAAGCGCTCCTTTTTTAAGCAATAAACCCCAAGAGAATCAATATGCCAGATCCCATCAAAGAAGCTTCTGCAGGTGAAAACGTTACAGAAACTGCCAGAACTTCAATTAAAGAACACTTTCAACTCAAGGAAACAATCGTCACTATTGCAGCCGACAAACAGGAGCATATAGAAGCTGCAAAAGAGGCAATCCGTATCCACAGGGCGGCCCTCGAAACCTACATAGTTTACGACCCTTATTTTCAGCTCACCCTCGAACCTTACGAATTCCCGAAAAATGCCCCTGAAGTTGTCAGGAGAATGGTAAAAGCCGGAAACACTATGGGAATAGGGCCAATGAGTGCAGTTGCAGGCACTATCTCTGCCCTTGCACTAGAAGCGATGGTTGAAGCCGGAGCGAAATACGCGATAGTTGACAATGGTGGGGATATCGCACTGATTAATGACAGACCTGTTGTGGTCGGAATCTATGCAGGACAGTCGCCCATCAAAAATCTGGGCCTGGTTTTTGAATCAAGGGACTCGATTACTGGAGTATGCACTTCAGCAGGCACAGTTGGGCCTTCAATCAGTTTTGGGATGGCTGATGCTGCCGCTGTTTTTTCCGATGACGTTTCTCTGGCTGATGCGGCTGCAACTGCACTTGGAAATGAAGTTGGAATAGGAAAAGAGTCTGTAGAGGCTTCATTTAAGGCTGTGAAAGGGGTTCGGGGAATAAAAGGAGCGCTCGTGATCCAGGGAGAATACATAGGTATTTGGGGACAGGTGCCAAGGATTACAAGAGCAGATGTCAGGTACGAATACATCACTAAAGCATGAGTATTGACTTGAAAAATTGAATAAAATTTTTATGCTTCCGGAATTTATTTTTGTGAGTTTTGCATCAGAAGTAGTCTTTTGACCTGAATTTGCAACAGCGCTCGAGTAAAAGTTTAATATACCATCGATTTTATTTATAATGATATATTAAATTGCCATGTAAATCGATTCTATTTTTAAAAATATCACTGGTATCTTTAAAAATATCACTGGTACCTTTTTGATTTACCAGGGGTTTCGGAAAAAATTCCCGCATCTCAAAAAGTGAATCCAATAATGATAGTTATTAACATGTAGTCGAACATGTATTTCGAAGTAATATATATAGTAGGGAAGATTCTGAATGAGTGAAATTTTAAGGAAGTCGGGTATTGACATTCTTGGAGATGTGCCATGTGGAACTCACTTTTGCCAATTATACCAGACAAAAGAGGATTTGCTGGATATACTCGTCCCCTACTTTAAAGCAGGGCTGGAGAACAACGAGTTTTGCCTCTGGATCACAGCTTCTCCTCAGGATGCAGAAGAGGCGAAAGAAGCTCTTAGAAAGGCTGTTTTTAATATTGAGATTTACCTGGAAAAAGGACAAATTGAAATCATCCCTTACACTCACGGATCTGCAAATGAAAGTATCTCCAATTCGGAGAGAGTTTTAAATGGCTGGATTGAAAAACTCAATAAAGCTCAGAAAAGCCACTTTCAAGGACTGAGATTAAGCAGTAACCCTTTTTGGCTGAAAAAAGAAGATTTTAATTATTTAGTTGATTATGAGAAAAAAGTTGATGCTGTTATTAACGACTACCAGATAATGGCTCTGTGCACTTATTCTCTCGAGATGTGCAACCTGACTGAAGTTATAGATATTGTGGCAAATCATCAATTCACTCTGTTTAAAAAGGAAGGAAAGTGGGAAAGAATAGAAAATGCCGGAAGGGAAAGCATAATGGATAACAGGCGGGCGAAAGAGACACTACTGCAGAAAGAGCAGTGTTTCAGCCTGAAGCCGGAGAGCACTCTCTCTCCAGCGGGGGAAATAAATAACCTGGAGCTGGCAGACATCTTTGATGTTCAGGCGATCCAGTCCCTAATGGATGATTTCTATACGCTTGCCCATATTCCTATAGGCATAATCGATATCAAAGGAAATATTCTGGTAGGTGTCGGATGGCAGGATATCTGCATAAAATTCCACAGGGCACATCCTGAAGCCTGCAAGCACTGCATAAAAAGCGATACGAAGCTGTCTTCAGGCGTTTCCCCTGGCGAGTATAAGCTGTACAGGTGCGAGAACAACATGTGGGACATAGCTACCCCAATAATAGTGGGCGGCCAGCATGTCGGCAATATCTTCTTAGGACAGTTCTTTTTTGAGGACGAAACTCTTGACTATGAGCTTTTCCGATCCCAGGCCAGAAGATACGGCTTTAATGAGGAGGAATATATAGCAACTCTTGAAAAAGTTCCGAGGTTTAGCAGGGAAGCTGTGAACACAATCATGTTCTTCTTCATGAAGCTTGCCAGCATAATCTCACAGCTAGGCTACAGCAATATCAAGCTGGCTAAGTCACTGGCAGAACGCAATACCCTTGTGGATGCATTGCAAGAGAGTGAGAAGCGTGAGCAAGCTCGCTCAGATGAACTGGAAGCAGTATTAGATGCCGTGCCTGTTGCTGTGTTTATAACACACGATCCCCAGGTGCGTAAGCTAACTGGTAACAGCCTCTCCTATGAATGGCTACGGGTTCCTGTGGGTACAAACTTTTCCAAGTCAGCTTCTGATGGAGAGAAACCAGAGTTTTTTAAGTTATTAAAGAACGGAAGGGAGATCCCGCCTGAAAATATGCCGTCGCAGATGGCGGCTGCAGGCATAGATGTAGACAACTATGAGCTGGATATTGTATCTGCTGACGGGGAGATTCGACACGTACTGGGCAATGCCAGACCTCTGCTTGACGAGCAGGGCAACCCACGAGGATCCGTTTCCGCATTCATAGATATCACCGAGCGCAAAAAAGCAGAAGAAGCTCTAAAAAAAGTACATGAAAGTCTGGAAGAAAAAGTTAAAGAAAGAACAATCCAGCTTGAGAAGGCTTACAACTTATTGAAAGAAAATGAAAGAGGTCTTGCTGAAGCCCAGAAGATGGCTCATATTGGAAGCTGGAAGTGGGACCTTGTAACTAATGAAGTATACTGGTCTGATGAAATGTATCGTATTTATGGACTTACTCCTCAAGAATCAGTACCAACTTACAATGCATTTTTAAGTTTCTTACATCCTGAAGATCGAGACTATGTGGACAATATCATAAAAAAAACGCTAAAAGGGGAGCCCATTGATATTGATCACAGAATTATCTTAGCTAATGGGAAAGAAAGGATAGTCCATGCACAAGCCAAAGTTATTTTTGATGATAAAAATATACCTGTTCGAGCGAAGGGCATAATTCAGGATATTACCGAGCGTAAAAAATCAGAAGAGAAAATTAAGGGCCTTGCGAGTATTGTGGAATCGTCAAATGATGCTATTGGGACTATTTCACTTGATGGTATTATTGAAAGCTGGAACAAAGGAGCAGAGAAGGTTTATGGTTATTCAGCGAAAGAAATCCTTGGAAAGACCGTATCAGTCCTGGCACCATCCCATTTAGAGGAAGAAACAAAAAAATTAGCTGAAATGGTTAAAAAGGAAGGAGGAATTCATAATTATGAGACTTCACGGTTAAGAAAGGACGGGAAGTTAATAGAAGTTTCATTAAATCTTTCTCCGATTTTTGATGCCTCAGGGAAGCTGACTGCGATCTCAGTTATTGCCAGGGATATAACCGAAAACAAAAAAGCAGAAGAAAAACTTCGTGAAAGTGAAGAGAAGTACCGTAACATTGTAGAGACAGCAAACGAAGGTATATGCATAATTGACGCTGAAGGCACAGTCACTTATGCTAATAAGAAAATGACAGGTATGCTTGGATACCCTCCGAATGAAATTATTGGCAGAACGATATGGGAATTTATCAGTGAAGAATGCAAGCATATCGTAAAACTGAATGTGGAAAAGAAACATCAGGGCATCAATGAAAACTGTGAATTGAAATTAATACGTAAAGATAGTTCATTCTTATGGGTGCTTGTAAGTTCCAAATCTTTTTTTGATAAAGATGGTAAATTTACGGGCGCAATGAGCATGTTTACTGACATCAGCAAGCGAAAAGAAGCTGAAGAAGCCCTCGAAAATATAGAGATTGCCCGTAAAAAGGAAATTCACCACAGGATCAAGAATAACCTGCAGGTTATCTCGTCCCTTCTTGACCTTCAGGCTGAAAAGTTCAACAATAGGGAGGATGTCAGGGACGCAGAAATACTGGAAGCCTTCAGGGAAAGCCAGGACAGAGTAATGTCAATTGCCCTTATCCATGAAGAGTTGCACGAAGGCGCAGGAGACAACACACTGTGTTTTTCGCCGTACCTTAAAAAGCTCGTTGAGAACCTTTTTCGGACATACAGCCTTGGAAATGCCTCTATTAGCTTAAACCTGGACCTCGAAGAGAACATCTTTTTCGATATGGATATTGCAGTCCCATTAGGGATAATTGTTAATGAACTTGTTTCCAATTCCTTAAAACATGGATTTCCAGGCAGGAACAAAGGGAAAATTCAAGTTAAACTATTTAAAGAAGAAAAAGCCGGAAATGAACTGAGTATTGGTGGAAAAGAACTTGCTGAAAAAGGTACCAGATATACCCTGATAATCTCAGATGATGGAATTGGCATTCCAGAAAAAATTGATTTAGAAAGTTCAGGCACACTTGGTCTGCAGCTTGTAAACATTCTGGTAGATCAGTTAGATGGCGAAATAGAGCTAAAAAGGAATAAAGGTACCGAGTTCAAGATCAGAATAAATGTATAGAAGAGGTCTGTAAAGCTCGCAGTTGATGAAACAAAATCAGACATCAGGTACTGACCGCTTATATTATCTATTCTAAAAATTATGGTGATTTTTTGGAAGTAATGAACAAAGGGTATTTTTCTAACAAAGCCTGTCTTACATGAATACTATTATAAAGGAATTTATACATAATAAAATACTATTTAAATTCATTTTACATCCAAATTATTGCTTTAATGCTGATCTGGCAAGCTCTCTTTTTAAACTCAGTTTGAATTAGGAGAGTAGATAGTAAAGCCGGAAATTGGATAATGTCATTTGATACAAAACTGAAAAAATGAAAGGGAGAAGGCTATCTATGATAGGTGGTTACGTAGGCAAGATCCTGGAAGTTGACCTTGAAAGCGGTAAACTTAAAGACATACCGCTTGACGAAGAAATGGCAAAAATGTATCTCGGAGGCAAGGGGCTTGGCCTGAAACTTGTCTACAATGAGTTCCGGCCTGACATGCAGCCCTTTGACCCGGATAACCTGCTTATTTTTGCTACCGGCCCTGCTACTGGAGAAAAAGTCCCAACAAGCGGGCGCTACCATGTTATCTGCAGCAAATCCCCGCAGACAGGAACCGTGGGAAGCGGGAATTCTGGAGGGAACTGGGGTCCCTACCTGAAGTTTGCAGGATATGATGCTGTTCTGGTAAGAGGAATTTCAAAAGAGCCGGTTTACCTGAGCATAATGGACGGAAAAGCCGAACTTGTGAAGGCTCCGGAGCTCTGGGGGATGACAGTCCACGCAGTAACTGACGAACTGACCGAAAGAACGGGAAACCCGAAAAAAACCTCAGTTGCATGCATCGGGCCTGCCGGAGAGCACCTGGTCCCATTTGCCAGCATAATGAACGATAAATACAGGACCGCAGGCCGGACAGGGCTTGGAGCTGTTATGGGTAGCAAGAAATTAAAAGCTATCGTGGTTTCAGGAAATAAAAGAGTTGAGCCTGCAAATCCCGAACTCTTGAAAGAGAGAGTAGCCGATTCCATGAAAAAGATCAGGGAAAACCCGGTTACGAGCCCTAACGGCGGGCTCCATACATACGGAACCGCTGTCCTTGTAAATATCATCAACGAACATGGAGCTTACCCAACCCGGAACTTCCAGGAAGCTTACTTCCCTGAAGCCGACGAACAGAGCGGAGAAACCCTTGTCAAAAAATACCTGACAGGAAGATACGGCTGCTGGGGCTGCCCTATTGTTTGCGGAAGAAAGTCCGATGTGCCTGATGGACCATTCAGTGTCCGGAATACCGAAGGGCCGGAATATGAGACTATCTTTGCCTTTGGGTCCAATTGCGGGATAAAAGAGCTGGACGCTCTGGTAAAGGCAAACCATCTCTGTGACGAGATGGGGCTTGACACTATCTCCATGGGAGATACCATTGCCTGTGCTATGGAACTTGTGGAAAAAGGAAAGATCCCTGAAGAAAAACTCCACGGCATGAACCTTCGTTTCGGAGATGCCGGAGCGATGATTGAGGCTATCTGGAGGACGGCATATCGTGCAGGGATCGGAGCGGACCTTGCCCTCGGCTCAAAAAAGCTTGCAGAAGAATATGGTGCTCCGGAACTCTCTATCACTGTCAAGGGCATGGAACTACCTGCCTATGATCCCCGGTCAATCCAGGGAATAGGCCTCAATTACGCAACTGCAAACCGGGGAGGAGACCACGTATATGGTTATATGATCTCTCCAGAAATCCTGGGACTGCCCGAAAAACTCGACCCTTACTCCGTCGAGGACAAGCCGAAGTGGACCATCATTCTCCAGGACCTGACTTCAGCTATCAACTCATCGGTAGTCTGTCTCTTTACCTCTTTTGCTCTTGGCCTTCCTGAGTATGCAGGTATGCTGGCAGCGATTACGGGCTTTGACCTTGATGCGGACAAACTCCTGAAACTAGGAGAGAGAGTCACAAACCTCGAGCGGCTGATGAACAACATGTACGGGCTTGACCGGAAAGAAGACGTCCTCCCAAAGCGCCTCACCGAAGAACCTATCCCTGAAGGCCCCTCAAAAGGCCAGGTTTCCCATGTCCCGGAAATGATCGATGAATATTACAGGCTCAGAGGCTGGATTGACGGAAAACCGACTGCAGAAAAGTTGAAAGAACTGGAGATTGCCTGAGCCCTTCATCCCATTTCGTTTTCATTTACCTTTTTTTTATATGAAGTAATTTTCAGGAGATGAGGATTTCATAAGAGATAATTTTCAGAAGAGGAAAGTATGAGGATACATATAAAGTTCCTTGCAAACATTCGTGAAATCACAGGCGAATCCGAAATAGAGCTTGAACTCCATCCGGGAGATAGTATCGAAAAACTCATGGAAAATCTCGAATTGAAATACGGGAAGGATTTTAAAGAAGCAACAACTGGCTTTACAGCAAGTGGGATTCCAAATGTAAGTATCCTCGTTAACGGGAGAGATATATATTTTCTCAAAGGGCCCGAAACCGAACTTAAAGAAGGAGATGTGGTCGTTCTTATCCCACCTGTAGCAGGCGGATGACAGACTGGGAAAGCATTAATATATAGAGGCTATTTGTGCAGTAAACTACGGTAGTAATTGACATAGGGTGATTTTTGCATGGAGCCAACGAAAAAAGCTGAAACTTTGAAAGCTCTGGTTATCATAGATATGACTAACGATTTCGTGTTTGAGCAGTACGAGCACGAAGGGAAAATTTACCAGGGAAAACTTGTAGCTCCTCTGGGAAAGGCAATCATTGACAAAACAGCCAGGCTAATAAAAAAGACAGTAAATAGGAGAACAGTCAGCGTTTTCAGACTTCCGAAAGATCACCTCAATGCTTTTACAAATCCCGAACTTGAACTGAAGGTTGCAGAGCTGGGAATTGAGGAAGTGTTCATAACAGGGCTTGTTGAAGAAGTCTGCATATACATTAATAGCCTTGGTTTTCTTGAAAGAGGCTTGCGGACAAATATCGTAAGGGGGTGTACTGCACCTTTCGAAGAAGAAAAAGGGAAAAAGGCCTTGACAGAGCTTATAGAATGCGGAGCAACTATTGTCGATGATATCCCTGAGGACATAAAGGTTATCCTGATCCTGGAAGATGAACACGATGAAAATTCTGAGGAAATAAAATCAGGTGACTGGCCCCCTCATAATATGAAAGGGACTCCCGGAGCACTGATAGTGAGAGAAATAAGGGAAGCTCTTGAAGAAAGAATATAAAATATAAAAAATCTAGTAACTATTCAGGATCCTTTTTAAGGTTCCACAATTTTTCCTC
>CAZLNG010000021.1:0-46126 GCA_964560735.1 uncultured Methanosarcinales archaeon | reverse complement strand
CACTTCTGTCCCGGAGTTTCAAGCGGATACGTGCTTGCAAACTGGATGGAAGAAAATTATCCTCTTGAAGAAGGTGTGAGTTATACTGTTATCTCCTGTCCCAGCTGGTGTAAAGAAGATGTTTTCGTAAAGCGCTGGGATGCAACTCCCGGAAAAGGAGGAGGCTGGGCATCCTTACTGACAGATGAGGAATTAGAAGCAGTAGGAAACTCTACTGCAGGCATCTTTGTGGTTACGGATAAAAATGCCGGTACTACGAAAGCTGTAGTTCTTGGTTTTGACTTTAATATTGTCCGTGAGCAATGCGGAGCAAAAGCAGATGATCCTGCCTGGGTTTCAAAATATTTGATGGACCTCTGGCTTATGGACAAAGAAAACTGGGATACAGAAGGCCTGGTTTCGGTAATTTCAGTGGTTGATATTGATGCAGACACCCTTGATGAAATGAAGCAGGCGGATTCCAACCCATATGTAGTTCTTAAGTTACTGAATCCGGCAGGAAACGTTATCCCCTCGAAAAATGGAGCACGTGGAATTGGAAGATTGATGTTTAATCCAGAGGTGAAACAGAAAGCCTGAGATCTTATGGTTAAAGCTTCTGATTTCTCTTCCTTTTTTCTCTTTTCCTTCCTCTTTTTTCCTTCCACCCAGTTTCTTATTTATTTTCTTTCTTATAGTTTCTTCAAATAGCTTCATTATCTGGATTTTTTTCACTAGCATCCTTAAACTTATTAACACTGATATGATTATTTATTATAAGCACTTATGTTGTCGGCATCCATGAATCAGAAAAACCAAAGTTATTTATTCTACTTTGATTTTTTTTCCTGAAGTCTATTTGCCTTCCATCTATAATGTTTGCATTTGTCTTCTTGCTGAGAGGAGACGCCGTACTCTGAATTGCCGGATACCGTTTGGAATTCTTCAAATAGAATCCTTTAAATCAGAATTCTTTACTTACAGGAAAATTTTAACAGCCAAAGGAAGTTAATACCATGCTTGAAAGACTTAAAAGCTCCCTCCTCAATTCTCCTGTGATCAAGCGCGGAGAATACAATTACTTCATTCATCCTATCTCTGATGGTGTACCATCTATAGACCCTCACATGGTTGAGGAGATCGCCGAATATATTCTCCAGATTACCGATATTAAAAAAGTTGACACCATTCTTACCGTTGAGGCTATGGGTATTCCCGTTGCGAATGCTCTTTCTTTAAAAACGGGAATTCCTCTGACTATTGTTCGGAAGCGCCCCTATTTCCTCGAAGGAGAAGTGGAACTTTCTCAAAGTACAGGATACTCTAAAGGTGCCCTTTATATAAACGGGCTTAAGAAAGGGGACAGAGTCATTATTGTTGACGACGTAATCAGTACTGGAGGGACATTGCTGGCACTCGTGAGAGCACTGATGAATATGGGTGTCAAGGTACTGGATGTAATTTCCGTCATCGGACGTGGAGAAGGCTATTTAAAGTTAAGGGAACTTGGGGTTGAGCCCAAAATTCTCGTCACAATTGATGTAGGCGAGAAAGGTGTGGAGATTCAGAATGTCTTTGGGGATCAGTGAAGCTTTTGATTTAAGGCCTGACTACATTGTCAGTATAATAAGGAAACTGGGAGCAAAGACCGTTGGTTTTCAGTTTCCTGAGGGGCTCAAGAGAAAAGGTCCGGCACTCGCAAAGAAAGTAGAAGAGGCTACCGGAGCTGAGATTCTCATTTCCGGAGACCCCTGTTTTGGGGCCTGTGATCTGGACAGGACCTTGCTGGAACATGTGGATATTCTCTTCCATTTCGGGCATGCTGAACTTGAGGATACCAGGCTTTCCGAGAAAGTCTATTTCATAGAAACACGCTCAACAGTTGATATCCGTCCCGTTGTTCAAAAAGCCGTTCCCGAACTCAAGGGCCATAGAATCGGGCTGATTACAACTGTTCAGCACGTCCATAAACTTCCTGAGGCATGTTCTATCCTTGAAGCCAGTGGAAAAAGCTGTGTGATCGGGCGCGGAGATTCAAGGATTGCCTATCCAGGGCAGGTGCTTGGCTGTAATTTTTCGGCAGCAAGAGATGAGGCATGCGATGAGTACCTGTATATCGGAAGCGGGGACTTTCATCCTCTGGGGGTAGCCCTTTCTACAAAAAAACGTGTTCTTGCAGCCGATCCTCTTTCCGGGGAGGTTCGTGAGGTTGACCCCTCAAGAGTTCTCCGTCAGAGAAGTGCAGTAATTGCAAAGTCTCTGGATGCAAATGTCTTTGGGATTATTGTCTCAAGCAAAAACGGGCAGAAGAGGATGGAACTTGCTTCTTCTTTGAAAAGGCTTGCAAAAAAGCATGGAAAAGAAGCTCATCTGATTACAATCGATCTTGTAACTCCTGACCAGCTGCTCCAGTTTAAAGTGGATGCTTTTGTAAATACAGCTTGTCCACGACTTGCAGTTGATGAGGTCGGACGTTTTCCATCCCCCATGCTTACACCTCAGGAGTTCGAAATTGTACTTGGAGAACGGGAGTGGGAAAAACTCGTTCTTGATGAAATCACGGAAGAGCCTGTATGACCTCTTTACTTCCACATTCCATTTCCCTGTCATTAAATTGAAAATAAAACCCAGAGCTGTAAAGGTGTCATTAGCAGGTCATCACACAAATTATAAAGAAGATCTTATTTAAGGAATTAAAGTCGATCAAATGAAACAAAGAAAACTTGAAATATTGCTTGAAGAACTGGAAAGTTTCTCTGATCCGGAACTTGAGCTGGAACAGTATCAAACTCCGCCTCTTCTGGCTGCGGAAATTCTGCACTTTGCTTATATGCAGGGAGATCTTGATGAGTCAGTCCAGGATCTGGGCTGTGGCACCGGTGTTCTTGCAATCGGGGCAAAACTCCTTGGAGCCAGAAAGGTTGTGGGGTATGATACAGACCCAAAATCCCTTGAGATTGCAAAAGCAAATGCTAAAAAACTTGGAGTAGAGGTCGAGTTTGTACTCTCGGATATTACGGAAGTGACAGAGAATATAAAAACAACTGTCATGAATCCCCCATTCGGGGCAAGAACAAAGGGTAGAGACAGGCCATTTCTTTCGTCAGCGTTAAGAACAAGCGAAGTGATATATTCAATTCACAATCGTGGAAGCCTCGCTTTTATCCAAAAGTTCATTAAGCCTGCAGTCATTACACATTCTTATGTTGCGAAGTTCCCTCTAAAACGGACCTTCAACTTTCACAAAAAAGAAAGAGAAGTTATTGAAGTAGAAATATACAGGATTACTGTCTCCAAATAAATTCAGGACTCAGTACTGTTTACGGGATCATGTTTTACAGCATTATATCTCAGGACTTTATTTCGAAGAGGCGAATCAATAATTAAAAATATTTTGTAAACTTAATTTACGAATTGTTACGATTACAATGTATCTCCACTATTAACGATAATTATAATGAGGGATTATGATTAGAATCCGAAAAAATAAAACTACAAGAAAGAAATTGACAGGACCTGGCGAAGGAAAGCCAGTTACTGAAAAGGAAACTCAAATGGCTTCAGAAAATAGGGATTACCCAAGAGAGTTTAAAGGTCACCCAAGAGACCAATCCGGTCATCCAAAAGATCAATCCAGTCATCCAAGAGATCAATCTAAAGAAGGCCCAAGGGATCAGTCTCGAGATCAATATAAGAGTCAGTCAAGGGATCAATCCCGAAATCAGTTTAAAGACCAGTCAAGAGATCAGTCTAGAGACCAGTCAAGAGACCAGTCTCGAGACCAGGGCAAAAAAAGGAGGCTCCCTTATCCTCCAAAGAAAACTTCCCGAGACAGAAAGGAAACACCCGACTTCAGGGCTCCTCGTGAGAGAGAAACCCCTGAAGAAGAGCTTGAAAAAGGAGAATTTGTGCTTCCCGGAGAACTCGTTGGGACAGCAGAGGAGTTCAAGCCGGGAGACGGGACGACCGTTTCTGCAGGTGACATTTACTCCACTGCTACTGGAACTGTGATGATTGATCGAAAAGCCAGAATCGTCTCGGTCAAGCCAAATACCCTCACTCCTAATATTCTTAAAGTGGGAGACATTGTATACGGAAAGATCACTGACGTGCGTGAATCCGGGGCAATGGTGGAAGTTGCGGGGATTGAAGGTAAAGAAGATAGGGAAATCGTAAATTTACGGCTTGGTGACATTCATGTGTCGAATGTAAGGGACTCTTACGTCAAGAGACTCTCAGACGAATTCAGACCTTTCGATATAATCAGGGCCAGAGTTATCGACACTGAAAGAATGCGCCTGACTACAGCTGAAGACTCCCTTGGAGTTGTGAAAGCTTACTGCTCACGCTGCAGAGGAGAACTCGTACTCGAAGGGAAAAAGCTTAAATGCCCGGTCTGCAATATGACTGAAACCCGCAAAATCTCAACTGAGTATGGAAAAGGTGTCAAGTAATTTCCTCTGTCCTGAAAAGTACAGGTTTATGCACATTATCTTACTCACCATTTACAGGTGATCATCAATGGAACTGAATATCCTTTCGAAAACAGAAAACGAGCTTGAAGTTGAGCTCAAAGGCGAAACTCACACCCTTCTCAATATGCTTAAGGACCTCCTGATTAAAGACAAAAGGGTTGAGGTTGTCTTCTATGACATGAAACACGTTAGCATCAGTGACCCTATCCTGTACATCAAAACCGATGGTACAAATCCGATTGAGGTCTTAAAGGATGCTGCTTCGATAATTGTTGCTCAGTGCGATGAATTTATCGATGTCTTTAGCAAGGCAGTAAGCGCCTGAAATACTCCAGAAATCCCTGAAACTGGTTGCAGGACGTCTTTTCAGGGACGTTTTGCTTTCTTTTTCAGCTTATTAGACTTTTTATGGCTTCCAGACCCCTGGGTATTTCTCGATGGATTCTTAGTTAATCTAAATTTTTAATCTGTTTGGAATACTTTTTTATTAATTCTTTGCATATCTTTGTGTAATTCAAGGAAGTTCTCAAATACGGTAATTCGGCTGGAAGAGTCAATTGGATAAAACTATACTGACTCTTTTTAGCTAATTAATGTATTTAGCTAATAGACTGTAAGTCCCAGTTACATCCTGATATTTTTCATAAAAGACTGGCGACATAGACTGACAGAATAAATTGATAAAATAAATTGATAACTCAACTGACAAAATGAATTGATAGAATCAATTTCAATTAATACTGAGTACAATTAATACTGAGGAATGAAAGAAAATGACACTCGATGACTCATCCCTTCAAAAGTTCGGTTTTATAAAGAGAGAAACCCTGGGCAGCATAAATATTGACCCTCTCCAGACAGGTGGGCTTTTGACAGATGCTGCAAAACAGGCTCTTGTAGAATGGGGAGACGGGTATTCTGTCTGTGATTACTGCGGAGGAGTTCTGGATCAAATAAAAAAGCCTCCTATTTATGACTTCGTACATCAGGCCCTTCCGGAATTCCTTGGCTGTGATGAGGCAAGAGTTACAAATGGAGCCAGAGAGTCAAAGTTTGCTATTATGCATTCTATGGGAAAGCCCGGAGACTGGATCATACTTGACGGGCTTGCCCATTACTCTTCCTATGTTGCAGCCGAAAGGGCAGGTCTGAATATCAAAGTAGTGCCTCATTCAGGAAGCCCTGAATACTTCCTTGACCCTGAAGGATATGGTACAGCAATCGAAGATGTTAAAAAGGAAAGTGGAAAACCGCCTGCTCTTGCACTTATAACTTATCCCGACGGAAGCTATGGAAATATACCCGATGCAAAGAAGATAGCATCTGTCTGCCACGAGTACGATGTGCCTCTTCTCCTGAATGGAGCTTATTCAGTAGGAAGGATGCCTGTATCTGCAAAAGAAATCGGTGCGGATTTTATTGCAGGCAGCGGGCATAAATCAATGGCAGCATCGGGGCCTGTAGGAGTGCTTGGGGTAAGTAAAGAATACGCTCCTATTGTGCTCAGAAAATCCAAACACAACAAAGTAAAAGAAGTTGAACTTCTCGGATGCACTGCGAGAGGTGCTACGGTAATGACGCTCATTGCTTCTTTTCCTGATGTCGTAAAACGTGTCCGGAACTGGGATCAGGAAGTCGAAAACGCTCGCTGGTTCTCTGAAAGGCTTGAAGGAATGGGCTTTATCCAGCGTGGGCAAAAACCTCATTCTCACGACCTTATGTTTTTCGAAGCTCCGCGTTTCTATGAAATCTCCGAAAAAGTCAAGAACGGTAGATACTTCCTCTACAGGGAACTCAAAGAACGCAACATCCATGGCATAAAATCCGGGCTTACAAAGTACTTTAAAATGAGCACCTTCGGGCTTGGAAAAGAAAAACTTGAGACTGTAGCCAACGCCTTTGAAGATATTCTGAAAAAATATGAAGATATTTAAGTCGGTTTAAATAGAAGTTTTTTGATGCCTGAAGACTCGTCCACTTCGACTCTGAACTTCGGGCACCCATAATTTTTTAATGTTGATTTTTCGGGATCTCTATTAAAGGTGTGTTCTATAAAAGTTAACTGATTTTATTTTTTTAATTCAACATTTTCAACATATCCTTCTCCCCTGGGAGTCAGGACATAATATGTAATTCCTTCGGTTTCTTCTTTTTCAATACAGAGGGTACTTTCGAGCATATTAAGGTTGTAACTCGCCTGGTAGTCAGTAAGCTTGAATTCCACTTTAATTTCTTCCAGGGATTTCTTCTGTTCCACGAGGGCTTTAAGGATGTTCCTGCGGACCGGATTCTGAAGGGCGTTAAGGCAGGCTTTATGATCTTCTGTCATGTCTTCTTTCATTTTGCCTTCGCGCTTCATCTTTGCTACCCATTCCTTTTTTCTTTTTGCAGCTTCTTCTGGAGTCATGTCTGGTCATTAATATATCAACCTGAATATCTAAATAATTTTGTAAAAACAAAAATTCAAAACATCGATTTCCTGCCCACGATATAAATATCATCATTTCCATTTTCCTGTCATGATACAAAATCCGGAACTTGAATCCATTGAATTGCTTGCAAAAATCATTCTCACTGCGGCGCGGACAGCCCCAAAGGGCAAAGGGATTGATGACATCGTAACCTGCCTCCTGTCTCCTGAAGAGAAAACGGAACTTGCCATTAGGATGGAAGAGCTGAGTGAAATCAAGAACCTGAAATTCCTTATAAGGGATGCTCAAAATGTCAGGGATTCTGATGCAATTGTCCTTATCGGTTTAAAGGCATCTGGTGTGAGCAGTCTGGACTGTGGAGCCTGCGGATTTGAAACCTGCAGGGAAATGCTTGAACACGAAAAAGTGCAAAAAGAGTTTCTCGGTCCTCAGTGCATGATCAAATACCTTGACCTTGGAATTGCGGTAGGTTCGGCAGCAGCAAAAGCAAAGGATCTCTGTATCGATAACCGGGTCCTTTATTCTGCAGGAGCAGCAGCATGCTATTTCGAGATGATGGATGCGGATGTTGCTATGGGGCTTCCACTAAGCGTGAAAGGAAAAAATATCTTCTTTGACCGGGAGTCCGCGAGGAAAGTTCAGCAATAAAATCTATTTGTGAAATAAAGTCTATTTGTTGAAAATATAACTCCTCTAAATAAAGAGGTTATTCAGGTGCAGCAGTAAAACTTTCTGCTGTTCACCCGTTTCTGGAATATTATTTTTGAAGAAACTATTTTTCAAATATTCCTGTTTCCACTGGAATTTCTTCTCACTTGAAAGTTTTTCAGGGCTTCAAAATCAAGTGTTGCAAAGTAGTCTTCAATGGTTTCTGCTCTTCTTATCTGCACAACACTTCCGTCCTTCCTGAGAAGTAGCTCGGCAGAGCGAAGTTTTCCATTATAGTTGAAACCCATAGCATGCCCGTGAGCTCCTGCATCATGAATTACAAGGATGTCTCCTATTTCTATCTCAGGGAGAGGCCTGTCAATTGCAAACTTATCATTGTTTTCACAGAGGGAGCCTGTAACGTCGTAGTTGCGGACAGGAACATCCTTTTCTTTTCCAAGCACGGTTATGTGATGATAAGCTCCATACATTCCAGGGCGCATCAGATTTGCCATGCAGGAATCCATTCCCACGTAGTCCTTGTATGTGTGTTTTAGATGCCTTACCTGGGAAATCAGGTATCCGTAGGGGCCTGTGATCACACGGCCGCATTCCAGGAAGACTTTCAGCGGATAAAGCCCGTTTGCACTGATTGTGGCTTCGTAAGCCTCTTTAACGCCTTTTGCCACAGCTTCGAATGAGACCGGTTCCTGATCAGGCCTGTAAGGAATTCCTATACCGCCGCCAAGGTTCACAAATTCAAACCTTATGTCGAGTTCTTTTGAGATCTCAACTATAAGTTCGAAAAGAATTCTTGCGGTTTCCACAAAGTAATCAGGGTTGAGTTCGTTCGAGGCAACCATAGTGTGCATTCCGAAACGTCTAATTCCTTTATCCCTTAGTTTGCGGTAACCTTCAAAAAGCTGGTTTCTTGTAAAGCCGTATTTAGCTTCCTCCGGCTTACCTATGATAGCGTTTCCTTCTTTAAGGGGGCCTGGATTATACCTGAAGCAAACGACTTCAGGAAGGCCTGCATGCCTCTCAAGGTAATCAATGTGGCTTATATCGTCGAGATTTATGTATGCTCCAAGCTCTTTTGCTTTTACGAACTCCTCGGAAGGCGTATCGTTTGAGCTGAACATAATATCGCCACCAGTCATCCCTGCCTTTTCAGCAAGTATCAATTCTGGCAGGGAACTGCAATCCGCACCGAAGCCCTCTTCTTTGAGAATTTTCAGAATAAAAGGGTTTGGAAGGGCTTTTACGGCAAAAAACTCCTTAAAGCCAGGAACTTCCCTGAAAGCTGCTTTCATTTTCCTGGCGTTTTCCAGAATAGCTTTTTCATCGTAGATGTGAAACGGAGTAGGATATTTTTTCATTATTTCCAGAATATCCTCTTTGGTGAAGGGAAGGTCCTTTGAAACCATAATATTACCTATTAGCTGACCGTTTAGCTGATACCTATTAGCTGATTTTTTGTTTAATGAATTTTGTATCAATTTGAACTTTTATTCCTTTATTAGTTTTTCTCCAATCTGCAATTAGTTTTTCTCCAATCTGCACTATTGGAGTATAAAAAAGCCCTGCAATTTCAATAATTGCCCTTTTAAAAGTATTCTTTCTAATGTTAATCCTGTCGAGGCTTGAACTTTTTGAAAACTTCATTAAGCCTGGAATAGGGATATGTATTCACAACATCTTCCTTTTCGAGCCAGCCCCTTCTTGCCTGCCCGAGTCCATACCGCATTGAGGTAAGGTCGGAAATAGAATGGCTGTCAGTAGAAATACAAAACCTAAGGCCAAATTCCTTTGCCCTGAGGATAAGCTCATCATTAAGGTCGAGTCTGGAAGGCTGGCTGTTGATCTCTATAATTTTTCCATTTGCAGCTGCAGCCTCGAAGACTTTTTCAAAATTCACTTCGTAAGCTTTTCTCCTCCCGAGCAGCCTGCCTGATGGATGGGCAAGAATGTCAAGATGCTCGTTTTCCAGGGCAGTAACGATTCTTTCTGTCATCTTTTTCTCAGGAGCCGCAAAGCCCGAGTGTACCGCCCCAACGACAACATCGAGTTCTTTGAGGAGCTCATCCGGATAATCCAGGCTTCCATCTTTCAGGATGTCAACCTCAGAACCTTTGAGAATTTTTATGTTCAAATATTTTGAGAGCTTATCAATTTCCTTCCACTGTGATTTTAGTTTTTCTATTTCCAGCCCGCTGGCTACCTTCTGGGAGCGGGAATGGTCGGTTACAGCAATATATTCATAGCCAAGGGCTTCAGCCCCACCTATCATTGTTTCAAGACTATCTTTTCCCTCACTGTAGTTTGTATGCATATGGAGATCTCCCCTGAGGTCTCCGGCTTCAATAAGTTTTGGAAGACTATTTTTTGCGGCAGCTTTAATCTCTCCCCGGCTTTCCCTGAGTTCCGGGGGAATGTATTCAAGGTTCAGCTTATTATAAATTTCCTCCTCGCTTTTACCTGCAATTTGTTTTCCTGAATCTTTTGCATAAAGCCCGTATTCGGAAAGTTTATACCCTCTTTTGATGGCTATATTTCTAATTTCTATATTGTGCTCCTTTGAGCCTGTAAAATACTGAAGAGCTGCTCCATAACTTTCTGGTGGGACTACCCTCAGGTCAATAGCTGTACCTTCTCTCAAAATAATACTGCTTTTTGTGCTTCCTTTTAAGAGAACCTGTTCGGCATCAGGAAGGGAGATAAATGCGTCCATCACCTTTAATGACTCTTCACCTTTTGCTTCTGCCAGAATATCGATATCTCCTATTGTCTCTTTCAACCTGCGGAGCGAGCCTGTGTAGATTATCTTTGAAATATCTATTTTGCAGGCCTTATTCTCACATTCGGTTTTCAGAGCTGAAATTATCTTTTCTGCAAGTGGGAGGGCTTTTCCAAGATTTATTCTGGAGTGGCTTTTTTCATACTGCTCAACTGCCTTTGCGAGGTTTTCTTCACTTTTTTCTCCAAAATCCTCGAGTTCTTTGATTTTGTGAGCGTTGACTGCGTTTTTTAAATCTGCAAGAGTTTTTATCCCGAGGGCGTCGGCGAGCTTTTTCATTCTCTTTCCCCCTAGC
This sequence comes from uncultured Methanosarcinales archaeon, assembly GCA_964560735.1. Classification (GTDB taxonomy): domain Archaea; phylum Halobacteriota; class Methanosarcinia; order Methanosarcinales; family Methanosarcinaceae; genus Methanosarcina. Next base: position 35,500 of record CAZLNG010000021.1, on the reverse strand, counting down.
CCTCTCAGCTCCATTAGCTCCGCAGTGCCTGAGGGAGCTTTTTCTTTAAGTTTTTCAAATTTCTCCACCTTACCCGTATCCAGATACTCAGCAATGTGATCAGCAATAGATTCTCCGACACCTGGAATTTCGGTAAGCCCCTTTTTTCCTTCCTTTTCATAGATTTTTTCTATGTCCTCCCCAAGATTCTCTATCATCTGGGCTGCTTTCCTGTAAGCTCTGGGTTTCCACTCAACCTGCTGGTATTCAAGAATGTCAGCAGTTTCATAGAATAACTCGGCAATCTCGCGATTCTTCAAAAATTTCCCCCCTCCCGCCTTAATTTATTATTTCTTTTATATTTTCAATGCTTTGCGAGCTTTTTTTCTACTTTGAGATATTTTCTTTCTTATTTTTCCTCTTTTTCCCTTATTTCTTCTCTTTTCTTTCTTCTTGTTCCGAATAACTCTCAAATTCTTTCTTTTAAGTCCTTTATTTCCTGAACTGTAGTGATATCATAGGGTCCTTTGTCATATCTGATACGCAAAAAACGAGGAAAACGTAAGGCAAGTCCATTTTTCTCCTCTCCGCCTCCAGCCGTATGCCCTGGACTTTCTGTAATTTCCGTACCAAGAACTTCAATAACCACAAAAGGTTCTATGAAGGTATCAGGAATCATCGTGCTTTTTATAAAGACATTTTTTGTGACCTCAGCCATAATATTCTCTGAAAGCAGTTTGTCGATCTCCTTTGCATCTCGATCTGTGAAACCAGTTCCTACTTTTGTAAAGGTCTCAAAACGCTGTTCATCTTCATTAAAAACTGCACAGAGGAGAGCCCCAAATGAGCCTTTCCTTCTCCCCCGCCCGTAATATCTTCCGACAACCACAAGGTCAAAGGTTTCTCTCATTCCCTCTGCATATTCTTCCTTCCATTTAAGCCAGAGCCAGCTTCTTTTTCCAGCTTCGTAGATAGAAACATCGCTTGTGGATTTAATCACGATTCCTTCAAGGCCCTTTTCAAGGGTCTCATTAAAAAAGTCTTCAATTTCTTCAAAGTTTCTGGTCACGATTCTTCTGGCCAGGCGAATTACTCCTGACTCCTCCAGGTGCTTCTCAAGAAGAGCTCTTCTTTCTGGATATGGTTCTTTCAGAAGGGAAGTTCTTTCCAGATAGAGAATATCAAAAAAGAATACAGCAACAGGGGATATTTTAGTGTACTTTTCTACCTCATACTTTCTGCGTCTTTGCATCAGTTTTTGGAAAGAGAGAAATTCTTCTGCTCCATCAGTTCCCTCTTCAATATACGCAATTATTTCCCCATCTAGCACAATTTTATCCGCAAGAACGTTTTCTCTCACTGCTTTTACAATCTCAGGATACTGTGCAGTTATATTTTCAAGTCTTCTCGAAAAGGCTTTAACTTCGTCACCGTCTTTATGGATTTGCACTCGCTCTCCATCATACTTTTCCTCAGCGGCTTTTTTTCCCGATATTCTTTCTTCAATTTCCTCAAAAATTTCTACACGCTGGGCAAGCATTGATCTGACAGGTCTTCCCAATTTAATGGAGAAATTTCTCAGAGCTCCAGGGCCGTATCTTGCAAGTGATTCCGCAAGTTCTCCTATATCAGTGCAGACGCTGTAACTTTCCTTAATCCTTCCTGCATATTTTTTGTCTCCAGTAAAAGCAATAGAAAATGCTTCGAGCAAAAACTGATCCCCAAAACCCAGTCTGAGTTTTCCAAGAAGGATTCTGATGATATATTTCCCTTCTTCAGGGTTGGCACGCTGTAGAAGATCAGAAAGGAGGTGGGTTTTTTCTTCCTTACTTCCTTTTCCTGAAACTTCTTTTATTTCTCTGAGCCTTCCGAAAACCTCATCAATAGTTAGAGAACTTTCCATGTTCTTATTCAATTCAAATGCAACATCTCCAAGGTCCCCTACCATTGCATATCTTTTTTTAACATTCTCTTCGGGAATTTCATATGCTCCTGCAATAGCTCTTAAAGCAAGCTTATCCCCGACTCCAAGCGCTGTATTCTCAAAGGCAGGTCCTATGCTCCCGAGAAAAAGATATGCACTGTCCTTTACTTCATCCCCTTCAAGTCCCTAAAAAAAATTAGCGATCTTTCCGACTATCTCCTTATGGGAAACTGTTTTCTCAAGTTCCTCAAAAAGTTCCGCAAGCTCTATAAAACGAGCCATTGCACTCTCCCCGAAAAATGCTTTGAAATTCTCCTTTACAATATTATTTCGCACCCGGTCTTATGGCTTTGCACCCTCAAATTTCAGCGATAGAATTCCTCTTTTTTCTTTCACTAAAACAGCTGTCACCGCCATTTTCCTTCAGTTACCGAAACCTTTAATATCTAAAAGATGCATGAGAAGAGTACACAGCACTTTTTTACAATTATATGCGACTGTGGTTTAGTGGCTATGACCTGAGCTTCCCAAGCTTAGAACCCGGGTTCGAATCCCGGCAGTCGCATTCTCAGCTTTTTTGAACATTAGTTTGTAAAAAATATAATAAATTTATTTTACTTACTATTTTCAGTATACTTTCATAGTTTTTTGAATCAAGTAGCTGAAAAATCGAGTGGAACTTTCTTTCTGTAGGCCATTCCCTGAAATATTGCTACTATGTCACCTTCATCATCTGTAATGTTTACCGTATAAGTAGAGATTTTAGGGTTTATCGAGGTTTCCACGGCTTCGGCTGTAAGAGTTCCTTTTGTTGCTGCTTTTACGAAGGAGATGTTTGCATTTATTCCGACTGCAGCATTTCCATATGCGTTTGAAGCTGCAGCAAAGGCGAAGTCTGCAAGAGTAAATAGTGCGCCTCCCTGTACCGCTCTTAAAGCGTTAAGATGGCTCTCTTCGATTTCCATCTTTGCTTTTGCATATCCGGGAGAGACTTTTAGCAGTTCTATTCCTGAATATGCAGCGAAATTATCTTTCTTAAAAAACTCTTTGATATTTTTCATTTAATAACTCCGGTTATCTTCGTAGAGTCATGGTTCATTTGCCACCTTTATAATTAAAATTATGCACATTGAAATGTAACTTGGGAGACGACTATCTACATTTCTCTTTCCTTCACTGCTCAAGACCCCTCCAATATTTTATGTATCAGGATTTTCTATTCCTGTTGGACTCTGGAGTTGACCATCCAAATCTTTTTGAGTACAAAAATAGTTATTTTTTAGGGAGAATATGGTGGAAAAGGATGCAGTATTCTGGAAGGCTGTTTCAAAAAGAGCTTCAGAGGTCATAGGAGGGCTATTTTTGATGCTGGCGGTATTCTTTCTTTCTGCAGGCAGGATAGATTTGCCCAGAGCATGGTTTTTCTTCGGCCTTAATTTTGTCTCTTTATTTTTCAATATGGTTATTTTTCTCAAGTTCAATCCGGAGGTTATCAGCGCCCGCAGTGAAATGATAAGAGGAGAAATGAAGTGGTGGGATAAGCTTTTTGGGGTGTTCTACTCCATATTTCTTCTCATGATGTTTATTGTGTGTGGGCTCGATGTGGGAAGGTTCCAGCTTTCAAGTCCCGGAGTGGAATTTCTGGCTGTTGGCCTGGCATTTTTCTTTGTTGGCTGGGTATTTGTAGTATGGGCAATGGTTGAAAACAAGTTTTTTGAAACGACAGCCCGCGTCCAGAAGGAGAGGGGTCACAGAGTAGTTTCCACAGGGCCTTATGCCATTGTCCGGCATCCGGGATATGTTGGTATGATTCTGTTTTATGGTTGCACTCCTTTCATCCTCGGTTCTTTTTACGGACTGATTCCTGCACTGTTACTTTCTGCTGCTCTTGTTTTCCGTACATACTACGAAGACAGGATGCTCTACGAGGAACTTCCGGGATATAAGGAATACATGAAGAAGGTAAGGTACCGACTTGTGCCTTTTGTTTGGTGAGGAACGGTGAAGACAAAAACAGCCCCATTTATCTTTCTCAAAATAATGTTTTTAAATTTTCTGTGCAGTACCTCTGGTTATTGCAGGAAGTCCTGGGCTAATCTATGTATTTTCAATTTAAGGTGCGCTTTTTATGTCTCATTGTTCTTCTTTCTCAATCCTTCTTCTTGGAGATGCGTCAAGTTATTTCTCTAAACATATTTTGTATATCTAATTAAAGGTTAAGGTATTAATTAATTTTGAGTGTTGATTAAAGCGCACATTTCTCTCTATCTCTAAATAACCTGGTGTAGCCTCAGTATCTGATAAGTAATAGTTTTAGATCAGATATGCAGAATATAAATTGAAATAAACCGGGGGACGAAATCTGGAAATTGTTATTTTCAATATAAAAAGAGAAGTCTCTGAATCTTTTGAATTCATCCAGATAGAGACCAGTGGGGGAAGGATAGACTGTCACTACTACATGGCAAAAGGGACTGACAAAGGTGTAGTTATGGTTGGAGGAATAGGTGGAGGTTTTGACACTCCTGCACATAATCTGTACCCCCGCCTGTGCTTGGATTTTAAAGAAGCTGGGATAAGTTCATTGAGGGTGAAGTTCAGGCATCCTGCGGATCTGACAGAATCTGTAATTGACGTTATTACAGGAATTGAATTTTTAAAATTAGAAAATATTAGAACTTTTGGTCTTATAGGTCACTCTTTCGGGGGTGCAGTTGTTATTCAGGCTGCATTTAACGAGAAAGGCGTAAAGACTATAGTTACGCTTGCAACTCAAAGCTATGGAATTAAGCCAATTTCTCAACTTGCTGAGGGTACATCAATACTGTTAATTCATGGTGAGGCAGACGAAACTTTACCTCCAAGAAGTTCGGTATATGCACATATTCTAGCACACGAACCTAAAAGGATCAAAATATACAAAAACGCCGGTCATAGCTTGAAAGAAACATCAGAAGAGATTTATGTAGAAGTAAAAAGCTGGATTATTGACTATTTGAGGTAACTCGGACTTTCCAATTAAAATCTTCCCTGTGATATTTAGATCATATCTCTAAATATTTTTTTATCAAATGTAACTAAGATATGAATTATTGTTACTTTTAAAACGCCTTCTGCTCTTTAAATCCAGACTAGTTTTCATATTTGATAGAGATTAATTATTTATAAGCTAAGTATTTATTATTATTGTTTTATATTAAATTATTTTTTTAATTGATTAATATATAATCAATTAAATAGTTGAACCTAAGTGCGGGGGTAAAGAATGAAAATGAAATTAATAGTTTCTCTGTTAGCGTTATGTCTAACCCTGTCTGTCGTATCAGTGCAAGCACAGACTAACACTGCTGAAGACATGGATAGTATGAATGTAATCGTGACCGAAAAGATGACTAAAACCATTACATGCAACATGACCGGAAACGCTGCCTTAATCGGAAACGCGGAAATTGCCGGAAAACTGGAAAATATGACTGGAAATATGGAAAATATGACCGGGAATATGAGCGGCACACCCAAAACAGTGACTGTAACCGGAAAGATGGCTATAATCAAAAGTTTAGATAATCTGCCCGGAAAAGTGGTTATGATTGGCAAAATGGATAATCTGCCCGGAAAAGTGGTCATGATCGGCAAAATGAATAATATGCCTATGGCAGAAGATATGAACATGCCTGGAATGGCCGGAAACATTGGCAACGTGACCATTCTCATGTTTGGAAATATGACTGCAACCATGACACTTGACATGACCGGAAACATGGACAATATGTCCGGAAACATGGCGAACATGACCGGAAACATGACCGGAATGCCCGAAAATATGGATAACATGGCTGTACTCATGGCTGGAAATATGACTGGAACCGTAACAGGTGATATGACCAGAAAAATGGTTATAATCAAAAATACTGGAAACATGGCTGAAATGATCGGAAAAATATGTAATATGTACGGAATGGCCGGAAATATGACCGGAAACATGACCGGAAACATGACAAACATGGGTAATATGACTGGTCCGATGACATGTGATATGACCGGAGCCATGCTTATATTCAGAGATATTGACCGCATGACCGGAACGGCTGAAAGTATGGACATGATCGAAATGGGTGGAGACATGACTATACTTGGAAAAATGCGTGATACGACAGGAATGGATGGAAAAATGAATAATATGGTTGGAATAGATGGAAAAATGGATAATATGATTGGAATGGATGGAAAAATAGATAAAATGGATAATATGATCGAAAAGCTGGTTATCATCAAAAAGACGGACGATACGACTCAAATCATGACTAAAACCGTTACAGGTAATCTCACTGGAAAAACCATTGAAGTCAAAAGTATGAGTATGACTGGAATGGGTGAAAATGTAGGTAACCTGACTGGAATAGGTGAAAAAATAGGTAACCTGGCCGAAAATATGACTAATAACTCTTAATCTTAAAAATGTTCATATAATGAACATGGATGAAGAAATATGTAACCGATCATGTCGGTTACGAGTTTGGTTTAAAGTAAAGGCTGAAAGCTTGTGATTTATGGTTTACAGTTTTTTACTTGTCTTTCTATTTTTTTGGAATTTTAAGGCTTTAATATAGAATTCTCGGTACTTTATTAAGTTAAACTTTCCCATTTTCTAATTAAATAAATTATCGATGATACTTATAAGTGCTCTGAAATGACTAATTATGTTTGTATCTCTGTTGAAACAGACTATATCCATCGGGCGTTTCCGTTACACTGTGCTAAGAAGCAATCCCATGAGCAAAGAAGAATTATGCAGGAAAGAATTGAGTTACTTCGGCAAATTGATGAAATTTTAGAATAGAAAAATGTCTGTTTTTTGTATTCAAAGTAATTTTTGCATCCAAACTATATCAAAGGATTTTCCATGCTTATTTCCTGCTTCCCTGAATCTTCCGCACTCAGAGAATCCATTCTGGAGATGGAAACGGATACTTCCTTCATTAAGAGAGGAAATACTTGCAAGAATGCAATGGAGACCTTTCTCCCGCGCACCAGAAAGCAGGTGCTCGAGTAGCATGGAACCTATTCCTTTTCCTGTATATTCGGGCTTGATGAAGTATGTGATCTCGGCAGTTTTCGCAAGGGTAGGCATAGGTGAATGGGGTCTAAGCATTCCGAATCCAAGGCAGGTTTTATTTTCATCTTTTGCGGTGGCTGCAGGGTATCCGGCTGTAGCCTGGAGAAATAGATCAAAGAAGTCGTAAGGGACTTTCCTTTCAGGATAGGCTGCGAAACTGCTCTCTATGTAATAATTAAAGATATTGATCACATCCTCCCTGTCTTCCAACGAAATTGGGGAAAGGTAATATTTCATTTTATTCACCTTTTTTTCCTGACTCGAATGATTTTTTTGACGGGGTAAGTATTTGTTCTCTTTCGTTTTTGATTCTATTATTGTATACGTACTATACTATTTTAATTTAGCTGCTAAACAATAAGGAATATTTGGTTTATTGGTATCTTTCTATACAGCTGTCAAGCATATTTTCAAAATGCTCGTATACCCTAAGAATTCTACATATCTCCAAATGGCTCATCTGCTCGAGTTCTTTTCTGATTTCAATTTCCATAAACTCATGCAGAGACCTGTGCCACTCAAAAGCTTTCCGACCTGAATCTGTCAATTCAAGCATTAAGTTCTTTTTATTACCAGGGAAACCGACTTTTTTAACGACCCCTTTTTTTTCGAGTTTCCTGGCCATCTGGGAGACCGCTCCTTTTGTTACTCCAAGATGCGAAGCAATAGCAGTAAGGTTCTTTTCAGGATACTTGCCTACTATTTCTATTACATGAAACTCTGATGGGTATAAGAGTACCCCTCCTATATCCACAGGTTTTCTTTCAAGCACATACGCTTTATTCAAAATTCTGATCCCACTCTCAAGAAGAGAATCAACCTTCTCGTCTAGGTTCAATATTTCCATTGCTGCACCTTCGGCAGGTATTTATCTGTATACCTATTCTACGAAATTAGAAGCAGGCTCTTTATATCTTTTTTGACATAATAATCGCAGCTTGATATGATAACTCCCAGTTTTTAAGGTAGCACTTCTCCAGGTCAGTACCATATTCAAGTTTATCTATATTTGTCCAATATTTCTCTTTATTTATCTTAATCTAACTCTATTTTCTTTCTGCCTATCTTGTGCTTTGTTATATATGAGTAATAGCGGAGATTATCAAATCCATAATAAAGAGCTAAAAGGAAATTCTTTATTGTTTGATGGATCAGGCGGTAGTTTACAACTCAACTAACAAATTGAAAGAATGCAAGATAATGAAAAGGTAAAAGGTGTATTGTCAACTTATTTTATATTTAGAAACAATTCAAAATAACCAAATTGTTCAAAATATTAAGGAGTTTTTGTACTCTCTACAATTTATCTAACCCTGATGATAATTTTTGGAATTACAGAATTAAACATGAATATATAATAAAGACTATAAAATAAAATTATAAACTTGTATATATTTAAATCAAATTTGATATATATGGGCAATAACCCTTAGGAAAATACTATATTTGTAAAACATTTCGGAAATAAGGGCCAGGAATTTTCAAAATTTAATTTATATAATAGTTAAGTTATATCTATGCAAAATAATAAATTACTAAAAATAGTATATTATAAGCATATTTAAAGTTAAATTTTAATAGATTATGATATAAGTTTATTATTGGTCAGATAAATCTATCTAAAAATTAAAATATGTCGTTAAATAATAAAATATTATTATATATTAAATAATTAGTTTTCAACTATTAATTTAGGGCTAAGTAATAGCAATTTTTTCTTTTTATAGATTTCTAAATTATATTTCCTTATCTATTATATTGCTTGAATATTAATACTCTAGTAATACAATCTGGATTCATTCCTATCGGCATAAAAGCATGAGTATAGAATATGAAGGTGGACTTTACCAATGATATGCACATTCAGAAATAAATCTGGGGATATATCTTCCAGAAACAAATCTGGTTTATTATTTGGTAAAAATATATTTATGATGTAAATTTGTCGATAAAGGGGAATTAAAAACCAATAGCCTTAAGATTGTATCTATTTGAATAAAACTATGGAGTGTAGACAAATGGAAATACAATTTGGCAAAGTAAAGAGGATTCTGGCTATTTTAATGGCAGTCTTTTTTGTAGTGACAGTAACCGCCTCTTCAGCAAGTGCTGGGGCTTGCGGCTGGGGTGGCTGCGGTTGCGGTAACAACTGTTTCAACAATTGTGGTGGTGGCGGTTGGCTCGGCGGCTGGTTCGGCAACTGGCTCGGCGGCTGGGGTGGCTGCGGCGGCTGTGGCGGCTGCGGCGGCTGTGGCGGCTGCGGCGGCTGTGGCGGCTGCGGATGTGGAGCAGGGTGCATCACAACCGTAGTTAGTACCTGCTGCTTCAGCGGTGATGGCTGGGATGGACTCGGCTGGTGGAACTAAACGATTGGTTCGGTAACAATTCCAGACTTTGAGTATTAACGAAATCTGGGCTACCTGGCTGTAAGATGTAAAACCAACGAAGACTAATCCGAGGACTCATCAGCGCAATCTTCATAGGATTACAGAAAGGTAGTAGGTCCTTGACTTAATTGAATCAAAAGAAGTGTGAACAGAGTCTTTCATGATAGGACAAAGCATTTGAGTTCAAACCGAAGTATGGACGGATCGTAATAAACATTATATTTTAGACGGTCTAATGTTCCATACTACTTTTTTTTCAATTCAACTGCGTGGATTTTCTCAAATGCAATCTTTTAGCCTTCTTAGTCAATGATTTCACTCTCATACATAGCTTTTTGTATTACTTCTTTTCCCATCCATATTTCATCCAAATTATGATTATTTGATTTTATTTTTAAATAATCTTCATCGCTTGTTTTGGTTTCGAGAAGTTCTAATAAATAATAAATTTCGGATACGACTCAAATGTTGAATTTATATCTATTTGTTCTGAGTTAAGAAATTGTCTTTCTGGTAGATTTATTTCAGAGCAAAACTCAGTCCCAAATTTTTCATACAAATAATTGACCCGATACCTTATTCTAGTGTCATGTTGACAGATTTTTAGAGGATCTTTTTTATAGATAAGTATGAATTCCCATAATTATTCATTGGTTTGATTTTCTCTTGACAAATATATTATCTTATATATATTTTGAATAAACAATAGTTTCTAATTTATATTTCCATATCTATTATATCCTTGTGGTAATAATTTACTGTTGGCGAAACTTGAAGTCACTTTAATCGGCATCTGAATATGGGTATTATTTACCCAATCTTCTGGAAAAAATCTGGATGATTCTGGTAAACTAATATTCCTCTGTAAATTTGCCGACAGGAGTGGATTGAAACATCAAAAGCCTAGAAAATAGTATTAAATTAACTAAAAGTTTGGAGAGTGAATACACATGGGGAAATTAGATAGAATAAAAAAGATGCTGGCCTTAATGTCAATCTTCTTTATAATGTCAATGGCAACTGTGTCAGTAGGTGCTGCATGTAAGACTGCCGAAGTAGCTGTTGATGATGGTATTGTTGATGATGGTATCGTTGATGATGGTATCGTTGATGATCTTGGGATCGGTGACGATCTCGGCTGGGGCGATGATCTCGGCTGGGGCGATGCTTGTGGTGTCGGTTGCGGCTGCGGTGGTGGCTGCGGTTGTGGCTGTGGTTGTGCAGCCGTGTTCAACGACTGGCTTTCATGCAGTTTCCTCGATATATTCTTCGGGGGCGACTGGGGAATCCTCGGCGGCTGGGACACCTTTTAACTGTAGACAATGCTCTTGCCTATAAAGATAAACTGGATCTATAAATAATATAGATTTGTTTCTAAAGTCCCGTGTCGGGTTAAAGGAAAAATAGAACCTTTGACTTAATCTAAATCTAAAAATATATTATCGGATCTTTTAGAATAGGACTTACGCACTTGAGGAACAGAATAAATTGCGAATAACTTAATATTTTGATCTAAATAATTTGAAGTTTAATAATATTTGTTTCTCAGTTTAGCTGCGTAAGTTCTACTTAATTCTATTTATGGAAAGCCCTCTTAATTGCTTCCTTATTAGAACCTCTTTTTAAACGCTGATACTAAGCACTGATACGTTTTGTCGGATTCATTCTTATGTTCAGTCTTATTTTCAACTATATCCTGACATGCCAGTACTTCTGCTTAATAAGTAAAAGTGAGCCAATAATTTTCAACTATATCCTGACATGCCAACTTCTGCTTAATAAGTAAAAGTGAGCCAATATATCAAGCTAAACAATTTTGTAAATAAATAGAACTATATCCAGAAAGTAATTCTAATAGTAAAATAGTATTCTATAACATTCATGTCTTACTATTACTCCAAATATTACTAAATAAGAAGGAACCTGATTGAACAAAAAGGGTTTGATATTGTTTGGAGCTTTCTTTTTTCTGCTTTTGGTAACTCTATTTATATATACAACTCAAAAGGAAGGGAATCCGTCCATGTTTAAGAATGTAAGTGTCGAAGAAGCCAGGGAAATGATTAAAGAAGACGTATTCGTGCTTGACGTTCGTACACCTGCTGAGTTTAACTCATCGCATATCGAGGGGGCAACCCTGATCCCTGTAACCAATGCTTTTGGATCAAACGTGAGCCCTGAAGGGCTGTTAGAGGCACGAACAGATGAAATTCCTCAAAATAAAAAAATACTAGTTTACTGCAGAACAGGGCAGAGAGGTACTGCAGCAAGTAAAATTCTTATTAATGCAGGAAATTCAGAGGTTTACAATATGGCAGGAGGTATCAATGCCTGGGTAAACGCCGGGTATCCAGTTGTAAGCTCATCTAATTAAGGAAGTTAATTCCGTAATCTCAATAACTAATTGCTATTTTTTAACCTGGAGATATCTCCCCAGAGAATTCTTATCCTGAATTTTTACTTTATTTCTTATTTTTTTGGCAATAACAAAGTCTGAAAATATGTTCTTACAGCTCAAACCTTCCTTTTTAAAAATAATTCAAAGATACCTGAATCTCTTTCGTGGAAAAAGTAAACAAGTATAAGGTATTAATTTACTCATTTTCAGAAAAATAGTTTTCAGGATAGATAATCCTCTTCTGTGACAACAGTTGCAAACATTCCGTCAAGTGCTGCCATGAATGCAGCATGAACAATGTGCGCGGGTATAGATTCATTTTTGAACCTGAGGCTGCGAGTCGTACAGGCATCGGCAATCAAAATACATCTAAAACCAAGTTCTTTTGCAGCCCTTACAGTCGTGTCTACACACATGTGACTCATTGCCCCGCAAATTACAAGATCTGTTACATTTTCTTCTTTCAGCATAGAAAGAAGTCCTGTCTGAAAAAAACTGTTCGGGAAATTCTTCTCAATAATTCTTTCTGTCGGCAGAGGGCTGATGCTTGAATGAATCTCTGTTCCAGATGTTCCGGGGATAAAGAAAGCTGCGTCCGGTCTTGTAGACAGATGTCTGATAAAGAAAATCGGCTTTTCTGCGGTACGAAACGCTTGAAGAATCTTTGCCGATTTTTTTGCTATCTCTTCCATATCGACAAGCTCCATCTTGCCGCCCGGGAAATAGTCGTTCTGGATATCAATAAGAATAAGGGCTTCTTTCATACTTCTGAATGGAGTTTTCAAGACTAATATTTTTAACGATCTGTTTTTACAATTCCTTTGACTCAGTTTTGAAATTCATAAGACATTCAGCTTATGCAGTAAATATAATGCAAGCCTCTGGTATTTCTCTAATCCTGAAATTACAGGCTGAAGCTTGAAGATGACGTCTTAATAGGGAACTGAAAGCTATGATAATTACGTGAAAAAAACAACAGATTAATTCACAAAATATATAAGTTCAATTAATATATATCTAAATTGATAAAAAGAAGTGTCCTGGGATAACGTTAATCGATCGCATACTGTACTGCGGAAACTACCTAAATTTTTGAAGCTCAAACTTCCACCGAAAATACTATATCTCTTAATAAATATTTCTTCTTTTACAGTCAGATAATATGTTTAGGGTGGGTCAGTATAGGTATTTCACTAATAGATGCTTCATTTCTAAAATCAAACTTCTTGTGCCCTCTTACATATTTTAGATATCTTGATAAAATCCTTATTCCGATTTCCGGAGGAACAAAATAAATGGTGGTCTCTTTACTGGCAAATGTCGATGTAATTCTCGGCTTTGCGGTTTTAATTCTTACAATATTCTACAGATTTCAAGTCCCTCCAATACTGGGCTTTCTTGTAACAGGAATGTTAATAGGGCCTCATGGGCTCGAGATCCTTAAATTAGGGCAGAATGTGGATCTAAATTCTGAGCTCGGTGTAATATTTCTGCTTTTTACGATAGGTGTTGACCTTTCATTAAAAGAGCTCTGGAAAATAAAAAAAGCCTTGGTGCTGGGGGGTACTCTTCAAATCCTCCTGACAACAGCAATAGTTCTCGTTGTATGTTCAGCTCTTGGTTTCAGTCCCGCTACTTCTGCTTTTCTTGGGTTCCTGATCTCACTTAGCAGTACCGCAATAGTACTCAAGGTCCTCCAGGACAGAAACGAAGTTTACAGCCCTCACGGGAAAACCTCACTTGCAATTTTGATATTCCAGGACCTTGCTATTGTGCCTTTGATACTGATCACTCCATTACTTGCAGGGAATTCTATTAGTTTTGAGGGTTCATTCTCTGCTGTTTTTCTTAAAGGCTCATTAATTATCCTGGTTTTTATCCTGAGCGCCAAATTTCTGGTCCCCTGGATATTTTATCACGTAGGTAGGACAGGCAACAAAGAATTGTTCCTCGTCAGTGTTGTTTTCATCTGCCTATCTGCAGCTATCTTTACTTCGAGTATTGGGCTGTCTCTTGCCCTTGGAGCATTTATGGCCGGGATCGTTATATCAGGTTCTCCCTACAGCCAGCAAGCTATGGGCAATATTGTGCCTTTAAGAGACATGTTCATGAGCTTCTTTTTCGTATCCATAGGCATGCTTCTGGACACCAGGTATCTTCTTGATAACTTCCCACTTCTTGTCCTTGCAGCAATTGCTCTTATTATAGTAAAATCAATAGCTGGGGCAACTGTATCTTTCCTTCTGGGAGCCCCTTTACGTACAACTATACTTACAGGGCTTGCACTTTCACAGGTAGGAGAATTCTCTTTTGTCCTTTCCAAATTAGGAGTAGACTGTTTTCTACTGACCCCGGAAATTTACCAGGCATTTCTGGCAGTCTCAATCATTACTATGGGCGTTACGCCCTTCTTAATTAATGCTTCTTACAAACCTGCTGATTTTATTGTTAAAAAAGTTTCACGTACTCCTTTCGGCATGAAACTTGTGGGCGGTCTATACTCGGATTCTCTTGAAGAGAAAAATTCTCCTGCGCCTGAGATGAAAGATCATCTTATAATCGCAGGATTTGGTTTTTCAGGAAAAACAATATCAAAGGCTGCAAAAGCTGCCGGAGTTCCATACATTATCGTAGAATCAAATCCTGATATGGTTAAACAGGAAAAGGCGAAGGGAGAAAGAATACAGTATGGAGATGCAACTTTAGGAGCTGTACTGGAGTATGCAGGCATAAAGAATGCAAGAGTTCTTATAATTGGGATCTCCGATCCAGCTGCTACCAGGAAAATAGTAGAGACAGCAAAGGAATTGAACCCCAATGTATGTGTAATTGCCAAGGTCCGGGACCTTCAGGAAATGAAGCGCCTCAACGCTCTCGGGGCAGATGAGATCATTCCCGAAGAATACGAAACTTCAGTAGAGATTTTTGTCCGCATGCTGGAAAAATATCTGGTTCCACAGGAGGATATCGAAAAGCTGGTAAATGACATGAGGGCTAACGGCTACAGAATGATGCGAAAACTGTCAGTTGATTCGGGGATTGATAGCGGGTTCAGTCTAAAAGACGGACTTCCGGGAGTTGATATTCAGGTAGTTAAAGTAGGAAGCGGCTCAAGTTTCGATGGAAAAACCCTTGCAGATCTGGAGTTCAGGAAAAAGCATGGAGTAACAGTTCTTTCTATTCGCAGAGGCGCAGAATTGATTTATACTCCTGATGGGAACTTCCTTCTCCGGGCAAAAGATGCCTGTGTTCTTCTGGGTAAACCAGAGAATCTTTTTAATGTAAGAAAATTCTTTGAAAGTGTACACGGATAAATGGCGCTTACTCTGCAATTTTTTTTATTTTTATTTTTCTTTTATTTTCCTGTACTTTTTCTTTTATTTTTTTTCTATTACTTTTTCTATTTATCCAATAGAAATATATCCGATCAGCTTCAATTTTTTTTATGCGTAAGATCGTCCTTGCTTCAGCCTCCCCCCGAAGAAAAGAGCTTCTCAAACAGTTAATAGGAGACAATTTTCTGGTATATGCCAGCTCTTATGGGGAGGCCCCATCTCCCGGTTTAAGTCCTGAAAAGCTCCTTGTAAAGCATTCGGTCGAAAAAGCCAGGGATGTAGCTAAACATTTCGATTCAGGGCTTGTGATTTCTGCTGATACGTCAATTATCTTTGAAGGAGAAATTCTGGGAAAACCCCATTCTCCTAAAAAGGCAGAAGAAATGCTGAAAAAGCTAAATGGACAGAAGTTCAGAGTCTTAACAGGGATTACAGTTCTGGATCTTGACTCCGGTAAAGAAATTAGCGAATTAGAATCCACGGTGGTCTGGATGGCTAAAATGAGCAGAGAACAGATTTTGGCTTATGTAAGGACAGGAGAACCTCTCGACAAAGCCGGGGCTTTTGCTGCTCAGGGGAAAGGAGCAGTGCTTATTGAAAATATAGAAGGCGATTTCTTTAATATAGTTGGGCTCCCTCTTTTTCGGCTGGGGAAAATTCTGGAAAAGTTTGGAGTTTCAGTTTTTGAGGAAGATTTTACTTGATTTTTATTCACATAACTTTTATTTTTTTACTTTCTATTTCTTCAGCCGTCTTTGAGCGCAGACTAGTTGGAGCTACAAAAGTAATAAAGCAGTTAAAAGCAATAAACTGGATGATTATTTAATTTTCGGAGGGTTTCCGGATGCTGCGAGTCTATAATACCCTGACAAGAGAAAAAGAGATATTTAAACCGTTGAAGGAAGGCGAGGTTTCGATTTATGCCTGCGGACCTACAGTCTACAATATGCCGCATATAGGCAATTATCGCACGTTTCTGACAACAGACAACATTGTGAGGACCCTTGAATATCTCGGGTACAGGGTAAAACTCGTGATGAATATTACGGATATAGACGATAAAACTATCAGAGATTCAAAAGTTGCAGGGTTGTCTCTTAAAGACTTTACCGATAAATACACAGATGAATTTTTTAAAGGTCTGGATGTACTTAATATAAAGCGGGCGTCAGCATATCCGAGAGCCACGGAAAATGTTGGAGATATGATAAAACTTGCGGAAAAACTGATTGACAAGGGACTGGCTTATGAAAAAGACGGTTCGGTTTATTACAGGATTTCAGGGTATCCAGATTACGGCAAGCTTTCAAAGCTCGATTTTGACAAGATTCTGGTTGGTGCGTCAGTAGATGTAGACGAGTACGATAAGGATAATCCCCGTGATTTTGCTCTACTAAAAGCCTCAGCCCCTGAAGAAATCGAAAGGGGGATTTACTATGAGAGCCCATGGGGAAAAATCCGCCCCGGATGGCACATTGAATGCTCGGTTATGGCCATGAATAATTTCGGTCCCACCCTTGATATCCATATTGGAGGAGTGGATCTTATCTTCCCTCATCACGAAAACGAGATAGCTCAGTCTGAGGGAGCAACGGGAAGGCTTTTCGTAAAATACTGGATTCATGGAGAGCATCTTATAGTTGCAGGAGAGAAGATGAGTAAATCCAAAGGAAATTACTTCACACTGCCTGAGATTGTCGGAAAGTACGGTGGAGAAGTTGTGCGCTTTATGTTTCTCTCGGTTCACTACAGGAAAAAACTGGATTATTCAGATTCATTTGCAGAGAATGCAAAAAATAATTATTTACGGCTTAAAGAGACTCTCGATAATCTCAGGTTCGCCCTCGAAAGCGCAGAAGAACAACCAAATCCCCAGGATGAAGATGTTCTTAAGGGCCTTCCTGAGATGGAAACCCAGTTTCGAGAAGCTCTTGAGGACGATTTCAATACACCTAAAGCTATAAATGTACTTCAAGATCTTTCCAGAACAGCCAACAAACACCTCGAATCAGGGAAAAATAAACAGGTCCTTAACAAACTCTACTCTCTTTTCAGACGGTTTTCTGATGTTCTGGGCATTTTTTCAGATACTGGAAAGGAGGAAATTCCAGAAGAAATAGTAAAACTTGTGGAAGAACGTGAAGCTGCTCGAAAAAAGAAGGAGTGGGCAATCTCTGATGCTCTGAGGGAGAAAGTAAAGGCTCTTGGGTATATAATACAGGATACAAAAGAGGGACCGAATGTAAAAAAAGCCGAAAATATCTAAAACATTTATCATTGGAATATTCATTGGGTAAACCAGGAACCCAAATTTTCGCGAATATCGGTTTTCTGGCTCCCATTTATTTCTCTAACCCTAGTTACGGGTCAAAGCCTCAGATCTCTATCTTTTAGATTTCTATCTTTTAGATCCTCATCCCTCAGACTTATATTCACTTCTCTCGATTTCTCAAACCTCTATTTCTCAGATTTCTATCTTCTTCTTTTCTCCAGAATCTTTTCCTTCAGTTTCCTGTATTGGAGAATATTGAAGTGAAGAGTATATCTCATTCAAACCCTGAAGGATTTTAAATCCTTTCTCAGTTATCATATAGTCCCCTCTTTCATGTTGCTGGAGGATAAGCCCGGTATCTGTGAGTTTCTGGAGGTGGAAGAGTAGATTCCCTCCCCTCAGACCTGTAATTTCAGAAAAAGCTGAGAAACTTTTCGTTTCGAAAGCTACTGATCTAAGAATTTCAAAACGCTGGTTGTTTGAAACCGGCTCAAGGATCTCACTCATAATAACATTAGTTTTGAGGGTTGAAATATCAGGTTTATGTTCCTGATTATCTGCATAAATTCTCATGGAACGCATGAGGTTGACCTGTTTAATAAAAAGATTCGAAACTTCGGAAAAACACTGTTCACATTTACCGTAAGGAGCCCCGCATTTCAGTTCATCCAGCTTTTTTCTATTGCCTGAAATTAGCGTGTCATCTACTTTTCTTTGTTTTATAAACCCCGCATTCTGCTGCAAAAAGGCCGTAAATGCAGAAGTGCAATTTTTCTTTTCAGGACATTTTTTCACCATATTTTTCTCAAGTCCTGTCTCAATATCTTCGAAGAGGTGATTGAGAAGAGCATTTGAATATTCCTGCCTCGAACCTTCAAGAGCAGCCTCCAAACGCAGCCTATTTGAGTATTCCATAACTTTTTTTATATCGCTGTGCATTTCGGAAAGCTTTTCTCTGATTGCCTTTATTTCAGATATCTCCTGAGGTTCAGATGTTTTCGGATTCTCAGAAGTTTTTCCCTTTTTTTTGTCCAGATCTTGCATACTTTTATATCTCTTTATCCTATTTTTAAAGTTTCTGTTATAACTTTAAAGGTTATTTATATGTATACTTTTCTAAGAGCATTGCAGTGCATTTAGTATATTTTTATGCAGATTAAGTATAAATCTATGACTCCTCTATTAACAAAGGGACATAGTGTCCCACCATTATAAGGAAGGAGGTAAAAAGTATGGTAAAGTGCGGAATTTGTGGAGGGGAAGCTCCCAAACAGCCCTGTATTACTGAAGACGGGAAATGCGACATTTGCGGGAAGAAGGTAACTCTTGAAGAAGAAAAGAAGCAGAAGTGATGAATAGACAACGCAAATGTACTTTGATTAACTAACATACACCTTGAAAAGAGAAATTTAGTCTAATTCTTATCTCTGAAAAGGAGATAATGAGTTTTTTCTCTTTTCATTTTCTGTGCTTCATTGTTAATTAGCTGATATTTCTTTTCTTCTGTAATTTAGTAATTCATTCCCGATTTTTTTAATACAGATTGTAGAAATTGTCAATAATTATTTATCCAATTATATACTATTTTACTTATGTCAATGTATTCCTATTCTGGGTCGTATTGTTTTTTATAATACGTGACTTTACTGGTTCTGGGGGTAGCAGTTCTGAACAAAGAGATCATTGAAGAAAAATTAAGTGACAATTCCGACAGGGAAGCTGTAAAGACAGGGTATATTTTAGCTGAACTGGGGCATGCTCCGGGCGCAATAAGAAGAATGACGCTTGTATCTCCGAAGGCTATAGAAGAGAAATCGAGAGAATCAATTGATAGTGCATTGCTCGTGATTAAAGAGCTCTCTGAAAAGGTTGCAGGCGCTATAGAAGAAACCCCCGCTGAGCAGAGACCTTTCCAAATGCAGATGGCTTTTAACCTGCTATTGACTACCAATGGCAGAGCAGTTATCACCAAATCGGAAAAGGAGTTAAACTTTAAAGTAACGCTTGTATGGAGGAGTGAGTGGAAGGGTGAGGGAGGAAGTAACTTTTAAAAAAGTGATAGTTACGCTCGGTCTTTTAATTTATAATTTTTGTGTAAGTTTGCATATTCAAATAGGGGGTTTCTGAGAGAGTTTTCGGAACTTTTTAATCTGAATAATTCCGCCTATTGAGCAGGCTGGTTAAGTTTTATGTACTATTTATACCAGATTATCTTAGTTTTTTTATATGTTTCAGAAGAAAGAAATAAGTACGATTTAAGGCAAACTAATTAACAATGGTTGGTGGCATGAGATCCAAGTTTCTCGTCTTTTTACTGGCTCTTTCGCTTGTTGCAAATGCTTATTTCGTTTTGTTTGAAGAACAACCTTCCCTGGAAGGAAAGCAGGTCCAGGAAATGCAGTCCGTTATTAACTCCCTTGAGATAGAAAATGAAAACCTTAAGGCACAGATAAATCAGAACAATGAGTCTCTTCAATCTTACGCTTCTCAACTCGACTCTTACCGGCAGAAAGTCTTTGAACTCCAGAATAACTCTCCAATGTGTCCTGCTGGCCTGGAAGGATTTGCTACCCTTCAGGGACCCGCAGTATACCAGGCAGTTGAGACTGATCAGACAGGCCCCTTTGTTCGGCAGTCAGTTTCTGAAGAAGGTGCCCTGCTTAACATATCAGTTGAGATCAGGCCAGGGAAAGGCCGTGTGCTGGTCCAGACAACTCCTCTGATGGGTGTAATCTTCCAGGATGCAGCAAATACTGCAGTTTTCGTAGCTGAGAGAGAAACCGGAAGACAGCTTACAAGCAGTGATATTATATTCAGTATTACCGCTAAGGATGAAATTCCCGGAGTTGATGGTCCCAGTGCAGGTGCTCTGATGACTCTGCTTACGATTTCTGCTATCGAAAACACTCCGCTTAATGACAGCATTACTCTTACAGGTACTATTGACACTGAAGGCAATATCGGAGAGATAGGCGGAGTTCTCGAGAAGGCCAAAGCAGTAGAAGCTGGAGGTAAATCCCTCTTTTTAATTCCCAGGGAAAACAGTGAGCTCGTTACATACAAACTGGTGGAAAGAAAATTCGGTGGCTTTACTGTTGTTTCGAGACAGCCGGAAATTGTAGATGCTGAGGAATATATTGAGAAAAATGTTGGAATTAATATCGAGTATGTAGATACTATTGATGATGTACTGAAATATGAAAAGTAAGGCATGGAAATGTGGCTTCTACTGTCATTACTACTGCAGTTCTACTGCAATTCTAATTGTTTTTCCGGGGAGTTTTTTTCCCCGGTAGGTTATATAACTAGTCACTCGCTGTCTTGAAAGAGTCGATACTTTTCTGTAATATTTTGTATATTAAATTGGGATTTTTGTATTTTATATCGGGATTTTTGTATATTAATTGGGGATTTTGCAATTCAGAGTGAAAATGCCTCATTTTTCTCTAAAAATTTAAACTTTGAATTGGCTGCTTAGACCTGCTTCTTACATTCTCTTTTTCAAGTTTCTAAATTCCACGCATTCAGCTATTTTTTCCAATATGATTTTTTCAACCATATTTTTATATGGGACTAATTATATTATCTGATACCTGAGATTGAGAACATATAAATATCTTATTAAGGGATACAAACCTCAAAATTCGAAAAATCAAATTTAACATATTATGCCACCTGAAATCACGCCTATTCTTGAAGAACCTGCCCTTGTTGTAAGGAATTCTGAAATTTCACTGGTTGTTGCCGATACTCACCTTGGGATTGAATGGGATCTCTACAGGAGTGGGATCAATTTGCCCAGCCGGACGAAAGAGAGACTGAACAAAATTCTGGGTTATATAGAGACAAATTCCCCTGACAGGATAATACTTCTTGGGGATGTGAAACATAACGTTCCTCAGGTTTCCTGGCAGGAAAAAGATGAGATTCCCCGATTTCTTGAGAAGCTTGCAGAATATACGCATGTGGATATTTTTCCGGGAAATCATGATGGTGGAATCGAGCTTTTATGCGGCAGACAGAAAGACATCAAAGTTCACTCTGCACGTGGTGCGGTGCTTGATGGAGTGGGATATTTCCATGGACACACCTGGCCTGCGCCTGAACTGCTGGGGGCATCTCACGTCGTGGCTGCTCATAATCATCCTACTCTCCGGTTTACGGATTCTTTCGGGTACTCCATAGCTGAACCTGCCTGGGTCAGGACAAGGTTTAATGCAGCTGTCTTAAAAGCCCGGTTCGGAACTCTTGATTTTGAAAACAAATTACAGTGGGCTGATCCTGAGCTTTTTATTATGCCTGCTTTTAATGAGCTCTGCGGAGGAGTACCTTTTAATGAATCCACTCAGGAAGACCTCCTGGGTCCGGTTTTTTCTTCAGGTGGTATTAAAATTGATGATGCAGAAATGTATTTGCTTGACGGAACAAGATTAGGGCTACTTAAAAATATTCGGAAACTGAAGCATACAAGGGTTAGAAGCAAAAATGGAAGCCGGAAGCGGGATTTTAAGGTTTCTCCGTGAGATTCAGTCTGCCACAGGATCTTTCTGAAAACTTAATAAATTCTTACTAATATGTTGTCTCCTTTTCTCAATGTTTATATAAAATGCATGGGTGTATGGAAAAAAATAAATGTTAAGAATCAGGCTAATAAACAGTCATTATTCTTGATGATTCAGGATTACGGGTTTCAGCCTCAGAAGTAAATTCAGAATGCACAGATTTCCTTAGACTCCTAAAAACTCTCTATTGCTGTGGTTTTTGGCTGATTTATTGATTTATTATTTATTTACTATTGACTTGAAGATAGGATTAATGACCGGTCCGGATCAGTTTCCCGGTTTACCCTGATCGATCTGCTGATTTATTCGTTATTGATTAATTCGTTATTGATTAATTCGTTATTGATTTACCCATATTACTTAACAGGATGTACTGATTCAATGAGCACGGAAATTAACAATACAGAAGTTTCGGACAATGTTTCCCTGTCTGATAATAATGACAGCTCAAATAACAGAGTCTTTGACGACTCTAAAATTGTAAAACTAAACGGTCTCAGGACTCAGGGACTCAACCCTTACCCTTATAAGTTTGAAAAGAACGGGGATATCTGTGATATTCTGAAAAAGTTTGACGACTTTGAACAGAATGAAGGTTTAACTGTCAGGACGGCTGGTAGACTTTACAATATTCGCAAGCACGGGAAAATGATATTTGCCGACCTTGGAGACCAGGCAGGCAGAATTCAGATCCTTATAAGAAAAGGGAACCTTCCTGATGAAGAGTTTGAAATATTTAAAAATTTTGTAGACTCAGGAGATATTATAGGCATTCAGGGCGATCTTTTCAGGACAAAGAGAGGAGAAAACTCTATCAGCGTATCTGAATTCTGCTTACTTTCAAAATCCCTCTGTGCTCTTCCCGAAAAGTTCCATGGTTTAAAAGACATTGAAACAAGATACAGAAAAAGATATCTTGACCTCATAGTGAATGCCGAAAAAAGAGATATTTTCGTTATGAGGAGTAAACTCATCTCAGAGATCAGAAGATTCCTTGCTGATAGAGAGTTTCTGGAATTTGAAACTCCTATACTCCAGACAGTGTACGGAGGAGCAAATGCAAGGCCCTTTATGACTTTCCACAATTGTCTCGGGCAAAACCTTTTCCTTAGAATTGCTCCTGAACTCTATCTCAAAAGGCTTGTTGTCGGCGGGTACGAGAAGGTTTTTGAAATTTCCAAAAATTTCAGGAACGAGGATATAGATACAACTCATAACCCCGAGTTTACCATGATTGAGGTCTACGAGGCTTACCGCGACTACAATGATATGATGGACTTAACTGAAGCCATGATCTCGGAGCTGGTACTCAAGCTCACAGGCAGCTATGAAATTAAAATGGGAGAAAAAACTCTCAATCTCAGTTCTCCCTGGAAGAGGATTTCCATGGAAGACGCTTTAAAAGAATATGCTGGGCTTGATGTCTTTGCTCACTCGCTTGAGGAATTGAAGGAAATCGCGATCCAGAACAGGATAGAGGATTACGAAAAGGCAAAGACCTACGGAGAGTTCCTTGCCTTACTCTTTGAGGGGCTTGTTGAAGATAAGCTCATAAACCCGACTTTCATATACGATTTCCCTGTGGAAAATTCCCCGCTTGCTAAAAACCATAGGGAGAAAGCAGGTTTTGTAGAACGTTTCGAACTTTTCCTTAACGGATGGGAACTTGCAAACGGCTACTCCGAATTAAACGACCCCCTTGAGCAGGAAAAAAGATTTGAAGAGCAGGACAAGAAAAGAAAGCTTGGAGATCTTGAAGCCCAGACTGTTGATTATGATTTCATAAATGCCCTTGGTTACGGGCTACCTCCAACAGGGGGCATGGGGCTTGGAATCGACCGCCTTACCATGATCCTTGCAGGTCTGGAATCAATCAAGGAAGTAATTCTCTTTCCACAGATGAAGAGAGAAGATTAAGTTAAAAAGAGGGCCGAGCTGGAGTAATAATCGGTTTGAGATTGCAAAAAATCCGATTAATTAATTTGCTGGGGATTTATTCCCCTCTTTTTATCACTTGCTTCTCTCGATTATAATTCCTCACATTTTTATCTACTACTTTTTTTTCAAAAAAGGATGTTATTTTTCAAAAATACAACAAAAGCTATATGTCTATCTAAAGCTGTAAACCATGCCTATGGATTTTCAAATCTTGGATGCAGATTACGAAGTAGTTAACGGCAGCGGGCCTGTTATCCGCCTCTTTGGTAGAGGAGGAGATGGTAAAAGCTTTTGCTGCTTTGTCCCGGATTTTGAGCCTTATTTCTATCTTAAGGCTTCGGGAGATCTGAATACTGCGTCCAGGCTTGTTAAAGATACTTTTGAGCAGGTCAAAAAGGTCGAGATCGTTGAGAAATTTGAGCCTGTAGGGTACCAGAAAGATAAGCAAAAGATGCTTAAGGTTACCACCAATTTGCCCAGGGACGTGCCTGAGATAAGGGATGAAATTCTGAAACTCCAGGATGTAATTGGAGCCGAAGGCAAATGGGAAGTTTACGAAACTGACATCCTCTTCAGAAACCGCTTTTTAATTGATAGTGGGCTCGGCGGCATGGTCTGGGTTTCTGCAGAAGGAAATCCTGTAGACCCTTCTAAATATTTCCGGGAAGGTTCTGGGAATCGTTCACGCTGTGAAAATTTTTCTTGTGACGCTTCAATTCTGGCATCCGGTTTAAAGAGAATTGAAAGCCTTTTGATTGCCCCTCTCAAGTACCTCTCTTTTGATATAGAGTGTCTGCCTCTTGATGGTGGGATGCCTTCTCCTGACGTTTCTCCCATTATTATGATCAGCTTTTCCTTTGAGCCGGAATATAAGGGACATAAAACCCTTATTCTGGTTGCAAAACCTGTGGATGGGGTTGACGGGGATGTTCTGCCCTGCAAGGACGAAGTTGAGATGTTAAATCGTTTTTTTGATATTTTTTGCGAATACGACCCAGATATTGTTGCAGGCTATAATCATCAGGATTTTGATATTCCTTACATTACTGACAGGGTAAAAGCTCTTATTTCTGAAGGGAAAATTATCAGTCCGGTTGTTGGAAGAGATGGCAGCCAGATAGGGTACAGAAAGTTCGGGCTAATTACCCGAACTGAAATGAAGGGGCGAGTTGTTGTGGATGCTCTTCCTCTTGTTCGCCGGGCTTACAGCCTGAAACAGTACACATTGAGAACGGTTTCAAAAGAGCTCTTGAGCCGCGAGAAGCTTGATATTGTCCCTGCTGAAATGGAAGAATACTGGAGTGACTCAGGAGAGAAACTCAAAAAATTCATTGATTACTCCCGCAGAGACTCCGAGCTAGCCATGGACCTCATCCTTAAACTTAAGCTCCTTGACAAATATATCGCCCTTGCACAGGTAAGCGGGACACTGCTTCAGGAAATTGTTGACGGCGGCCAGACCTCAATGGTTGAAAACCTTCTGTTGCGGGAGTTTGGGGACAAAGATAGAGTGCTTCTTCCAAAGCCAGGAGACGAACTTTCAGCCGAGAGGTATGATATGAGCTCGGACCTTAAAGGCGGTGAAGTTCTTGAACCTAAAAAAGGCCTCCTTGAAAATGTCCTGATCCTTGACTACAAGTCTCTTTACCCCACAATCATGATGGCGCACAACCTCTGCTATACTACAGTTATTACCAGAGACCGGCCTGAGGTAAGAACGATAAAACCTCCTTCTGGAGGAGAATTTGTACCTCCTGAGGTCTTCAGGGGCATTGTGCCTTCCATTCTTGAGGACTTACTCAATCAGAGGGTTGAGACAAAGAGAAGGATGAAAAAAGCCTCAGATGAAAATGAGTATAGAGTGCTTGATGCAACTCAGCTTGCCCTGAAGATCCTGCTGAACAGCTTCTATGGTTATTCGGGATACGCCAGGGCAAGGCTCTACAGCCTGACGCTTGCAAATGCAGTAACCAGCTATGGGCGAAGCAATATACTGAATACGCGGGACCTGATCAATAAGACTATAGGAAAAATAGTTCTCAGGGATTCGGCGGCCCTAATTCCTGAAGAGGCAGGGGAAGTCTCGCCACAGGACAGGGTAGTGGAAATATCGGTTGCATATGGAGACACGGACAGTGTTTTTGTCCATTGTATATCCGAAGGGGATTTGTCCCTTGAAGAGGTAAGCTTTGTAGGAAACAGGCTTTCAGATATTGTTTCTGCTTCGCTGCCTGACCCCATGGAGCTTGAATTCGAATCTATTGCGAAGCGTGCTCTCCTTATTGCAAAGAAGCGTTAT
The DNA here is from genome assembly GCA_964560735.1 of uncultured Methanosarcinales archaeon. Taxonomy (GTDB): domain Archaea; phylum Halobacteriota; class Methanosarcinia; order Methanosarcinales; family Methanosarcinaceae; genus Methanosarcina. Next base: position 9,290 of record CAZLNG010000021.1, on the reverse strand, counting down.
GCACTCTGGCTTTTTGAGCCCAGGAACTCGGGCTGGGAAAGTAAAATCAAAGTTAAAGGAATGGAAACCGTTCGCAGAGACTGGTGCGAACTAACCTCAATGAATCTTAAAAAGGTTCTTGAACTTGTGCTCATAGAGGGTGACGTTGATAGGGCTGTAGAACACGTGCAGAAAGTCGTTAGCGATGTCCGCAACCTTGATCCGAGAAAGGATACCGAAATAGTTGAAAAGCTTGTCCTTACCCGAACACTAACAAGAAAATCAGATAGCTACAAGAACAAGCAGCCTCACCTCACAGTTGCGGAAAATCTGAAGAAAAGAACTGGAATTATGCCTTCGATAGGTACAAGGATACCTTTTGTAATTATTGCAGGAAAAGGCCTTTTTGTGGACCGGGCTGAAGACCCTGACTATGTCAGGGAACATAATGTGCCCATAGATGTGGATTATTATATCAAGAAACAGATTTTACCCCCTGTAGAGCGTATTCTGGAAGTCCTGGGGGTAAAAACATCTTCTCTTGATTTTGATTCAAAGCAGAAAGGACTCTTTGATTTTGAGGCAGATAAACCTGAGGCAAGAAAACAGGAAAAGAAGAAAATTTTCTCCGAATCGGAGAGTGAAGACAAAATTCAGGGAAAAAGCTCGTGTTCTGAGAATGGACGGGCAGGGCAGAGTTCTTTATTTGATTTCTAAGCTTTCTTTTCACTGCTCATCAATGATCTTTTTTTATCTTTTTATTCTTTATTGTCTCAATTTTCATGCCTTTTTAGAGTTTGAACCAGCTTGTTTTTTAACCTGCGTTCACTTTTTCTTTTAATCTTTACAATGCTGTTTGAGTTTCTCTATATTTTATATAGTAAATATATTTTATATTGTTTAATATCGTTCTATATGTTGATATGTGCTTAAATATATTTTACATGGCGAACGTTTATATATTCTTCTTTTTATTGTGCATTGTACTGAAAACAACTTGTATAATAGTAGATTCTTGCGTTATTAATATTTGATTTATGGAGTATTTGGAATATGGCAACTAAAATAAAAACATACACAGTCCTCACGCTACTTGTTATTGGACTTGTATTTTTGGGAATAGGATGTACCGGAAATGAAAAAAGCGAAAGCTCTACTCCTGTTCAGGAAACCTCTTCAGAGGGAGCTCCTGCAGAAGAAGCTACTGCAGCCGAATCACAGAGCATCTCTCTAAAGGGATCAGATACTGTTCTGCCTCTTGCACAGGCTGAAGCTGAGGAATTTATGATTGAAAACTCCGGGAAAAGCGTAACTGTTACCGGGGGTGGATCAGGCGTTGGAATTACAGCTCTCATTGACGGTGAGGTAGATATCGCTACTGCATCCAGAGAAATGAAACCTGAGGAAACCGAAGCCGCTAAAACAAATGGCATTACTCCTGTAGAAACTACCATTGCTTATGACGGTATCTCAGTTGTTGTAAACCCTGCTAATCCTGTTACTGAACTTACCTTTGACCAGCTGAGAGGCATATACAACGGGACCATCAGCAACTGGAAAGATGTTGGCGGAGAGGACAGGGAAATTGTAGTGATTTCCAGAGACAGCAGTTCTGGAACTTATGAATATTTCAAGGAAGAAGTTTTACAGGGAGACGAATATAGACCTGATGCTCTTACCCAGCCTGCTACAGGTGGAATTGTAGGAGAAGTTGCTCAGAACCCTAACGCAATAGGATATATTGGCGTTGCATACCTTGATGAGAGTGTAAAAGCCTTAAACCTGGATGCAGGAAACGGCTCTGAAGCCCCTACTTCTGAGAATATCCTGAGTGGTGCATACCCGCTTTCGAGAGCTCTTTACTTCTACACTAACGGGGAACCTTCAGGTCTTGCAAAGGAATTTATTGACTTTGTTCTGAGCGAAAAAGGACAGAGCCTGGTGACTGAGGTTGGGTACTTTCCGTTAAAGAAGTAATAAAAACACTAAACTTCAAAGAATTTCAAGGGAAAAATATGTTAAACAGGAATTATAAGGAAAAAACGATCGAGTCTGTGCTCTTCTCAGTAAGTGCTCTTACGGTCGTCATCCTTTTCCTTATATGCCTTTTTTTATTCAGGGACAGTTTACTTCTCTTTAAAGATACGTCCCTTCTGGACTTTCTCACAGGAAAGTTCTGGTATCCTACATCCGTTAACAGGCAGTTTGGGTTATTGCCTCTCTTTTTTGGTTCCCTTCTTGTTACTGCCGGAGCAATCCTTTTTGCAGTACCTCTGGGAATTGCTTCTGCTATCTATATCTCTGAGATTGCACACCCAAAAGTTGCAGAAACTTTGAAACCTTTTATCGAGATTCTGGCAGGGATTCCTTCTGTTGTATTCGGGTTCTTCGGGCTTGTTATTGTCGTTCCTTTTATGCAGAGTACTTTTAACCTGCCTACAGGGCAAACTGCTCTTACAGGTTCTATTATGCTCGGGATTATGGCTCTTCCTACGATAATTACGATTTCAGAGGATGCCATAAGCTCGGTCCCCAGCACCATTAAACACGGTTCTCTGGCTCTTGGAGCCACAAGATGGCAAACTATATACCGGGTTATAGTTCCTGCCGCCCTTTCCGGAATTTCAGCTGCTGTGATGCTCGGTATAGGCAGGGCTATAGGAGAGACAATGACTCTGATGATGGTCACCGGAAACACTGCAATTATCCCTTCTTTTCCAGGGGGTATTCTGGACCCTGTAAGGACAATGACCGCCACAATCGCCCTCGAAATGGGTGAGGTCCCTCAGGGAAGTGCCCACTTCCATGCTCTTTTTGCAGTCGGATCTGTACTTTTCATCATAACTTTCCTGATTAACCTGATTGCGGATTCTATCAAAAAGCGATACAGATTCAAGGTGGACTGAGCATGGAATTAAGTTCAAAAGTAAACGAAAATGACCATAAATCTTTTCGGGTGCAGGGTGGATTGAGCATGGGATTGAATGCGAGAATGAGTGAAAAAATCGCCTTTACACTGCTCCGGCTTTCAGCATTGACAGTAGCCGGGTTTGTAGTAATTATCCTGGGCTATATTATTTACAATGGATACAGTGCAATTAGTATTGAATTCCTTACTGAGATGCCCCGCATGATGATGACTCAGGGAGGAATATATCCTGCAATCGTAGGTACTGTCCTCCTGATTGTAGGGTCAATGGTTGTAGCTCTTCCCATTGGCATTACGGCTGCCGTTTATCTGAATGAATATGCAGGGGAAAACCGCACAACCTGGCTTATAGAAATGGCAATTAATAACCTTGCAGGAACTCCATCTGTCGTATTTGGGCTCTTTGGGCTGGCCCTTTTTGTTAAGTACCTCAATTTTGGTTCTTCTTTACTTTCTTCTTGCCTTACTCTCTCTCTTCTTATTCTCCCGGTAATTATCCGCTCTACCGAGGAAGCTCTGATCGCAGTCCCACAGGAGTATCGGGATTCCTCACTTGCACTTGGGGTCAGCAAGTGGCAGACTATATGGCATGTAGTACTGCCGGCAGCCATTCCGGGAATTACTACAGGTTCTATCCTGAGTATTGGAAGGGTTGCAGGAGAAACAGCTCCTATTCTTCTTACAGGCGTTGCTTATTTCCTGCCAAGGTTGCCTGATTCTATCCACTCTCAGTTTATGGCACTTCCTTACCATCTTTTCGTACTGGCTACCTCCGGGACTAACATTACTCAAACCCGTTCCCTTCAGTACGGAACTGCTCTTGTTTTGCTGGTGATAGTGCTGGGTTTGAATGTCGTAGCAGTTTTAATCCGCAGGCATTACAGAAAAAAATTGCAAATCTAATGTATATTTTAAAAGTTTTTCAAATTTATACTCTAATCGGGGTCGATAAATGACTGAAGTTATTCAAAACGTGGCTCAGCCTCATATAATAGTAGAAAATCTTAACCTTTGGTACGGGGAAAAGCAGGCCCTTAAAAATATCTCCATGCGTGTCCCTAAAAATAGCGTTACTGCTCTTATAGGTCCCTCCGGCTGTGGCAAATCCACTTTCATCCGTTGCTTAAACCGGATGAACGATCTTGTTAAAAACTGCAGGATCGAAGGTAAAGTTTTAATTGAAGATAATGACATTTACGGAAAAGATGTAGATGTTGTTGAGCTGCGAAAACAGGTAGGTATGGTATTCCAAAAACCTAACCCGTTCCCTATGTCCATTTATGATAATATTGCATATGGACCTCGAATTCATGGAGTAAATAAAAAAGAATTCGATAAGGTTGTCGAGAGTGCCCTCAAGTCGGCTGCTCTGTGGGAGGAAACTTCAGACAGGCTCAAATCTCCTGCTCTTTCTCTGAGTGGTGGGCAGCAGCAAAGACTGTGTATTGCCAGGACTATGGCAGTAAATCCCAAAATTATTCTTTTCGATGAACCTACCAGTGCTCTTGACCCGATTTCCACTGCACGGATTGAGGATCTGCTCATGAATCTTAAAAAAGATTATACCATAGTAATTGTAACTCATAATATGCAACAAGCAGCAAGAATTTCAGACTATACCGGATTTTTCCTTATGGGGGAACTGATTGAGTTCGGTCAGACAAGACAGATTTTTCACAGTCCCATGGAAAAAAGTACTGAGGATTATATTACTGGCAGGTTTGGGTGATTAAAATGGTCCGAGAACGATACATTCAGCAACTGGATCTGCTTAAAAAGTCTGTACTTTCTTTAGGGGAAATGTCTGAACTGATCTTTCGAGACTCTATGGAAGCTGTAATAAATCTCAATGGAGAGCTTGCCGAGAAGACTCTTGCCCTTGAACCTAAAGTGGATAATCTTGAGGAGGGAATAGAGGCTTCTATCTTTGACTTGCTCGCACTTCAGCAGCCTATGGCAAGTGACCTCAGGCTTGTAGTGTCCGCACTTAAGATTTCAGCTGATCTTAAAAGAATTGTGGGACTTTCAATCAATATTGCGAAGATCCCCGGAAAAATTGAAGGTGGGCACATAAAGCCGCTTATAGATACGAGGAAAATGGCAGGTATTGCAGCCTATATGCTTGAAAATTCCCTCAAGGCCTTCGAGACTCAGGATACTGAACTTGCAAAAACAGTAGCATCCAGAGATGACGAGGTCGACAAGCTCTTTTATGCAGTATGGGTCGAATTAATAGAAATGATGGCAAACGATACCAGCATTATCTCCAAAGCGACATATTTACTCTTTCTTGTTCGATACATTGAAAGGATTGCAGATCATTGCTGTAATATCTGTGAAAGTGTAGTATATTTTACAACGGCCGAGCATGTCAAACTAAACTGAAACGGCTTTCCAGCTGTTCTCATTTTCTTTTTTTCTCTTCCTTTTATCCTCTTCTTTTTCTTCATTTTTTTTCTTTTTCCCTTCTATTTCTTTAATTCTCTTTGATGTGCATGTTTTAAGTATACTTATAAGCATATAGACGCCCATGCCTGATATTCTTATCAAAAATACAAGGGTCTATTACAATAATTCTCTTCAGCCCGCCGAAATCATCATTGAAGGTGGCAAAGTCACAAAAATCGGAAAAGATCTCAGGGTCTCAAGTTCGGATATGATTATAGATGCCGGTGGGGCTCTTACCCTGCCTGGGGGGATTGATGTACATGTTCATTTCAGAGAACCCGGCATGACAATAAAAGAAAACTGGTATACAGGTTCCTGTGCTGCAGCTGCCGGAGGAATTACGACTGTTATCGACCAGCCAAATACAATGCCTCCTACTACAGACAGGCGTTCTTTTGAACAGAAGCTTAAACTTGCCAGGGGAAAGTCCATTATTGACTTTGGGATTAACGGGGGAGTAACAGGGAATATAGAAAAGTTAAAAGAGCTCTGGAAATTGGGGGTTACCGCATTTGGGGAAATTTTCATGGCTGAGTCTACAGGCGGGTTAAATATTAATGAGGGAGCTTTTGAAGAGGCACTTGTTGAGATTAAGCGCCTCGGAGCCCTTGCAACTATTCATGCCGAAGATGAAAAGATGCGTCTTGAGCTGGAAGAGCTGTTAAAAGGAGACACTTTTCCGGATTATCATTCTAAAGTGCGCCCCAATGAATGCGAGGCAATTGCTGTTCAAAAAGCCCTGGAACTTATTTCCAGATTGAATGTAAAAGCTCATTTCTGCCACTTGAGCACTCTTGAAGCCGTAGGTATGATCAGAAAGGAAAAATATCTTGCAAGAAGAGAAAACAAAAAGCCTCTTTTTACCTGTGAAGTTACTCCTCATCATCTTTTTCTCTCTACCAGGGACTGGGAAAGGCTCAGATCATTCGGAAAAATGAATCCTCCTCTAAGGGGAAGCCATAGTATCAAAGCTCTTGTAAACGGTATTAATGACGGAACCATTGATATGGTCGCCTCAGACCATGCCCCTCATCTGGAGTCCGAGAAAGATGTTGACATGAAGGTTGCTCCTTCAGGGGTGCCCGGGGTTGAGACTCTGATGCCTCTTATGCTTGCTGCAGTCAGGAAAAATATCCTTCCCCTTGCACAGATGATTATGCTCACAAGCTGGAATCCGGCAAAGGCCTTCGGGCTGGACAGTAAGGGTAAAGGCAGACTTGAGGTAGGTTTTGATGCAGATCTTATAATTATAGATCCCCGTAATCTTCAACCCGTTAAAGCCGAGATGCTTCACAGCAAAGCCGGATGGACGCCTTTTGAAGGCATGGATGCAGTTTTTCCACAGTACACCCTGTCCAGAGGTGAAGTTATATGGACTGAGGAGGCCATCGATGCAAAAGCTGGAAGGGGTAAGTTTCTTGAAGGCAGTGGGATAGGCTCAGGAGTTGATGAAGAGGATTTAGGGGAAACCGGATGAAACTCGGGACTAATGGAAGTATCAGCAGAAATTCTGCGTAACTCATCTCAAATTAAAATTATGTGAAAAAAGCTGAAGTAGTTGCTGAACTAAGCTGAATTATTTATGTATTTAGCAAAGAACAACAGTTTCCCGGAAAAGCAACTATGTTTCCAGGATACTGTTTTTTTCTGTTTAGTAAAAGTCAATTGAATCAAGCTGGGACTGCAAAAGTTCCTGATGTTTCTTCTCCAGGAATTTGTAAACAGCACCGTGTGTAGCTCCGTCAAGCAGCATCTTTATGGCAGTCCTTACTATGGTGTTCTGCTCGGGATACCCAAGTACGGATACGGTTTTCCCATATACGGAAATCTTGACGTTAATTAGAGTTTCGGCAAGTTCTCTGGTTCTCCCGTTTCTCCCAATTATCCTGCCTTTTATGCGCTGGAGTTCTTTTGGGGTGGTAGCGACATCTGAGAGGTCAATGACTTCAAGCATGAGCATCTCATCTTCAAGAAGCTCAAGGGCTTTTTCAGGACTGAAACCTCTTCCTATGGCTTTGAGGGTCTCAAGAACCCTGAATTCTTTTAAAGGATCCTCCTCACAGGTGACGTCTATTTTTCCGCTGTCGCTTTCAATATCCAGTTGACACGCGGCTTTATCTTCAATAAACTTCTTTGTTTCTCCTTTCGGACCAATAATTACCCCGATTCTATCTTTGGGGATTTTGACATATTGAGTCATAATCACTCCGCCTGTATTTTTTTTAGTAGTTCTTCGGGTTTGTCCCTGATTCCATAGCGGCTGAAGAACCTGAGTATATTTTGCACGTCCCTGTAGAGGAATTCTCTGGCATTAGGGTGTTCCAGGGTTACGGACTGTCCCATATCAATGAATATTGGAGTTACATCATTTGGGTCTATTAGAATGTTATATTCGCTCAGATCGGCATGTACAAGATTTGCTTCTTTATGGAGGAGACGCATGTATTCGACGATCGTGTCAAAAACAAGTTTCGCATCATCTTCTTCAAGAGGCGTGTTCTTCAGGAGAGGGTATGGTACTTCTTTTTCACCCATAAATTCCATGATAAGAATATTTTTTTCGGTGAGTATTGGCTCGGGGACCCGGACACCTGAACTTTTTGCACGTTTCAGATTCTGAAATTCCTTGCGCGTCCATGCAAAGATTATATCTCGCTTGTTATTTCGGATGTTAGTGAAGCGAGGGTCCTTCATGATGTAGGCGTCCATAGCCTTAAAAGTACTGCTGGAAATTCGGTATATTTTTACCGCAAGCTCCTTTTCCGGGCCTTCTGCGTAGAATACATTTGCTTCTTTTCCAGTACTGATGGACCCGCCCATTGCCTTTATTATGCCTTTATTGGAGAGAGTATAGAGGGTTTTGAGGGTGGGGACATCGAATACATTTTCTTCTACTTTTAGCCGTTCGGAGTCTTTTTCCCTTGCACGCGCCTTATCTTTTGCGCTGTCAATCCGCTTTATTTTTTCTTCTTGATCCATTCCTACTTTATCCTTTAAGGTACCCTTTTCTCTCAAGCCAGTCTATCTGCGGCCTTGTATACTTCCAGATCACATCTGCCTTTTCATTCTGGAACTCCCAGGGCACCACAATAACTACGTCTCCTTCTCTAATCCAGGTTTTTTTCTTCATTGAACCGGGTATTCTTCCCATGCGAACGACTCCATCCATGCAACGGAGTCTCAGGCGGTTTGCACCAAGAAGACTCTCCACAGTTGCCAGGATTTCATTGTTCTCCTTTCGAGGTGTACGTACTCTTGTAACTGTTTCTTCCGTATCGGGCTTGGCTTTGGATGTCGGTTTCTTTAAGTCTGCCAGTGTGATACCTCATTATCTGTAGTTTATAATTATTATTGTGTTTTTTATTTTTATACCCTTAGTACCCTTGTATATCTTTTTTCGGACTTTAAGGTTATTCATCCTGCAGCTTTCAACTTTCTGTTGTTATTTTAATGCTGCGCTTTTCTGCTGTCTACTTACTTTATATTATTCCTTTCTTATTTTTATTTTTTTCGAAGTAATCGGATGGGCGACAGGTATTTATATTGGATGTGTCTTTGTATGTCCTACGCGCAAAACAAGCGCGCGCCGCTCTTGAATTTATAATTCTGGGGTGGAATTCAGGAACTCTACAAAACAAATTTTTCTACTATGTCAAATTTGTTTTTTTCATAATGTTGCCTGGATGAAAAGTTTTATATACTAAAACTGATCTATATGTCTTTCCCATCCCGGCAAGAACATTCAATTTGCTGGTGGGTTTTCTCATGGTTATTCTGTTGGGAATTCTTCTTCATTTAAGTGAGGATGAATACCTTTAAATACTATGAGTGCGTAACTATAACTTCCTGCATGGTGAATGCAGTAAATACTGTTCATTAAATGGAGACAGAAGTTTTTTTCTGTCTGACGAGGATTTTATCGGTTCGGTTAATT
>CAZLNG010000020.1:0-46454 GCA_964560735.1 uncultured Methanosarcinales archaeon | reverse complement strand
CCCGGGAGAGGGGTGCAACGGAATTCGGGCCTTATTTCCCGAAGCGTCCGGACCGCATCCTTAAGAGGACGATCCGTGGCATGCTGCCCTACAAGAGAGCAAGAGGCAGAGACGCAATGTCCAGGCTCAAAGTGTATGTGGGTGTCCCCTACGAGTTTAAGGGCGCCGAAACGATCACCATTCCAGATGCCGATATGAGGCTTCTGAGTTCTAACAAATACGTAGAGCTTGGTGAAGTGAGCCAGAAAATGGGTTCTAAGTTCTAAAGGGTGAGTCCTCATGGTTAAAGTAGTTAATTCATCTGGAAAGCACAAGACTGCAACTGCACGTGCAACAGTCACGAAAGGAACCGGTAAGATCAGGATCAACAAAGTTCCGGTCGAGTTATACACTCCAGAACTCGTAAGGATGAAGATCTCCGAGCCACTGCTGATTGCAGGAAATGAAGTGGTTTCCGGGCTTGACATTAATGTCGATGTTCGGGGTGGCGGAATTGTCGGACAGGCTAATGCGGTAAGAACCGCTGTTGCCAGGGGTATTGTGGAATGGACAAATGACACAATCATCCGAGACAACTTCGCAAGCTATGACCGCAACTTACTTGTAAGCGATTCCAGGCAGAAAGAATCAAAGAACTTCGGTGGACCTGGAGCAAGGGCTAAATACCAGAAATCTTACAGGTAAAACTATGATCCCAGTCCGATGTTTCTCATGTGGAAAAGTAATCTCAAACTATTGGGATGAGTACAAAAGACGCGTCAATGATGGCGAAGACGCTGCTGCAGTGCTGGATGATCTAGGGATCACCCGCTACTGCTGCCGCAGAATGATTCTAAGCCACGTCGAACTTGTTGATGTGCTTTCGCCATACCAGTAAGGGACCGTAGGGTAGCTTGGTCCATCCTTCGGCGTTCGGGACGCCGGAACCTGAGTTCGAATCTCAGCGGTCCCATTACCCCTATTTAAAGGGTACTGGTTTTCAGGTGTGTACTGAATATGTCAAATTTATCATGCTTCTCGATTATTGGAACTCATCGGAGCGTTTTTAAGTTTTAGGGTGATCAGTTGGTCAAGGAAAAGTATACCCGGTTCGAGCGTGCACGTATTGTAGGTGCAAGATCGTTGCAGATTGCAATGGGGGCTCCTGTCCTTGTTGAAGATGACGGGCGGCTGGATCCTCTCGGTGTTGCCATTGAAGAGTTGAAGGCCGGAGTTATTCCAATCACGGTCAAACGTAAAAGCAATTGAAAACGTAGTGGGATAATTTTCAGAGATTGAATGTATTTTATTGTTGATTCTATATTATGAGGTGACTTTATGGAGGAAATTGAGCAAACAGGGCAGGAGGAAAACGAAGCACAGCCTTTGCCTGAAGAAGATGTCGTGGCTGAAGCAGAACCTGCACCTGAAAAGGAAGCCACAGCAAAAACCGGATCTGTGCCTGTAGAAACAGAGGATGAAGCAGCTTCTGCTAAAGAAGGGTCCACATCCCTCGTATCTATTGATGAATATCTGGCAGCAGGTGTTCATATCGGTACCCAGCAAAAGACTCAGGATATGATGCGTTTCGTATACAGAGTCAGAACTGACGGTTTATATGTACTTGACATCCAGTCAACAGACGAAAGGATCAGAGTTGCATCAAAGTTACTGTCTCATTACGAGACTTCAAGGATTCTTGTAGTTTCTTCAAGGCAGTACGGGCAGCACCCTGCAAGAATGTTTTCCAGGGCACTCGGCACAAGGGCAATGCTTGGAAGGTTTATCCCGGGCTCGCTTACAAACCCTCAGATCGACGGTTTCGTTGAACCTGATGTTGTAATTGTAACCGATCCGGCAGGAGATGCCCAGGTTCTGAAGGAAGCTTCAAGCATTGGGGTTCCTGTTGTAGCACTCTGTGATACCAACAACCTGATTTCAAACGTGGACCTTGTAATCCCTACAAACAACAAAGGTAGAAAAGCTCTTTCTCTTGTCTACTGGTTGCTTGCAAGAGAAGTGTCCAGACTTAATGGAACTCCCTTCAATTACGAGACAACAGACTTCGAAACACCTCTCTGATTCAGGATGGCAGTCCTGCATACTGCAAGCATATATAAAAATGACCCGTATCTTATATGGGTGATTAGAAATGAGACAGCCAGCAGTTGCAGGGCAGTTCTATCCCCTGCGTCCTGAATATCTGGAGAAAGAACTTAAGCGATGTTTTGAAGGCCTGGAGATCCGGGAACGAAATGTTTTCGGGGCTGTTTGCCCGCACGCCGGGTATGTTTATTCCGGAAAAGTAGCTGCGCATGTATATGCAGCCCTCCCAGCAGCCAACACTTATGTCCTTTTTGGTCCCAATCATACTGGATACGGTTCTCCTATATCAATATCCACGGACACGTGGAAGACTCCTCTGGGGACGGTTGAAGTTGACGTCGAACTTGCCGATATGTTTTTAGGAAGCATCGTTGATATAGACGAGCTTGGGCATAGATACGAACATTCCATTGAAGTTCAGCTTCCTTTCCTTCAATACCGTTTCGAAAGGGATTTTAAAATCCTTCCTATCTGTATGGGCATGCAGGACGAAGAGACTGCCGTTGAAGTTGGAGACCTTGTTTCCGATTTTGTTTCCAAAAGTGGAAAAAAAGTAGTCTTCATAGCTTCCAGTGATTTCACTCACTATCAACCTGCAGAACTTGCGAGGGAAAAGGATGCTGAAATTATAGAGGCTATCCTGGATCTGGATGTTTCAGGGATGTATGATCAGCTCTACAGGAGAAATGCATCTGTGTGCGGATATGGGCCAATTGCTGCGATGCTGACCGCCTCCAGGAAAATTGGTGGAAATAGGGCGACTTTGCTTAACTATTCGAACAGTGGGGATATTTCAGGAGATCTGGATGCAGTTGTGGGCTATGCCGCAATAATTATTGAGTAAGAGGGGTTTTACTGGAAAATGAAACCTTCTATTTTTTACTTTATGAAAGCACCGGGACAGGAATAGTCACTTATGCCCGGATAAGTTTTTCATGATTTTTGTTATAGAATTGCACATCAGTTCAACAAACAAATCACAGTTTCAACTGAATCACAGTTTCAACCAAATCGCATGTTCAAACTAAGTCGCAGTTTCAACTAAATCACAGGTTCAAATATAAAATTTACAGTTTTACATCTTTCAAGCAAATTTAAGAGGAGTAATATGATTTCGTGTTCTGCCCCCGGGAAAATCTATCTTTTTGGAGAACATGCGGTTGTCTATGGAGAAACCGCAATAGCATGTGCAGTTGATTTAAGGACCAGGGTACGGGCAGAGATTAACGATTCCGTAATAATCCAGTCCCAAATTGGAAGAACAGGGATTGATTTTGAAAAACATCCTTATATTTCCACAGTTATTGAAAAAATGAGGGAAATCACTCCGATTAAGGGGGTTTTCCTTGAGGTAGACTCCGAGATTCCTGTAGGTTCGGGGCTCGGGTCTTCTGCTGCTGTAACGATTGCAAGCATAGGTGTTCTAAACGAACTGTTTGGCTGCAGGCTTTCTCTCGAAGAGATTGCAAAAATGGGGCATGAAATCGAAATTAAGGTCCAGGGGGCAGCAAGTCCTACGGATACTTATGTCTCTACATTCGGAGGGATCGTGACAATTCCTGACCGAAGGAAACTGAGGACACTAGACTGCGGGATTGTGATTGGTGATACAGGAGTTTTTTCTTCTACAAAAGAACTTGTAGCAAATGTCAGAAAGCTCCGTGAAAGTTATCCCGAACTAATAGAAACCCTGATGGTTTCTATTGGTAGAATTTCCAGGATAGGGGAATCTCTTGTCCTTACAGGAGATTACTCTTCAATTGGGAGGCTTATGAATGTCAACCAGGGCCTTCTGGATGCTCTTGGAGTAAACATTCTTGAACTATCGAGGTTAATTTATTCTTCCAGAAAAGCCGGGGCTTTCGGAGCAAAAATTACAGGCGCCGGAGGCGGAGGATGTATGGTTGCCCTTACATCCTCTGATAAATGCATACAGGTTGCTGAAGCCATTACAGGTGAAGGGGGTAAGGCAACCATAACAAAACCCACGGAGCAGGGGTTGAAATTAGACTGAGCAGTTAGATGATGGTTTTGTCCTTGCGCAGGAGTAATAACGAAAACTGAAATTTATTCAAAAGGTTATTAAGTGATATTATGAAAGGCTCAAATGAACCTGTTATCCTTAAACTTGGAGGCAGCGTCATTACTGACAAAAGCGCAGATGATGGCGTTGTAAGAGAGGCTGACCTCATTCGGATTGCTCGGGAAATCTCTGGATTTCAGGGAAAAATGATTATCGTCCACGGTGCAGGTTCTTTCGGACACACTTATGCCAAGAAATACGGACTTGATAGGAACTTTGATTCCGAAGGGGCGATTGTAACCCATGAGTCCGTCAAAAAACTTGCTTCAAAGGTGGTAAACGCACTGAATAGCTCTGGAGTTCGGGCTGTAGCTGTACATCCTATATGCTGTACGGTTTGCAGAAAAGGAAGAATTGAAAGCATGTACCTTGAAAACATAAAGCTCATGCTCGAAAACGGTTTTGTTCCTGTGCTGCATGGAGACGTTGTTATGGATAGCGAACTAGGGGCATGTGTTCTTTCAGGAGACCAGATAGTTCCCTATCTTGCAAAAGAGCTTGGAATCACCAGGCTTGGGTTGGGATCGGCAGAGGACGGGGTGCTTGATAATAATGGAAAGCCTGTGCCTGAAATTACCCCTGATAAATTTGAAGGTGTCAGGCACTATATAGGGGGTTCCGAAAGCACCGATGTTACAGGCGGGATGCTTGGGAAAGTGCAGGAACTTCTGGAACTTAGCAAAACGTCTTGTATTACGTCATATATATTCAATGCAGGGAAAGCCGATAACATTTACAGGTTCTTAAGCGGGGAATCCATAGGGACCAGAATCAGTCCGGATAAAAAGGGATGAAAAGCATGATCAACACTACCTCAAAGCGGAAGATCGAACATCTCAAACTCTGCGCTGAAAGTCCTGTTGAATCCCGAAAAGTCAGTGCGGGTTTTGAGGATGTAACCCTGATTCACAGGGCTCTTCCTGAACTCGATATGGATAAGCTGGATCTGTCTGTGGATTTTCTCGGAAAGAGACTGCAAGCTCCATTTTTGATCGCCTCAATTACAGGAGGGCATCCTGATACCATCCCCGTAAATGCTGCTCTTGCGGCGGCAGCTGAAGAAATTGGAGTCGGAATAGGCGTTGGAAGCCAGAGGGCTGCAATTGACGACCCTTCCCAGGAAGAATCTTTCAGAATTGTCAGGGATACTGCTCCCGATGCATTTGTTTACGGAAATGTAGGAGCTGCCCAGATCCGTAAGTACGGGGTTGATGGGGTTGAAAAACTTGTTGAAATGATCGATGCAGATGCCATTGCCATTCATCTTAACTTCTTGCAGGAAGCCATCCAGCCAGAGGGAGACCGAGACGCTACTGGCTGCCTGGAAATGATTAAAGAGATCTGTTCCGTGCTGGACACTCCGGTAATTGTTAAGGAAACAGGGGCTGGTATCTCAAGAGAAGATTCCCTTCTCCTTCAAAGATCGGGTGTGTCGGCAATTGATGTTGGGGGCGTAGGCGGTACCAGCTGGGCTGGAGTTGAGGTCTACAGAGCCAGAGAAAGTGGAGATTCTGTTTCAGAACACCTTGGAGAGCTTTTCTGGGACTTTGGAATTCCAACTGTTGCCAGCATCATAGAATCCAGAGTTTCCCTTCCAATAATTGCAACAGGCGGGGTCAGGACAGGTCTTGACATCGCCAAATCCATTGCTCTTGGAGCCAGCGCAGCAAGTGCAGCCCTACCTTTTGTTGGTTCTGCCCTTGAAGGAAAAAAATCTGTTGTCAGTATCCTTTCGCGTATGCTGGATGAATTCAGAGCCGCAATGTTTCTCTGCGGCTGTGCAAATATACAGGATTTGCGCAATGCTCCAGTTGTCGTTACTGGCTGGACCCTTGAATATCTCGGACAGCGTGGTTTTAACGTAAAAGATTATGCTGTATCAAGGGATATATTTTAAACAAAGGGAGTATTTAAGGTTCGATATTCAAGTTGTCTTACCTGTATTTCTTTCAAGACCGCCTAATACCGGTAAGATCTAACTATGTCTCTTCAATATCTGTCCAATAACAGCTTTACCATATAGTTGTTCAATAACTGCTTCGTTCTAATCAATATTTATACATAATATGAAAGCAATGTTCCACAGGAAATGGTTATTATTAAATGAGTGACTGTTCGGGAGCAGAAAATATATAATTCAATTGAACAATCTGTCTTCCCGTAGCAAGGAAAAAATAATTAGTTTATTATCCTTTAGGAAAGCCTAAAATAAAAGGAAATATGCCCTGTATCAGAAATTACTTGAATGAAAGGATTAGAGGTTTTTCCTGAATCTCCTGAATTATTACCCTCAAAATTTATTTGGTTAATCTCGCAAGTTCCCAATTATAAATTGTGTAAATAAACCCGATTTAATTAGTTCGATTAAGTAAACTCGATTTAATTATTTCGATCAATAAGCCCGATTTAATAATCTCTATTTAAAAATTAACTTCGCAATTAAATTTAATAATATTTCATCGAAATTATTTAATTTCAAATCTTCAATTAAAGAATATAATTATGACAGTTACGACTAAGGAATCATTTAGTTAAAGTTGTTAAACTTAAGAGTAATTCAAGTGAAATTTTAGAGAATAATGGAGAATAGAATTATCTTCGTGTATAAATCAAAGAAGAATTGTAAGAGAATATTAAGTGATTTTAAGAGGAATCAGTTAGATTAGAAAAGATAGAGCTCTTAAGAAAAGGGCTCTTGAAACACTTTGAAGACAGAAAGCTTACTTCATAGGGTTAGTTTATCAGGCACTTTAAGGAACAGTTACCTGTGAGGAAGAGTACTTGAGTAGCGCTATTAATTGAATTCACAACCGGAGTTTGTTTGATCCGGAGGGACATCCCCTTAAAGAAAATATTGAAATAAAGGGCTGATATTAGTTCCCTGGATTCTTAATTAGCATTAAATTATTTGTATAGGACAACAAATATATATTTAAAGTAGTATTCTTCTGTAAGAATTCGTAGCCTGATTGTTTTCATTCGGAGTGGTTTCTCCTCGAGAAAGGGGTCTTAATGTAGCTTTTCTACTACTGATTCTATATCGCAGATTGTGCTGTTTGCATTCATGTTCATTGATTCAAGACCGTTCTCAGATAGGTTTTCTGAGATTTCGGTTTCACAAGGATAAAAACTCAAATAAGAGGTAAAAAATATGACTGAAATAGGAATTGTTGCAGTCGGCGGCTATAACGAAATGGGCCGCAATATGACTGCGGTTATTATAGGTGAAGATATTATTATTCTGGACATGGGGCTTCGGCTCGATAGGGTTCAGATTCATGAAGATGTAGAAATTGACAAAATGCATTCTCTCGAACTGATCGAGATGGGAGCAATTCCTGATGATACTATTATGAAGGAAATTAATGGGACTGTTCGGGCTATTGTATGTACTCACGGACACCTTGACCATATAGGTGCAATTCCGAAACTTGCTCACAGGTATAATGCCCCCATTATTGCTACACCATATACATCGGCCCTGATTAAACAGCAGATAGAGGCTGAGCGTAAGTTCGAAGTTTGTAACAGGGTTATTCCATTGAATGCAGGTGGGACTTACCAGGTTACTGAGGACATTTCCGTTGAATTCATCCGTGTCCAGCACAGCATCATTGACTGTGTTCTTGCAGTTGTCCACACCCCGGTTGGAGCAGTTCTTTACGCATGTGACTTCAAACTGGACAGGACTCCGACAATGGGGGAAGCTCCGGACTTTGTACGTCTTAAAGCTCTTGGAAAGGAAGGCGTTATTGCAATGATCGTCGAAAGTACGAATGCAGGACGTTCAGGAAAAACTCCTTCGGAGCAGATCGCAAAGGATATGGTTAGAGATGTGCTACTTGGAACGGAAGAGTCCGAAGTCGGGATGGTTATTACTACCTTTGCCTCCCATATTCCCAGATTGAAAGCGATTATCGAAGCGGCTGAGGAGATGGGCAGAATTCCTATTCTTATGGGCCGTTCAATGGAACGTTACGTAGGGGCCGCAAGGGACCTTGGATATCTCGAGCTCCCTTCCAATGTTGAGATGTACGGTCAGAGGAAAGATGTCGATAGGGCCTTCAAACGCATCATGCAGGAAGGTAAGAACAAGTATCTCCCAATAGTCACAGGACACCAGGGAGAGCCAGGCTCCATCCTTGTGCGCATTGCAAATGGAGAAACTCCATATACTCTTGAGCCCGGAGACAGGATCATTTTCTCCGCAAATGTTATCCCAAGCCCCATGACTCAGGCCAACCGTTATGCTCTTGAGACCAAACTCAGGATGAGAGGAGCCAGGATTTATGACAACGTGCATGTATCAGGGCACGCATACAGAGAGGACCACTGGGAGCTTCTGCGCATGGTGAATCCTGAACATGTAATTCCTGCCCACGGAGATATGGAGATGCACGGACACTACATCGAGATGGCGGAAGATGCCGGGTATGTGCTCGGAGATACAGTACACCTTCTCAGAAACGGTGAAGTGTTATATATAGAGGAATAATTGTATAGAAAGTAGATTCCGTATTTTCGTGATGCATATGACTCTTATAGATGAGATCAAAAAAAGAAGTGTCCATGTTGATGCCGCAATTGGTGAGATGCTTCCTATAACTCGTCCCGAGGAGCTTTACAAAGCTTCTCGTTACCTTGTGGATGCCGGAGGAAAACGCCTTCGTCCGGCAGTCCTTATTCTGGCAGCTGAAGCTGCAGGTTCCGATTTAAAATCCGTTTTACCTGCAGCTGTAGCCGTGGAACTTGTACATAATTTCACTCTGATCCATGACGATATCATGGACAAAGATGATGTTCGCAGAGGAAGACCTGCAGTCCATATGATATGGGGTGAGGCAGGGGCGATCCTTGCTGGGGACACTCTTTACTCCAAGGCTTTTGAGATCCTGTCAAAAGTTGAAAATGAGCCTTCAAGGATTTTGAAGTGCATGGATGTCCTCTCCAAGACCTGTACCGAGATCTGTGAAGGGCAATGGCTTGATATGGACTTTGAGAAAAGAGAAAAAGTTACGGAATCAGAATATATTGAGATGGTAGAAAAGAAGACCTCTGTTCTCTACGCAGCTGCAGCCAAAATAGGAGCCCTGCTCGGAGGAGCTTCTGACGAGGTGGCTGAAGCCCTCTCTGAATATGGCCGCCTTATAGGGATTGGCTTCCAGATGTATGATGATGTTCTTGATATGATCACTCCACAGGAAGTGCTCGGGAAAGTAAGAGGCAGCGACCTTATGGAAGGAAAGCATACTCTTATTGTAATTGACGCCTTCAAAAAAGGTATAAAACTTGACATCTTCGGAAAAGGTGAGGCTACTCAGGAAGAGACTGATGAAGCCGTCCAGATTCTGACCGATAGCGGATCTATCGATTACGTAAAGAATCTTGCAATTTCGTATATAAATGAAGGTAAGGCTAAACTTGATGCTTTAAAGGACTGCCCTGAAAAGGATCTCCTTCTTCAGATTGCAGACTATATGATTGCAAGGAACTACTGATTGGGCAATCTTAAAAACAATTTCTAAGAGATTGGGCTAATTGGATCTTTATTAGCCCCTATTCCTCTTCACAACTAATTTTTTTGTTCTACGTATTCCATGTTTTGCTAAAAGGCTCTATTTTTATAGCCGCTACTCTCAACTCAATTCTTTTCAGAATATTTAGAGTTTCTATTTAATAATATTTTTCAGAAAAAAGTACAGTATAGGCAGGATTTTAGTCCTACCTTTTTTGAATTGGTGTTCTAGATTTTAATTTACTTTCTGGATTCAAGTGTGCTCTGTGCAGCTACGAGTCTTGCTATTGGCACTCTGTAGGGCGAGCAGCTCACATAATTGAGTCCTATTTCATAGGCAAAGTGGATTGACTTTGGTTCTCCGCCGTGTTCTCCACAGATTCCCATCTTAAGGTTGGGTTTAACAGAGCGTCCTTTTTGAATTCCTATCTTCATTATCTCGCCAACGCCTTCCCGGTCAAGGACTGCGAAGGGGTCGTGCTCGATGATACCTGCCTTCTGGTAAATAGGCACAAACTTGGACACATCATCACGGCTAAATCCGAAGGTTGTCTGGGTCAGGTCGTTTGTTCCGAAGGAGAAGAAATCGGCTTCCCTTGCAATCTGGTCTGCAACAATTGCGGCTCTCGGTAGTTCGATCATTGTTCCTACGTGATAATCGATCTTGACGCCTTTTTCAGCCATAACGGTCTCAGCCATTTTGCAAACTTCCTCTCTGGTAAGAGTCAGTTCCTTTACAAGGCCCACAAGTGGAATCATTATTTCAGGAACAACTTTAACTCCTTCAGCTGAGAGTTCACAGGCTGCTTCCATAATTGCACGAACCTGCATGTTGTAGATTTCGGGGTAGGTGATCCCAAGCCTGCATCCTCTGTGCCCGAGCATAGGGTTGAGTTCCTTGAGGGAAACAACACGCTGAATGACTTTCTTTACCTCATCAATCTTCCCGCAGTCTCCAGAAGCTTCAAGTTCCCTGAGCTTTGCATCAAGTTCTTCCTTATCCGGGAGGAACTCGTGGAGAGGTGGGTCAAGGAGCCTGATGGTGACTGGCAGACCTTCCATACTCTTGAAGATACCAAGGAAGTCTTCCTTCTGCATCGGGAGTAATTTCTTAAGGGCTTTTTTCCTGGATTTTTCGTCCTCGGCCATGATCATTTCCCTTACTGCAGGGATTCTGTCTTCTCCGAAGAACATATGTTCTGTTCTGCAAAGCCCTATCCCTTCTGCCCCAAGTTCTCGGGCCAGAGCTGCATCTGCCGGATTATCTGCATTTGTTCTCACGCCGAGAGTTCTGATTGCATCAGCCCAGAGGAGCACACGCTTCAGATCGTCATTAATTTCGGCGTCAATCAGCTCTACTTTCCCAAGAATGACACTGCCGAGACTTCCGTCAATTGTTACGTAGTCGTGTTCCTTGACAGTTTGGCCGTTTACCATGAAGAGACCATTCTTCATGTCGATTGAGATTTCTCCGCAGCCCACTACACAGGGTTTACCCATGCCTCTCCCAACTACTGCTGCGTGAGAGGTCATTCCTCCGCGCACGGTAAGAACCCCCTGGGCAGCTGCCATTCCTCCGATATCTTCAGGAGATGTTTCGGTTCGGACGAGAATTGTCTTTTCTCCGAGTTCGGCCATTTCTTCGGCGTCTTCGGCAGTAAACACAACCTTTCCTACAGCTGCTCCAGGAGATGCCGGAAGACCTCTTGCAACTACTTCAAACTTTGCTTTGGGGTCAATTCTCGGGTGCAGGAGCTGGTCAATATGTTCTGCTTTTACCCTTGTGACTGCTGTTTCCTTATCAATCAGTCCTTCTGCTACCATGTCTGTTGCGATTTTCACTGTTGCAGCAGCAGTACGCTTGCCGGTTCTTGTCTGAAGCATGTAGAGTTTTCCTTCCTGAATGGTAAACTCTATATCCTGCATATCTTTGAAGTGAGCTTCGAGCTTCTGACAGATATCTACAAGCTGCTTGTATGCTTCAGGAATCTTGTCCCCAAGAGTGTCAATGAAGTCAGGAGTTCTGATACCTGCAACTACATCTTCACCCTGAGCGTTGATAAGGTATTCTCCGAAGAATTTCTTTTCTCCGGTGGATGGGTTCCTTGTAAAAGCAACTCCTGTGCCTGAGGTATTTCCTCTGTTCCCATAAACCATGGTCTGCACGTTGACGGCTGTACCCCAGCTGTCATCAATTTCATTGAGCTTCCTGTAGGTGATGGCTCTGGGGTTTTTCCAAGATTCAAAAACAGCATCAATTGCCATTTGAAGCTGAATTTTTGGGTCCTGGGGGAATTCAAAACCTTTTTCTAGCTTAATTACCTCTTTAAATCTCTCAGCCAGCTTCTTTAACGATTTAGCATCGAGATCAGCGTCGGATTTTACTTTCATTTCCGTCTTCTCATTTTCAATGAGAGACTCGAATTTTTCGAAATCAACCCCCAGCACCACATCTCCAAACATGGAGATAAATCTGCGGTAACAATCATAAGCAAATCTTTCATCACTGACCTTGTTTGCGAGCCCGATCACTGATTTGTCCGTGAGCCCCAGATTAAGGACGGTATCCATCATCCCCGGCATGGATACTCTGGCTCCAGACCTTACAGAAACGAGAAGTGGATCATTTGGGTCCCCCAATTTTTTGCCGTTTAAGGTCTCAAGCTTATTGATTGCTTCTTCTATCTGTCTGAGCATTTCTTCTGAATATTCTTTATTCTTCAGATAAAGTACACAGACTTCAGTTGTGATTGTAAAACCAGGCGGTACGGGAATTCCAAGATTTGCCATTTCGGCGAGGTTTGCACCCTTGCCTCCAAGCAAGTCTTTCATGCTGCTTTTGCCATCAGTTACATCCTTTCCAAAAAAATATACGAACTTGGACAATGAGTCTCCTCCCTGGAACGAGATCATTAATCGGAGTTAGTTGTCTATATAATTGTATAATTGTACAATCAGATTTCTGGTCTGATTGTTGCCAACAACGTTTATTTAATATATAAGCTTGTGGTTTACTTCCCTCCTACTTTTCCCCTATTTTATCTTATCTTTCTACCTTTTATTTTAAAGTTTCGTGTAATATAGGTCTTGCGATATCTTTATATAATATAAACGTAGACTACATATGCTTTTCAGTCTACAATATATCTCTTATTTAAGGCTGACAGTTTAGTTCCTCAAAACCGGGGTATTTTTGCCCTGAGTAAGAGGCATAGCTATTATATTTGTGGCTTATATGAAACGACTTGGTACAGTGCTGCACAGATCAGGTGTCAAAAACCTGATAGTCAGAGGGGATGAGATCAAATCCGATAACGTCTCAGGTAGTCTTCCAAAATTGAATTCGATTGTTGTGGATAAGGCCCTGAACCGAATTGGTGCAATTGTCAGTGTCTTTGGACCTGTAAACCATCCATATTTTTTAGTGAAGGGCTTTAAGCGAATTTCGGATTCAGAAGTTCGGGTTCTGGTCAATGAAAGGGTCTATATTCGGTAAAATATCTGAAATTCGATACAAATATGAATTCTTTGTTGTGGTGTAACTTTAACTGGTTTATATGTTTTTTGCTAGTTGTAACCATGATATTTTTCTTGTCCCCTTTTTTATATATATTCTGTGCTCTATTTGGTGCAGGTTCTTGATTGCAGGGAATCATAAAGACGTCATGTTAACGTGTAAGGTGATATAATATGGTAGAAGTCGAAAGAGTTCGCTACTCGGACACTCTTGAAAGGGAAAAAATACGCGCCATGATTAAAGCTCGCAAAGAAAAACAAAAGGAGCAAAGTTTTGAGAGTGAAAAGGCCGTGTGTCCTGAGTGCGGTAGCAGGAACCTTGTTCACGATTATGAGCGAGCTGAGCTCGTGTGCGGTGACTGTGGACTAGTCGTCGATGCTGATTTTGTGGATGAAGGGCCCGAATGGCGAGCTTTCGATCACGATCAACGTATGAAGCGTTCCCGTGTGGGCGCGCCAATGACATATACAATCCATGATAAAGGGCTTTCCACAATGATTGACTGGAGGAATCGTGATTCCTACGGAAAATCTATCTCCTCCAAAAACCGTGCTCAGCTCTATCGTTTAAGAAAATGGCAGCGTAGAATCCGTGTAAGCAACGCAACTGAAAGAAACCTGGCTTTTGCTCTTTCTGAACTGGACAGAATGGCTTCTGCTCTGGGTCTCCCGAGAACTGTCAGAGAAACAGCAGCTGTTGTCTACAGAAAAGCTGTGGACAAAAATCTTATCCGTGGGAGAAGTATTGAAGGTGTGGCTGCAGCTGCTCTGTATGCTGCCTGCCGCCAGTGCAGTGTTCCAAGGACTCTTGATGAGATCGAAGAAGTATCCAGGGTCAGCCGGAAAGAAATAGGTAGAACTTACCGCTTTATTTCCAGGGAACTCGCATTGAAACTCATGCCCACCTCCCCGATAGACTACGTTCCCAGGTTTTGCTCCGGTCTTAACCTGAAAGGAGAAGTCCAGTCCAAGAGTGTAGAGATTCTAAGGCAGGCTTCCGAAAAAGAACTCACAAGTGGAAGAGGTCCCACAGGAGTTGCTGCGGCTGCAATCTATATTGCATCCATTTTATGCGGTGAACGCAGGACTCAGAGAGAAGTTGCAGATGTTGCCGGGGTCACTGAAGTTACCATCCGGAACAGGTATAAAGAGCTTGCAGAAGAACTGGATATTGAAATTATCCTTTAAATAAAAAAATTCTGTAACCTTTTTCTTTATTTTTTTCGGCTGATTTCAGGTTCTGCTCCTGATTTTGAGGGACAGAAACACTTTATTTTTGCATATTTTTACGGTTGATTTCTTTTTATACCGGCATTTCTATTTTATACTAAGGATAAATTAAATGACACTTTCAAAGTTTTTGATTTAGTATGATGTCAATTGAAATTTTGAAAGCTTTTCTTCTGGGCTTTACTGTCGGGCTTACAGGTACTCTTGTACCCGGACCCATGCTCTTTGCAACTATAGAAGCTTCTATTAAAAAAGGATGGACTGCAGGCCCTGAGATCATTCTCGGGCATATGATGGCTGAGCTGATTATCTGTGTGTTCATTCTTCTTGGGGTGGCTTCTCTTCTAGGTGACGGTACTATTTCCGGGATTTCCATTCTCGGTGGGCTTTCACTCGTGGTTTTTGGCCTGTTTACATTAAAGGGCGCCAGGAATATAGCTTCCTCAGCAAGAGGTTTTAAGAACTCAGAAGGTTTAAAACTGAAGTACAGTCCTGTATTAATGGGCATTGTCACCTCTGTTTCAAATCCTTATTTCTGGGTCTGGTGGCTCACTGCGGGCAGTTCTCTTCTTCTCAGGGAATATGAATTGGGAATTCTCGTTTTGGTGGCTTATGTCTTAGGGCATTGGGTGGCAGACATTAGCTGGTTCACTGCCGTATCCGGGTCATTCAGCCGTGGGAAAAACCTTTTTTCGGGACATGCCCATGAAATGATCCTTTACGCCTGCGGGGCACTTTTAGTGATTTTCGGGCTTTACTTTACGTTTAATTATGATAACCCGGTTCAGTTATTGTAAAAAATACTCTCCTTTCGTGAATAAGTGCTTTAATTCTTACTTTGAAGAAGACTCTCTTTTTCTTCTCTTCAAGTTTCAGAAACATCAATGAAATACCTATTTGCAGACAACTTCCTAAATAAAGTCTCCAAAGAAGGTTTATTTTCCTTTAAATAGTTTTTCATTAAGTTTTGAAACTGGGAAAACTTAATAATAAAAGGACAGCTTTAGGGTTTCAGAAGGTCGATGCCCCATGAAACGGCAGTGCTTAAAAATTCCCAAAAAGAAAGGAGAACCTGCAAGGAGAATACTCCTTGATTTTGAAATCCTTGATATTTCTCTGAAAATCGGTTCAGATGAGACTTTTCTTTATCTTCCCCTTTCCAGAGAGACTCTTTCGCATGAGCTGGCAGAGCTCCCTGCAGAAGCTGAACTTGTTGAATTTGATTTCGAGCTCCATCCGAAAAAACCTGTCCCTGAAGACCTTCTTGGTTTCAGTCCGGCTTATGAAATCATAGGTGATATTGCCCTGCTAGAAGACCCTGATCTGGATACTGAGAAAGCATCAAAAATTGCTGATGTTCTCCTCAAAACTCATCCCAACATAAAAACCGTACTCAGGCCGTTGACTCCTGTAATTGGTGAGTTCAGGATCAGAGAGTTTGAAATTGTAGCAGGCGAACCGAGGACAGAAACCATACATAGAGAATATGGTTGCCGCTATAAAGTTGACCTTGCAAGGGCTTATTTCACTCCGCGCCTTTCTACAGAACGCTCAAGAATCCTCTCCTGGGTCAGGGAAGGAGATATTGTTGTTGACATGTTTGCAGGCGTGGGCCCTTACAGTATCCTGCTTGCAAAAAGTAAAAAGCCTTCAAAAGTTGTAGCAATCGATAAAAATCCTGATGCAGTAGGTTATTTGAAGGAAAATATTATCCTTAACTCTGTTAAAAACATCGAAGCAATTGAAGGCGATGCCAGAGAAGAAGCAAAGAGATTTGCAGGCACAGCAGACCACGTCATTATGAATCTCCCTCACAACGCCCATGAATTTCTGGATTCTGCCGTTCTCCTTTTAAAGCCTGGAGGAATTATTCATTATTACGGAATAACTCCAGAGGATGATCTCTTTGAAAGTTCTATTAAGTTACTATGCGAAGCCGCAGGAAGAGCAGGAAGGCAAATAGAGGTTCTGGAGAAAAGGGTTGTTCGTTCATATGCTCCTCACCAGTATAATATCTGCATAGAAGTCAGAATAATTTAATGCCTTAAAATATGAAAAGCCTTTACGAGCGAAATAATTAAATTCTTGATTGCTCTTTTAAGTCTGCTCATTGCTTTATCTATGTGCCGTCGTGGCTTAGCGGTATAGCGGCTGATTCGTAATCAGCAGGTCGGGGGTTCAAGTCCCCCCGGCGGCTATAGATTTTTCTCGTTTGAATTCCTTTTTTTCATGATATTCTATCGAAGCTTTTTTTCAGAATTCAAGTTTTCAAATTTTTATCTATTAATATCGTCAGCTCATTATATTTGTGATTTGTATATTTTTGACAAAACCGATCAAGTCATTCTGTTTTTTTCACACGTTATGATAAGTTTATTTATAATTAATAATTATTATATTACTGGTGATTTAGTGTGTGTCAGTCCAAACTCTACGTAACAGCAGACCTGCATCTGGGATACCCCAACATAATCCGGTGCCATAACCGCCCGTTTATGGATATAGAAGAGATGAACAGAGTGTTGCTCGAGAAATGGAATGATACGGTGTGTTTTGACGACATCGTTTATTTCCTGGGAGACCTTTCGTTTGAAGAAGAAGCAAAAGATACAGATTACTGGTTAAGACGCCTGGCAGGAAACATTGTATTTATTAAAGGAGACCAGGAAAGCTCTAAAAACACAGAATTCTTGGATAATGTGATTGTAGAGCAGGGCGGCAACCGTTTTTGTCTTGTGCATAACCCTGCGGATGCGCCAGAAGACTTCGACGGTTGGATAATCCATGCACACCATAATAGCCATGACCTTGAAAAACATCCGTTCATAGACCGCGAAAGGAAAAAGATAAATGTCTCAACAGAGCTTACGGACTATCGTCCCATATCCTTTGCTGAGATAGCAGAAATTATTTCCTGGGCTGACTCTATCTATTCCGAGCCAGACTATCTGGAGACCTATGAAATCCCCCCTGAGGTTGCTCAGGATTAAACAATTGTTTAAACAAACGTAAGAGGATTTCCACCGCAGGTACCCTCACAGCTCTGGGAATCCATTGAATTATTTCTTTTATTATATTTTATGATTCCTAGCAGCTGATTGAAGACTTTGTTGCCCGGTTTAATTCCTAAAGAATCAATGGAAATAAAATCCTGTTTTGAATTTTTCACTTTATGCAGAATATTGTAATTTTGAGCTCTAAATTCTATCCAAGTATCCTATTTTGACTTTGATTCAGAAATTATCAATGTATATGTATGAATTTTAAAAGCCACAAAATAGTATAGGGCATATCAACGGCTCTTATCCATAAAGAACTTTATCGGAAAAGAACGTCTAATCCCTCAATTTCGCAGCATATACTCGAAAGCTGAGTGAAAACCTTTTCCAGACCAGTGTATGGACAATTTTATCCCTTTTCCCCATCCTCCTTACAGAAGATATTTTTTAAACCATTCTCCTGCTAGGTATGCGACTTCTTCTAAAGTTCCGGGTTCTTCAAAAAGATGAGTTGCACCTGGAACAATCTGCAGTTGTTTATCTTTCACAGTCAACCTGTCCAGGGCCCATTGGTTCATTTCTATTACTTGAAAATCATTGCCACCCACAATAAGCAGTGTTGGTGCCTTTACATCAGATAGAGCTTTTTCAGCCAAATCGGGCCTTCCTCCCCGGGAGACGACTGCTTTTACCACATTGTCATGCTTTTTTGCAGCGATAAGTGCAGCTGCGGCTCCAGTACTGGCTCCAAAATAACCTATATTAAATTCTTTAGTCTCTGGATTGCTTAAAAGCCATGTTGTTACATCGGCAAGCCGATTCGCAAGCAGATCAATATCAAACCTGAGATGAGCAGTTATCATATCAATTCTTTCTTCTTCAGCTGTTAATAAATCGAATAACAGTGTTGCAAAGCCTCTTTTCTGAAGTTCCCGTGCTACATACTGGTTTCGTGAACTGTGACGGCTGCTTCCGCTTCCATGTGCAAAAACAACAATTCCTGTTGCTCCTTCAGGAACAGTGAAGTTTCCTTCAAGGACAATCGAATCAACTGGTATCCGGATCTCATTATTTTCTTTGCCTTTATTCAACGATTCTCTCATACTGACCCCCAATTAATTTATGATTTTGAATCCGACGTATTCCAACTTTACCTGAATATAGATTTATTGTACCTATTGCTTCGATCTAATAAGCACAGCTTTGTCCAGCAAATCACAGACCTCCTTATCAGTAGTCTGACTGAAGTCATCATACCAGGCCCCTACACCATAGAAAGGTTCAGGTGTAGCAACACATATTATTTCATCTACCGTTTCTTTGAAGAACATGCAGGTATCCGCTGCAGCTGTAGGAACTGCAACAACTATTTTAGCTGGATTTTTAGTTTTTAGAGCAGCAACCGCTGCCCTCATTGTTGCGCCTGTTGCAAGCCCGTCATCTATCAAAATCACAGTTTTCCCTTTTATTTCAGGCTTTGGCCTGTTCCCACGATAAGCAGACTCCCTGCGTTCCAGTTCTCTGATTTCCCTGACAGCTACAATATCAATTGTTTTCTCAGATATCTGGAAAGAGCTTACAACGTCTTCGTTCAATACACGAATATTGTCAGAAGCAATCGCTCCCATTGCCAGTTCCTCGTTTCCCGGTACCCCCAGTTTCCTTACGATGAAAATATCCATTTCCACATTCAGTTCCTTTGCAACTTCAAAAGCCACAGGAACTCCCCCACGCGGAAGTGCCAGTATAAGTACATCTGAACGATTTGCATATTTTGAAAGCTCCTTTGCCAGCTTTTTTCCCGCATCCACCCTATCTTTAAAAAGTGCCATTAGTCTCCCTCAACCCCTTTGAACTGGATTAATTGATCAGATTATTAATTCATAGTATCTATGTTCAAATCCTTAAATGTGTAGATTATAAATTTAATTCTAAAATATAATTATAATCGATGGAGAATTGTCCGACTCTTGAAGAAAAAAATATACTTTACTATCTTTTTCTGAGGATATATGAGAATAAGGTATATGAAATTCAATTCCCCATAAATTAACTATTCTGAAATATTTCCCTCAGTGTGATAGGATCTTATTATGAGTTTGAAATTTTTTATTCCAAAGCATTTTTTACTTAAAGATAATTTTTTGCGCAATTAATTTAAAATAATTTACTCTATTGATATATATCCTGGAGTTGGGAAGCGAGTAGGATATGAATAAGTAAAGAGCTATCTGGGGGCATTGATCCTGTTCTGATAATATACTTGGGGGAGTATATCTTCGGGCTGCTGTATTGGGGGATACAGTAAATGGAATGTAACGCCTCCGAACATCTTCCTAATCTTTTTCTCGCACAATTTTACTTTTTATATTCTTCTCCTTCCATTCTCCTTTGTTTTATTAAGCACCCTTCATTTTCTTGTTATTTATTGATTCCAGTGCTTGTTCTGGATAGCAGCGAGACTTTATATTTTGGTCGAAAATAATCGGTTCCGCTATATTGGTTCCGCTTTATTGGTTCTGCTTTATTAGATGCTGATAACTCAGTTTGTCTGGTTTTTAATTTACAGAACTTTAATTGAGCAGAATGTTGTACTCAAGATAATTCGTCATCTCCGAGGCAGCTATTGTGAAATATCTTATAAAAAAAGTCTTATACTTTTTTATTAATGTAATTAACTAAGAAATAGAATTCGAATATTACTCATATTCATAATTGTAAACAGCGGTGATCTTATTATTGAGCAAAAATTTTATGATAATATCAATGTTCTGGAGCGTATTGAGAAAGATGGAATTAAGATTGAGGTACTTGAGTATAAGACTCTTCGAGGGCTTCAGGATGTCTGCCTTGCAAAAAACATGTATTTTCTTGAGAAAGCAGGAGTAAGTCTCAAACAGGTAAAAATCACGCTTAGAGATAGTGCAGTAATTACCGAGCAGGGAGCCCTTCACTTTCATAAGGGAAATATCTGTGCCACGAATGAAATCGGAAAGCCCAGTGGGCTTGCGCAAAAATTGATTAGAAAAAAGTTGACCAATGAGCCTTTATTTACTCCGACATACTCAGGTACAGGTGAGATTTTTCTTGAACCCAGTTTCAATCACTTCATACTGATGGAACTTAACAATAGCGCTATTATTGTGGATAAAGGGATATTTTATTGCTGTGAAACCGGAGTCAATGTAAAAGTTTCCTCCCAGAAGACCCTATCATCAGGGCTTTTTGGAGGAGAAGGCTGGTTTCAAACTTCAATAAGCGGGACAGGTGTTTGTGTGCTTTCGATTTCAGTTCCTTCTTCTGAAGTTTTGAAGTATGAACTCAACGATGAAAGATTGCAGGTTGACGGAAATTTTGTACTATTGCGGTCGTCTTCCATTAAATTTACGGTTGAGAAATCTGCAAAGAGCATGGTTGGAAGCCTGACCAGCGGCGAAGGCTTTCTTCAGACTTTTGAAGGTACAGGGATCGTATGGATGGCCCCTACCCAGTACGTATATAAAGAACTTGAAAAATTCAATGCTCCGCCTGCTGCAATATCCTCAAAAAATAGTGACCTGTCAAAAGAAAATTGATTCTCTTAAACTGATTCTCTTAAACTGATTCCTTTATTTCCTATCCATGAATAAGGATCTCTATTTCCTTCAAGGAGGCTGGAGAGTTTTTGAGGTAAATAAACCTCTATGCTCCCCTTTTCCCGGATCTTCTAATCCATTAAAGCTCACTGGATTCTGTCCATTCGAGGTCTGTCATTTTCTGAAGGTCATTTTCTTTTACTTCAGCAGAGTAAGAAAATTCTCCAGATGAGTTATCACTGCTCTCAACTTTTTTTACATCAGAGAGCTCTATGTTATACACGGTTCCATAGTAGGCGATAATCAGTTCTGATGGGGTTGGGGCTTTAATGAACTGGATATTTCCGTCCTCATACCACTGATCCCATGGAGTCTTTTCGTTCTCAGCTATCGTGTATCTTATCTCCACAGGATTTCCTTTCTCGTTTTGCCAGGTAGTATTGTTAGTATTATCACTATCCTCATTATTACTGCTATCAATATTATCAGGCTGTTCGATAAACTCTTGGGCCGTTTCATCCCATTTTCCATCGATAATAGCAGACGTTACATTCTTTTCAGAAACAGTGACCTCTATTGTATGGGGGGTTAGAACCTGGGTTACCATCTGGTCTGTCCGGTTTCCGTAGCCTCCGTGTCTGCTTGTAAACGAATAGGTAAGCATGTGCAGTTCAGGAATCGCTTCCAGAACTTCATGTTTCTCAAGTTTCAGGTCAAAACCATCAAAGCTATATGTGGGGGCGTTTTCTATCCAGGTTTCTGCTGTTTTTTCAGCTTCTTCCGGCGGCGTGGAAAGGGCATAAGCTCTGAGTTTGATTAATGTCGAATCAATTTCTTGAAGCTCTGCAGGCATATATTCGGAATAATAAGGGTCCACAGTTACAGTCTTTTCTTTACTTTTTTCAATCAAGCTGATTTCAAGTATTCCTACATCTGTAACTACAGGCTGCCCTTCCTGTGGAGTATAACTTTCATTCATTTGAAGGAACTTATTTTTTTCAAACAGGTTGATAAGATCTTTGAAAGCGCTTTCATTGAAAGGCTTCTCATATATTTTCATGAATTTTCCTTCATTGTCAGACGTCGTAAATATAACCGATGTGCTGTTAACGGTTAACTTCTGTACCTGCATTTCAGGAAGTGTAAATGCCCCGTAAGATTTGTGAGTGATTGTTGCATCTTCTGAGATCTCTGTTTGTTCTTCAATGCATCCGGCAGTTAAAGTTAACAGCAGTATAGCCAGTATGGGAATTATTTTACTTATGATGCTCCCTCCTATTTATTGCCTTCAGACGGTTGCCTTCAGTAGATCTTTAAAATGAATTTTTTGTCAGTGCATCTTTTTTAGCTCATATTTTCTTAGTTTATTTTTCTCCTCTGTTGATATTTATAAATTTTCTCTTATTGTGAGGGACGTCTCCTTTGTCATGGGCACAATTATTTAAGTCCAGCTCATAATAATTTAATTCAAGCTTGCAGTATCATTCAGTAAAATCTACAAAACAGCTCTCACCTTGTTATAGAATATTTTTTTAAAGGGGAATTATGAAACGCAACTCAAAAGAATGGAAAGAAAAAAGAGCAGAATTCCTTAAAGATAAGGTATGTGAGTGGTGTGGTTCTCCGGATTCTCTGTGCATCCATTTTCCCCAGGCTTTCACTCCTGCCCATATTAGTTCCGAAATTTACAGTGCTGCTTATGCCAGGTTCAGAGAAGTTTACAGGCAAAAATATCAGAAATTTAATTGTGTGTCAACTGGAAAACATCGTCATAAAAGTCATCCCACCTGGCATAAAGCCTCAACAGTACACAAAATTGAGCCTGACCATACTAATCTTGAAGAACAGTACATTGAAGTGCTTGTTGAAGATTCAGGAGAAGGTGACTTTAAACATCTTTACAATTCATGGCTTGAAGAAACCGGGATCAAAGAGATGATTGAAGAGGAAACTAAAAAAGCAGAAGAAGAATGCGAATCTTTGAAGAGCGCTATTGTACTCTGCAAACGCTGTCACTTTGCAAGCCTTAGAGGTATGGAGATCTGTCCAGTATGCAGGAGTAAATATAAGTCCTTACGCTACGAAACCTGCTTTTATTGCCTACCTGATGAGAAAAGGGAGAAAATTCTGGCAGGGCAAAAGGAAAAAGAGAATTCTTCAGAGAATCCACAGCAAGATTCCGAAAAAGAGTTATCTGGAAGGCTGTAAGCCTGTGAAACTGGGGCTTTTTCGGTTCTCTTCAGCGGAGAACCCAGCCACTTCCTCCACAGGCCCTGCAGGTTCCCATTTCCATGTTGCCGGATCCGCTGCAGAGAGGACAGGCTATTGCAGGTTGGGCAACGAGCACATCCCCCTGTCCCCCGCAGACCTCACAGATTCCACTTCCAGCATATCCGGTCCCATTACACAGTGAGCATTTTTCCGGGGCATATTCAGTGTCGATATAACCATAAATCATTTCATCACCCTCAAATCTACAATTCCATTAAAAACCTACAATTCCATCAAAAACCTACAATTCCATTAATATTTTCTAAGCAAAGCAATTGTTTAATACATATTTTCGGTTTTCTGGCTTAAAAGAGCTTGCAAAAAGATAAAAAGGAAAATGTTATAACCTAATTGATGGGTTTTTCTTTTTTATTCGGTATCTGTCGGCTTTTTCATCTTTATTTTTAATATAGCTGCAAGCATCTTGATAACACTCAAAAATTTAATTCCTAAAAATGGATGATTTTTTATTTCCTATTTCTGCTTCTCATTTCTCGATTCAGGAAAAATGCTTTATAATGGAAACTTTCCACAGAAATAAAACTCCTTTTCAGTTTAACTACACCTCAGTTTCACTCATATTTTCCTTAATCAGTGACATATAATATTACTTTTAATGATTCCGTAGTTTTAAATAACAACAAAAAAATAATATTTGTTGGGGAAAGTTTTGAAGTTGTGCCTGAGGGGGCGTCGACTTTAAAATATGTCTCTTGGAACTTAGGGAGCTGGAAGTATGGCAGATAGGGATAATCCTGAGTTTTTGTCATCTGGGACGCTAAAAGGGGATAAAGTTGTTAATGAAGCTGGAGAACACCTTGGGAAAATTGAAGAGTTCATGATTGATCTTCATGATGGAAGAGTGGCATATGCTGCTCTCTCTTTTGGTGGATTCCTGGGTATGGGCGATAAGTTGTTTTCTATCCCATGGAATGCTCTTAAACTGAGGGTGCATGAGCACGCTTTCTTACTTAATATTCCCAGGGATATACTGGAAAAAGCAGAAGGTTTTGATAAGAGCACATGGCCTTTAACTCGTGATGGGCTTTCAGGTACTTACACTTATTATGGATACCAGCCTTACTGGCAGATTCAGGCGGAGGGACAAATCCCAATACCTGGAGAGACTGAAGCTGAAAGGGCATCCCGGACGCGCAGTATGACCGGTGGTGAGAGTCCGGATTTCCTGTCAGCAGGTACGATAAAAAAAGATAAAGTTGTCAATGAAGCTGGAGAACATCTTGGGAAGATCGAAGAGCTAATGATTGACCTTCATGATGGAAGAGTTGCTTATGTTGTACTTTCTTTTGGCGGATTTCTGGGTATGGGCGATAAACTGTTTGCTATTCCCTGGCAGGCTCTAAAACTCAAACTTCATGATCATGTCTTCTTACTTGATGTTCCTAAAGAAACCCTGGAAAAAGCAGAAGGTTTTGATAAAAATAACTGGCCTGTGACTAACCGTGAGTGGCTCGCCACTATGTACAGGTTTTATGGATACCAGCCTTACTGGCAGACAGAAAGGATAGAAGCCAGGCCGGGTAATATTTGAGTCTGTAACTGAGCAAGCAGCTACAGGTATCAACCTTACTGAGAAATAGGGAAGTTACGATACAAACGGGAAGTTAAGATAAGTCCAATCGGGAAATGCTTCAAAGTTGTGCGTGGGGAGCAGGCTTTAAAATCATTTTCCTAAACTTAGGGAGTGGAAAAATATGGCAAGTAGAGATAATCCAGACTTTTTATCAGCAAGTACATTAAAAGGGGATAAGGTTGTCAACACAGCTGGGGAGGACCTTGGAAAGATTGAAGAAATAATGATTGACCTTCGTGACGGGAGGGCCGCATTTGCAGTACTTTCCTTCGGTGGATTAATGGGTGTGGGAAATAAATTATTTGCTATACCCTGGCAATCTCTTAGATTGCAACTTCACGATCACGCCTTCGTCCTTGATATTCCAAAAGAAACTCTTGAGAAAGCTGAAGGTTTTGATAAAGATAACTGGCCAGTTACCAGCCGTGAGTGGCTCTCTACCACTTACGACTACTACGGATACCAACCTTACTGGCAGACAGGGGTTACTGAACGGACCGGATTGCCTGGAGAGATGGAATCGGAAAGAGCCATACGTACAGAAAGAACGGCAAGCAGAGAAAACCCAGACTTTTTGTCAGCAGACACGCTAAAAGGAGATAAGGTCGTCAGTGGAAGGGGAGATCACATCGGGAAGATTGAAGAATTTATGATTGATCTCCAGGACGGAAGAGTAGCGTACGTTGTAGTCTCACACGGGGGGTTACTGGGTCTAGGCACCAAACTATTTGCTATCCCGTGGCAGGCTCTTACACTGAAGGTTCATGAGCACGCTTTCACTCTCAACGTTCCTAAAGAAACCCTTGATAAGGCAGAGGGCTTTGACAAAGACAAATGGCCTTTAACCCGTGAAGCACTCTCCAGAACCTATGATTACTATGGATATCAGCCTTACTGGCTGACGGGAGCGGCTGCAGCAGGAGTTTCAGCAGGAACGGCTGCAGCAAGAGTTTCAAAAGGAATGCCAACTGAGGTTGAATCAGAAAGGATGGCCCGTACCGAGAGGGAAATGCGGGAGCCAGCAGAAGTGGTAGAAGAGAGAGTTGTAGTAGAAGAAGGAGTTGTCCCGACGGAAACAGAAGCAGAGATGAGGACTCGGCAGGAAATAGAAAGGCTTGAAGGTTTAAAAGGGACACAGGAAGAGAAAATCTCGCAGCTAGAAAAACAGCGGCTGGAATCACAGAAGAAGGCAGAAGCTGAAAGAGATAGGCTTGTGCAGCTGGAAAAAGATAGGATAGAAGCGGAAAGGCAGGCACAGGCCGAGAGAGATAGGTTGCTACAGTTGGAAAAAGAGTTACAGGAAGCAAGAAGAAGGGAAGAGACAGAGAAAGTAGGCAGGCTCGAAGAAGAACTGATGATAGTACAGACTCATGAACAGACTCACAAAGAAAAACTGTCTCAGCTTGAACGAGCGTGTACTGAAGCACAGAGACAGGCAGGGATCGAGAGGGAGACTCTAGCCAGACTGGAAAAAGAACGTATAGAGGCAGAAATGCTGGCAAAAACACAAAGGGAAAGGCTGGATCTACTGGAAAGAGAACGGATGGAAGCAAAAACTCTTGTGGAGACCGGGTTGGAAAAAGAGGTTCCAGACTTTTTGTCAGCAAGCACGATAAAGACAGACAGAGTTGTCAATAAAGCTGGAGAAGACCTTGGAAGGATTGAAGAATTAATGATTGACCTTGACAATGGTAAGGTAGCATATGCAGTCCTCTCTTTTGGCGGGTTCCTGGGTATGGCTGATAAGCTATTTGCAATTCCGTGGCAGGCTCTTAAATTGAGAGCGCATGAGCATGCTTTCACCCTTGATATTCCTAAAGATGTCCTGGAAAGATCAGAAGGCTTTGATAAAGACAGGTGGCCTCTGACTCGTGCTGAACTTTCCAGATCCTACACTTACTATGGATACCAGCCTTACTGGCAGAGGGAAGTTACTGAACGAACCGGATTGCCTGGGGAGATGGAATCTGAGAGAATGCCCAGTATGGAAGAAAGAGGGAGAAGAGAGAGACCGCTTGAGACAGCAGAAGAAAGAATGGCACGGCAGGATGTTGAAAGAATAGAAACACAGGAAAGGAAAGAGACCGATAAAGAGAAAATGGAAAGGTTAGAAAAAGAAAAAATGATAGCAGAGAGACGGGAACATAAATATCAGTAAAATGTAAGTAATGAACTTTTGAGGAGAACTTTTGAGGAGAACTTTTGAGGAGAACTTTTGAGGAGGCATTTTCATGCCTCCTCCATTAAATTGAGCCTGCGGTAATTTTAGTTTCTCTAATTTCCAATCAAGTTCTGGTTTCATTTCTATCAAGTTCTGGTTTTTCTAATTTCCAATTAAGTCCAATTTTTTCTAAAAGTCCAATAATTCCTGAGTTTCCATATCTAATCGTGTGGTTAACGCTTAATTAAAATTTTCTAATATATCTAATTTAAAGTTTCTAATATCTTTGATTTAAGTTTTCTAATTCTCTTGTTATGTTTTGTGAATTATATTCTCTTTTTCTGTCAGAATAGTTGCAAGCAGCGACTTTTTAATGTCAACTGCATTATTTGGGCAGAGTTCGCGACAGCAATAGCATAAGATGCATTTTTCTTTGTTAATCCTGAAACTGCCGTCTTCCAGTCTTTCTATGGCATGGGGAGAGCAATTATAGTAGCAGGCTCCACAGTGAGTACATTTTCTCTGGTTAATCTGAGGATATACAGTGAAATATTTGCCAAGCCTGCGGGTAAGAAAAGAGGGAGCTGTACTTACTCCTCCACTGGACTGTTTGAATTTCATTTTGACTTCCTTTAATGGAGTTCCGACAACAAATGGACATTGATTTCCGAAACCCTTTTTTACAGTGCCTGCAGTTGTTGGAATTTTAAGGGGGTCAAGCCCAATCATTTCAGAAGCAACAATATCCATGGAAACGCAGTCCTGACTTGCAAGAACAACGCCGGAATTTACAGGCTTTCCATGGGAAGGCCCGTTTCCTTCCATACCAATAATTCCATCCATAACCGCAAAATGAGGCCTGATTACAGAGTATAAGTCGGCAACAGCTTCACCAAACAGGTCTCTTTTTCCAAGAAGATGAATCTCTTTGCGGCATTTGAGGGGGAGAGTCCCAAAAAAGTTTTTGACTGCTCCTGTATAATAGGTGAGCTCATGAGTTTTCAGTTTTGGGAGCGAGATTATAATATCGGCTTCAAGGACAGGATTTGCAATGTATAGCTTTCGAAACTGGAAGGGATCAGGGACATCTACCAGCGTGAATCCGGAAGTTTCAAAGTTTACTACCTGGGCGCCAGCCTTTCGGGCAGCTTCTTCTATTTCCGAAATTTTCAGGGATTTTGCTGTAGCTCCGGGCCTTGAGATCCCGGAACCGTCTCCTACAATTGGTTTTCCTCCTGCCTGAATTACAAACTCACACATTGAGGCTACAACAGAAGGATGAGTTGTGGCTGCAGCTTCTGGAGGGCTAGCTGAAAGGATGTTTGGTTTGAGGAGCACACGGTCTCCGGGATCTATTATATTTTCAAGACCTCCTACAAGCTCCAGAGCTTCTGCTATTGATCTTTTTGTATTAGAATAATCAGGGCAGCGGACAATAGAGACTTTATTCACGGCTAAAATATAAATGAGTTTATTATTGAATTTCTTTCCGGTTCGTTACTCTTTTGTGTGACCGCAATTTTATTTCTTTAGTTTCACCTGTTCTTGAGCCCCATTATGGAATCAATTTCTTCAGCTATGCTTTCCAGTTCATCCAGAATTCTTTCGGAGTCCTTTCTCATTTCTCTTACTGCGGCTTTTAAACTACCTCCCCGCAAATAAATCAGGCGCTTTTTCCTGTAAAGGAGTCCAGAGTCATTGAGATTCCGGAGGTGGTGGTTGACTCTTGATATTTTTATCTCAAGGTCCCCTGCAAGGTCTTCCGAAGAAACGGTTTCGTCATTTGAGAGCTTGTCAAGCAGGCTGAAGATTATCCTGGTTGCAGTGTTTTCGGTGTCTCTTCCCGCAGAAAAGCCAAAGCTATCACAGAACCATAAAAGATCTTCTTCCAGGCTTTTGATCTGGGGTTTTTCAATATTTCTTAGAATAATCTCCTGAACCATCTAGCTAATATTTTGGAGTTTCACATATATATATTTTCCTTGAATTTGTATATATCATTTCTATTTTTTATCAATCATCTCCATTTTTCCTGGTAAATTTTAAATATAAGTTTTGCATTATATGCAGATAGTTGGGCGCATCCTGGCTCAATATGTTCACAAATCCTGTATGGCTTACAATTGCCATTTAATGTTCAGCTAATATAGAATCACTTGCGCACAAGGAGGAATAAAATAGTGATTATTAGACCTATTGGCGAACGAGTATTACTCAAGCATCAGAAGAAAGAAGAAGTGACCAAAGGTGGGATCTATATCCCCGAATCTGCACAAAAAGAGAATAAGGAAGGGATAGTTATTGCTGTGGGAACCTTTGAAGACGGAAAGGAGCTCCCTTTAAAGAAAGGGGATCTTGTGATCTATGGGGGATATCAGTCAGAT
The DNA here is from genome assembly GCA_964560735.1 of uncultured Methanosarcinales archaeon. Lineage (GTDB taxonomy): Archaea > Halobacteriota > Methanosarcinia > Methanosarcinales > Methanosarcinaceae > Methanosarcina. The sequence continues at coordinate 17,041 of CAZLNG010000020.1, read as the reverse complement.
GAGATTGAACTAGATGGGGAAATGTACCTTTTTGTCGACTTTAAGGATATCCTGGCAACAGTTGTGAATGAATAATGCTGCGAAACGTCTATTCTGGATTATGCAGTGAATAGGGGTATATACAGACCTAACAGGAAAATATTCTCAATCAAGGTGAATGTTAATGGCTTCAAAGCAAATAATGTTTGACGAAAGTGCCAGAAAGGCTCTTTTAAATGGTGTGGATAAAGTTGCAAACACCGTTAAGATAACTCTCGGGCCAAAGGGCCGTTATGTAGTTCTGGATAAAAGCACAAAACCTGTTGTCACAAATGATGGGGTCACCATTGCAAAGGAAATAGAGCTTCACGACAAATTTGAAAATATGGGGGCTAAACTTGTCAAAGAAGTTGCTTCCAAGACTCAGGATAACACCGGAGATGGAACTACTACCGCAACCCTTCTTGCCCAGAGCATGATAAGAGAAGGCCTGAAAAACATCAGTGCCGGAGCAAACCCGATAGATGTCAAGAAAGGGATCGAGATTGCAACAGAAAAGGTTGTTAATTACCTCAAAAGCAAGAGTGTAGAGGTAAAAGGCAAAGAGAACATTATACAGGTAGCTACCATTTCTGCAAATAATGACGAAGAAATAGGCAATCTGATCGCAGACGCAATGGAAAGAGTCGGATACAACGGAGTAATCACTGTGGAAGACTCAAAGACCATGGAGACAAGCCTTGATGTTGTGGAAGGGATGCAGTTTGAACGTGGTTTTGTCTCTCCGTACATGGCAACGGAGCATGAGAAAATGGTCTGTGAATTTGACGAGCCTTATATCCTGATTACAGACAAGAAAATCAACAGCATGAAGCAGATTGTTCCTGTGCTTGAAAAGGTAGCTTCTGAAGGCCGCTCTCTCCTGATCATCGCCGAAGATGTCGATGGAGATGCTCAGGCAGCTCTTATCTTAAATATTATCCGTGGATCCCTGAGGGTTTGCGCAGTTAAAGCTCCTGGGTTCGGAAACGAGAGAAAGGAGATGCTTGAGGATATTGCCGTTCTGACAGGTGGGCAGGTAATAAGTGAAGAAAAAGGCATGAAGCTTGAGGAATTCAGCGACTACATGCTCGGAAGTGCCAGGAAAGTTACTGTCGACGACCATAAGACCATTATTGTGGAAGGCAGGGGCCGTAAAGAAGATATTAATGAGAGAGTCCGGATCATAGAAGCCCAGATTAATATTGCTGATACTGAATACAGGAAGACCGAGCTTAAAAAGCGGCAGGCAAAATTAGGAGGCGGTGTTGCAGTGATTAAAGTAGGAGCTGCAACCGAGACCGAGCTGAAAGAAAAGAAGATGAGGATTGACGACGCCCTTAACGCCACAAAAGCCGCAGTTGAAGAAGGTGTTGTGACCGGAGGTGGAGTAAGCCTCTTCCGCGCAGCCGCTATCCTCGATGCCCTGGATCTCGAAGGTGACAGACAGGTGGGCGTAAAAATAGTCCAGAGAGCCATTGAAGATCCAGTGCGTCAGATCGCTATTAACGCAGGAACAGAAGGTGCTGAAGTTGTTGCAACTATCAGGGCTGAATCCAGCGAACTCTTCGGGTACAACGCAAAGAAAGATGTCTTTGAAGACCTCTTCGAAGCAGGCGTTATAGATCCGACAAAAGTAGTTAGAAGCGGCCTCCAGAACGCAGCCTCAATTGCAGGTATGGTACTCACAACTGAAGCTCTTGTCACTGATTTCGATGAAGAAAAAGATGAACGGACAGCTGCAATCATAATCTGATCTCAGTTCTTCTCTCTTTCATTTCTTTTTCCTTTTTCTTCTTTTTTGCTTTCTATTTTCTTTTTATACTTTCTCCTGCTTCCTTTGTGTTTTTCATCTAAGGGTTATTTTTCTTTTAATTTGCAATTGAAATCGAGAAATCTCTTTTTACCTTACTATGCAAAACATTTTTCTAATATCGTATTTATGAGTAACAATAGTTGTAATTCGTAATGTTACTATATTGTTACCTATTATCTATACTATTATTTATTGTCTCTATTGTTACCTATTATCTATAGATTTTATTTTTATCCCCAAGTTCACTTCATAATTGATTTCTCTTGCTAAGAGGTGAAAGTAAACATGCTTGAGGTCTACTGCGATTCTTCTTATAATGAAAGTGAGGACTCTTATATTGGCTGTACTGTGCTCAGGGACGGCAAGCAGACCCACCAGTCCACAACGAAAGTCCCCAATGCTCCTGAAAGCAACCTGAGTTGTGAAATTGCAGCTCTGGATTTTGCAATTATACTGGCCAGAATTTTTTCTGAAGATGACCGGGATATAATTGTTTATAATGACTCTACGGAAGCTGTAAAGTCATTCCAGGCTAAAAGGAAAGAAATTGAAAAGAAATTTCCAGAGCAGAGTATCAGCTTTGAGTATATCCCTCGAGAAAAGGTAAATCAGTCAATTGCTGACAGCCTTTCCAAAAAATTCCCTGTCTTCTTCTTGAGTATTCCTACCTTTGATGTGGAATCTTATTCGAGAAGAGAAGATATTCTCTCAGATATTGCCCGAAAAGAACACAACGTTTTCTATCTGGAGAAGGATGAGAAATTATCTACAAATAAAAAGACCTGCTACAGGCTGGTAATCCGCACTCAGGAAAAAATTCTCTCAGATGACCGGCTTTATCTCATAAAAAAAGGAGGGCCAGGCACCCAGATAAAGGCTGCGGAAGAGATCAGAAAAGACATGTCTGATCCATCAGTCATCTCGTCCCTTAAAGAAAAAGGCGTAAGGCTTGATAACTCCTATTTCCTGCTCACGGATGAAACCTGGGGCCTTCGGGGCACGGACAATCAGACATTTTCCATTTTGCCCGCTTCAGTTCCTCATAGAATTATTTGCGATGAGGTAGACAGGTCTCCTCAAAATCTCTTCCGGAGAGCTGCAAGATACAGGTAATTCTTTCCCATCTCACTCGATCATACTTAAATATTCAATTTAAAACTCTGATAACTCAAATATCCAATTTAAAACCCTAAGAATTCATGAAACCTGTAGATTACAAAATGCAAATTCTACTCACTATGTTTATTAGCTGTTTGCTTCTCGGAAACCTTCTCGGTAGTAAGAGGATTGAAATATTCGGGATCGTTACATCAGCAGGTATTTTTGGATATCCTCCCACTTTTCTGATTACAGATATAGTAGAAGAAGTTAAGGGAAAAGAGGCCACAGACATTTTTGTACATGCTGGTTTTTTATCCCTTTGCATTGCTTTTCTTTTCATTTCTTTCAGTACAGGCTTTCCTCCTGCTTCTACATATTATGGCAATGAGGCTTATACCAGTGTTTTTTCAAACTCTCTACGCATGATTATTGCAAGTATGACTGCTTTTGTTATCAGCCAGTATCACGATATCTGGGCTTTTAACTTCTGGAAACAGATAACAAAAGGCAGGTATCTCTGGATCAGAAATAACCTTTCAACAATTGTTTCTCAGCTAATTGACTCTATTATTTTCATGTTTCTCGCTTTCTACAAAGTGACCCCTGAAGTGGATGCTATCTATGTTTTTCATATGATTCTTCCTCTCTGGATTCTTAAAGTGGGTTTTGCCTTGCTTGATACTCCTTTCGTATATCTCGGAGTCTGGTGGCTTGCGTCCGAAAAGAATAAGAAGCGTCCTGGGATCAGGGGCTGGTCTTAAAAATGAAAACGACGTGTTCAAAAACGGAAATTTTGTTCTCGAAAATGTAAGTCCGTCATCTGATTCTATTGAATTGAGATAATCAGGCTTTTAGGAAGCCATCTGGAAGGATAAATCAGATTTAATCCCTGAATTTCAGGAAACTTCTGACCGGATAAACGGATTGAGTACCTGAAAATTGTCCGGTCCAGAAATCTCAGTCCGAGTAAGTACCCAATATTTATCGGCATTCCCACCTATATACCATAGGGGTGCTAATTACGAGAGAAATTCCAGAAATCGAGATACGGAATATATCTGAAATCCGGCGGGGTGCGGGAAGGGAGCAAGAAGAACAGGCTGAAAAGTTGAAGAGATCAGGAGAAGAGATAAATATCCTTCACTTGGACTTTCCTGAAGGAGAACTCTGTAAATCCTGCCTCGAGATGCCTGAGGAGCAGCGCAAGACTGTGATCCTTGAAATACAGCAGGTAGCCGAAGAGATTCTAAAAGCTCATGGAATTATTACAGAGCTAAGTGATCTTTTGAAGGGAGAGTGGTTCCTTAAACTCTGGAAGCCAGGATTTGATAAGAAGCTTGTTCTTTCAAAGTATGGAGAAGAGATTTTTATAGGGTTTTATATCTACTCGGACGACATCCCTATTCCTGATCCGAATATCGTCCTGCTCTCACAGAATGGGTTCTGGTACCCTCAGAGGATAGAGGAGAAATTTGAAGAAACTGTTGTTTCTTTCTTTACAGGAGCATATGGAGACTATGATTTCCTTAATATTGTCCCCGAAAACCTTGAACAATTCCAGGCTTTTCAGCGTGACTTTGCAAGGACAATTAAGGAACAGGGTTGGGACAAATCGGATGTAAAGGTTCTCGAAAAAATAATGCCAAAAGATTAAGATTTCTAATATCGTTTTTTATATCAGGAACTACTTTTTCTTTTGTTTCCGTTGTTTTCCATAGTTCTTTTCCTTGTTTCCTGTCAGTTTTTTTGTTCCCCATTAGTTCTTTTTTGTTTTCTGTTAATTTTTTTGTTTTCTGTTAATTTTTTTGTTTTCTGTTAGTTCTGGTTTTTTCAGTTCTGGCTTCTCTTTTTCCCATAGAATATTTAAATATTGAAAGCATACGCAGTTTCAGATATAACTTCAGTGATGTTATTACTTTTACCTCAACCCCCTTTTACAATAATTGCTTTTCAGAAGGTCTTTTATGTTCTCTATAAATACCGAATGGATCCTATCTAAAAAATCCGAAGATATCCCCCCTTTCTATGTAATGGAAGTGCTGGAAAGCGCCCAGGCTCTGGAAGCTAAAGGAAGACACATAATCCATCTCGAAGTAGGAGAGCCTGATTTTCCTACGGCTCCACATATATGTGAAGCTGCATGTACCGCAATTGGTCAGGGAGCTACAAAGTACACTCACAGCCAGGGAACTCTTTCCCTCAGAGAGGCAGTCGTCGAGTCTTATCACCGGAAGTTTGGAGTCGAGCTGAGCCCGAGCCAGGTTATTGTAACATCGGGAACAAGCCCTGCTCTTCTGATGGTTTTTATGGCTCTGCTTGAAAAGAGGGATGAAGTAATCATGTCAAATCCTCACTATGCCTGCTATCCCAATTTCGTGAAATATCTGGGCGGAACTCCGGTTTTTGTCTACACGAATGAGACAAACGGCTTTGCTCTTGAACCGGAAACCGTAAGGCAGTGTCTGAGCTCCAATACCAAAGCTATCCTTATCAACAGCCCTTCAAACCCGGGTGGACATATTATGTCTTCGGAAAGCCTGCAGGGCCTTGCTGCAATAGCAGATGAGAAGGGCATACCTATTATTTCTGATGAAATTTACCAGGGCCTCATATACAGCGGAGAAGATCACAGCATTCTGGAATATACGAAGAATGCTTTTGTCCTCAACGGTTTCTCCAAATTATATGCAATGACCGGCTGGAGGTTAGGCTACATTATCTGTCCTCCAGAATGTGTCCGTGCTATCCAGAAGATCCACCAGAACTTTTTCATCTGTGCCAACTCTTTTGTGCAGGAAGCAGGAGTTGCAGCCCTTAATGGGCCTCAGGAACATGTCAAAGAGATGGTCCAGATCTATAACACGCGCCGCCAGTATATGCTCAAGAGACTTCTGGGCATGGGGCTTGAAGTTCGAAAAGAGCCAATGGGAGCCTTCTATGTCCTTGCAGATGCCCGCAAATACGGGAACGATTCTCTTGAACTGAGCCGCCGCATCCTTAATGAGGCAGGAGTTGCCGTAACCCCTGGAATCGATTTCGGAAACGGAGCAGAAGGTTATCTTCGTTTCTCCTATGCTAACAACATCGAAAATATAAAAGAGGGGATGGACAGGCTGGAAGCTTTTCTGGCAAAAGAACTAGAGGGATGAAAATCCTGTAACTGGGAATCCTGTAAATGAGAATTCTGTAACTGCGAATCCTGTAAATGAGAATTCTACAAATTTTTACAATCAGCCTTAAGGGATTTTTACCCTTTTTTACAATTTTAAGTGCATTTTCTTTAAGTGTATTTTTTGAATGCCTTTTTTGAGTGTATCTTTTTTAAGTATAATTTCATTAATTGTCCTTAAAATCCTGCGAGACTTCTCTGGTGCTTTCCTTCTTTTTCCGGGAAAAAGAGGCCCGTGATCATCCAGGTTCCATAGGTAAAGTGCGTTCCCATTATAAAGTAAAGTTCCTTCTCCTGAATCAGGTTTAAGAAATATTCTTTTATTTTTTTCTCAACACCCTCTGGCTCATGCTCCTCTCTGAGGATATTCCTTACAGTTTCATTGAATTCCCAATCGAGCAGAAAGAGTTTATGCCCTCTGCACGTTTCTTCTCCTTCGCACCTGAAAACGTACCTGACCTCTACAGGCATTCCGGCCCTTTCTCCTTTTTCCAGAAAATCTCCCATGAGGTTAAAATATTCCTGTCTGTCGTGAGTTTCAATACTGTTTACCTGTATCTCTATATCCAGAATTTCCGGTTTTACAACTCCAAGACTGGCTCCTTCTATATTCAGTTTCTCAAGAGAAGTCGCAAGCGGCAGGATAAGTTCCTTCATTTCCCTCTCTTTAAGGGGCTTTTCCATGTTCATATAGTCAAGGACCTTTCTGCTTTCCCACCTTATATCATGCTCAGGTCTGGTTACTGTGACCTCAAGCAGGTCATTCCTTTTGAAATCAACCAGCCCTTCTCCATACCTGAACCCCAGGGGATAGAGTCTCAGAAGTTCTCCCTCTTTAGTGATTCCAATCACTCCAACGGCATGTCCCTCTCCATCTTTTTTACTTTTCTCGGGGGTAATTCTTACAAGGACAGCTATTTCTTCTTTTTCTCGTTTCAAAGTGGGAACCTCTGTTGATGTTAAGTGAATACAAAAATCGGGTCTAAAAGTTATTAATTTTTGGGGGGGATGTGAAAGTAATTAAATTGATATTAAACTAATCTGAATTTTTAAATAACTTATTTACCAATAAAAAAATTATGTCCTTTCTGAAATAAAATGTTCTCTTTTTAAGAAAAGTGTTTTTCCGAAACTGATATAAATACTTCAAGAAATCAACTTTAATATTATTTATGAAAATTATTCATATCCTCTTTTTCGGGCTGTCCTTTTCTGAATCCAGATGCCTGCAGACTCATAAACATTTTATAGTATGTTGTGTATCCTATGTACTACTTTCTAACTTTTTATTTTAAGTTGTTTCTCCCCCAGTTACAAATATTTTGTTTAGATAGCTGATGTTTTATGCTGCTACTTTCCAATTTAATGATAATCCCAATTTAATGATATATATTCCTACAGAGGTAACTGGACAGATGTTAAGAGCCCTGAAAGGGTCAGTTAGAAAGGTTGTGTTCTTAATAAAAGAATGGAGCCAAAAATATGAACAAAAGCAATAAAACAAAGGTAATATCTCGGTTTTTAGGGATTCTGGTTTGCCTGGCGCTGGTACAGGCCGCTTGTGCTCAACCGGAAGGTCCTCAAGAAAATTTGATCTCTGAGAATGTTACCTATGGAAATGGAACTTATGAAAACAATCCCTCTGAACCAGGACCAGTTAACTCAGACGAGCCTGATGAAAGTGCAACTGTACACACTATAAGCCCGACTTCTCATTATACTTATCTAATGGCAGGAAACAGTGAAACTTTTACTGTTAGTTTCAAGAATGAAGGCAGTGAAGCGCTTACCATAACGCCTGAATTAGTGCCTCTCCTCAATAATGGGGACGGCGTAGTTGAAGACCTGGTTACTATATCCCCAGAAGACGCAACAGTAGAAGCAGGTGCAGTCCAGGAATTTACGGTTGAAGTGAATGTTCCAAGAGATGCAGAAAGTGGGTCTTATCAAACAGTTATAGCTTTCACAGATGATCTTCTGCCAAACTCTGCAGAATATGTCAATTCGATGAAGTTTGACATCTCAGTTCAGGCTCTTCCGAAAATCGAGCTTCAAACAACTTATCTCTCAGATACTGTTAGTGCAGGAAAAGATTACGAATACAGGCTCAAAATCAAAAACGTGGCAGATGAGGACATCACCATCAATCCTAAATTGACCGGTTATATGTATGATATGGCATCATCTAATACATTTGGTCTCGTTGATGATGCGGTGGTAATCTCTGCACCTTCAGTTATAAAAGCAGGGGAAGTTGTCAGCATGAGTATTAAGGTGCCTGTTCCGGAAGAGGCAACAGGTTCGTACGGTGGGTACATAGACATGAATGTTAATGGAAAAACCGGTGATGGGTTCAACCCACAGCTAGGTCTGTACCTCAGAGCTATTCAGGAACCCACAGTTCCCTACGTAAAAACCTTCAGCACCACGAATAATGCCCCGCTAACAGTCGAAGTTTCGACTAATATGTACGACCAGACTATGGGACTGCGTGTCTCCCCCAAACCTGAAGAGCCGTCTTTTAAAGTGAAACTAAAATGTAATTCCCGTTCTGTTCGCATGTCCCCTACAAAACTGGTTCAGAATAATAATGTGAATATTGGAGCGAACTATTTCCCTGCATGGTCACTGGATGACAGCATAACTTATCAGGATTCGAACGTGTACTATGTAGAAACATATACAGTTCCAGGTACAATCGGAAAATGGGAACTCTCTATTATGCCTAAAAACGTTGAGAGTTTTGGATACTCGATAACTTTCGGAAAATTGAAATAAAAAAATATCGATGATTGAACTGCATATGTGTTTGAGTGAAATTACTGAAACAAAATTACTGAAACGAAATTACTGAAACGAAAAATTAAGAGAAATATTAAAATTAATTTACGGCAGGTTAACAGGGTTAGACTTTATATTTCTAGTCCTCCTGCCTCTATTTTTATTCTTTCTTTGTTTTATTCTTTTCGTGCTATTTTATTTGTGAGAATACTAATTCAGTTTATTTTTGCTATTTACTCTCTTGATATTGTAAAAGCTATCGTGTAAAAAACAGTTCTGAGGGCTTTTAAGAGCAAAATGAAAATAGCAAAAGGAATTTAGAAAAGATAAATTAAAAAAGGTGGGGCTGGTGAGATTCGAACTCACGATCGACGGGTATCTCCGAACAACTGCTTTCACAGTTTTCTGGTGAGCATCTATCAGTGCTCCAACGGTTCCTCATTGTCCTGCCCCGTCGGGAAAGACTCGGTAGACCCGTTGTTCATCATTTATCCGCTGGAGCCCATCGCCATGCCGGGCTAGGCCACAGCCCCTTAACAAGAATACTCAAATATCCTTCCTCTTTTAAATAGTTAACGGCAGGAAATCGATTCCACATGCCGGAATTTAGAAGAGAAGCGCCCAGGGCAGGATTCGAACCTGCGCTCTCCCAAAGAAGAAACGGTTTTCGAGACCGTCGCCCTACCGCTAGACTACCTGGGCATTTTGCTTTGAATGTAATAATGTAATTAAGTTTTTGAATTTTTTTCAGAATTTTTTTGAACATTGTCTTAAATTTATAATGCAGACTGCTTCTGATGCAGGATTAGTGAATATACCTTCTCTCTTATATATCTTATTATCAACAGCCCTCGAATTCCCAGCCTTTCAAAAATCAAAAAGTGAACTCTGGCCGGCTAAATTTTCCGGGATTGAATTTTTTAAGCCTGAATTTTCTGGTTTGCCCGGTTTACTTTCTTCTGCCTCTTTTTCGTCTGTTTCTTTTTTGTCTTTTTCTATCTCTTTTGCTTCTTTTCGAGGCTTTTTAGCACTTTTTTTCCTGGGTTCTATCTTTTCCAGATCCGAAAATGATATCTGTCCGTTTTGCCGGATTTTTTCTTCCTTCAGGTTTTCAGGTAATTCCAGCCAGCCGTACTGGCCTCCTCCTCCGGGATGGATTGTAACATTACCTTTCCTGAAGGCCAGGATCGCATTTACTATTCGATCCTCCACTATTGTAAGGGCTTCAGGCTCTGCATATATGAGGGCTTCGACCTCGTTTCCGAAACGTTCTACAAGCGTATTCCAGGCGGTCTGCACGCCTTTTGTCTGGACGCCTGCATGTCCGAGGGCCATCTGGATTATCTCTGCAAGAGGAATCAGGTGAAGATAAGGAGGACGGTGTTCCGGGTGTCTGGGTTCTTTGAAATCTGCAAGCTCATTAACCCGGTCGAAAACTCCTTTTTTTATAGTGCCTCCACAAATCGGGCAGCGCCACTTATTCTCAACTGCTTCAGGTAGAGGATATTGAGTAAAACACTTAATACATGCTGATTGGTTGTATTTGCCTTCTTGAGGGAAGAATCCTACGTTCAGGGTAGCCCTGTATCCCTGTTCTCTCAGAATGGCCTTTTTTAAGCCTTCAAAAGTAATCTCAGGGACTTCAAACTGAGTAAACTCTCTTGCCAGTTTATTCGTTGAAGGGGAATGGGCATCGGAATTTGAAAGAAAAGTCAGGCGGTGCAGTTCTTTTATTCTGTCTGCATAATCGCTGTCTGCGCTCAGGCCTAGTTCAATAAAAGAAATATAATCCGTCATATCCCCGTAGCAGCTTTTCAGGCTGTCATGGTAACCGTAAAGAGCTGTCCAGGGGGTAAAAGCATGACAGGGGCCGATAAGGGCTCCCAGATCTTTTGCAATTTCTGCTATTTCACTGCCTTCCAGTCTGACACTGGGGCGGCCGTCTGCTTCAAGGTTTCCAAAAGGTGAGATACGTTCTGCCAGCTCTTCGGCTTTCGAAATAGAGGGTAAAATTAGAAGGTGATGCACGCGTTTGCTATCTTCTATTTCGGTAGTAGGGATAAAATAAATATTATCAATCCGGATTTCTTCATCTGAAGTGGAGGCTTTTTTAATTTCCTCAAGCCACTTCGGATGAGTGCAGTCTGCAGTCCCGATTAGTTCCATCCCTTTTTTTGAAGCCTCCCTGGCAATTGTTGGCAGTTCCATCTTTCTGGAAGATGCCATGGAGTACTTTGAGTGGAGATGGAGGTCTGTATTGACTTTCATTTCCTTCCCTTTACCGGAGTGCTTTTAGAAAAACTTATTTGCCTAATTGTTAAACAAGTATTTAATCACAGTATCCAATCGCAGTATCATCCAATATAACGCAAATCTTCATCAGTAGGTTTGATCTCCTGGATGGTTTGCTGCTCTTCTTTTTCCTTCAGTTTCTCCAGGATACTTTCCATTTCCTCGGCTTTTTTCTGAAGGGAGTCCATATTCACTTCTATCTGGAACATCTTACAGAGCACTCTTAAAAGGGACTGGGCACTTTTAGGGTCCATAAGATATCCGGGAGTCATGCCCATAAGGCATGCGGCATCAATGCCTCTCATCTGGCTGAAAGCCACAAGAAGGCCCGAAGCTCCTACAATTCCTCCACTTGGCTCTGATTCCCTGAATTCTACCCCGTAGTTCTTGATTTCCTCAATCAATTTCGTACTGTTGGCGACTCCAAGAACTGTTTCTTCGCAGGTCAGTTTACCTGTGGGGTAACCTCCCAGCGTGTAAATTCTTTGAACTCCAAGCTCCTCTGCAATATCGAGGTAAAGAGAACAGAGTTCATAATGCCCCTGCGAGGTAGTACTCTGATGGTCCCCTACAAGGAAAAGGATGTCATTACCGTTTGCTTTTACGTAATATATTGTATTGCTTACAGGTCGAACAGTACAGTCTTTATTGACCAAAACCTGAGGTGGAAAATGTGGAGAATAAACTTCCATAACTTTCTCGGCATGAAGCTCATCTATAAGGTGCTCTGCGACCAGCTTGCCTACGAGTCCTACTCCTGGGAGGCCGACTACAAGTATGGGTTTGTTGAGTTCAAGATTCTCTTTCAGATGGACAAGTTTACTTTGTTGCATAAAAATCATTATCCTTTCTTTGCCATCCTGCGGTACCTACCATAAGGGTCCAGAGGAGAAAAGCGGGCCGGGACTGCAGGTAAGGTATCTCCCCCACAGACCGGACATTTTTCCCTTAATGTGTACCCGCCGCAATTTTTACACTTGCGGATCTTTTGTCCCAAAGGGCATCACGCCTTTACTGATTCGATGTGCCTCTTAAAGGTCCCATGTCCGCCAAGCTTGGCAATGGTATCTACTGCAGTCTGGGCAGACTTTTTCAGGACTGATTCGGCTTTCTTATAATCGGGGGCTATGACCTTGATTCTGTATCTCGGAGCCCCTGTGTAACTTACTTCGAGCCTGATATCCTTTCCATCTACTTCGCTGACAGAGTTTGCAGCACTGAGGGCTTGCTTTATGACCTCAACGCCGTTTGGCAGGTTACAGGTCAGGTCTACATACCCGGCAATGTCTACAAAGGGCAGCTTAATGTTTTCGCCTGCTATCTTGACTATGCTCTTTAAGTACTTTTTATTTACTTTGAGTCCTTTAAAGGCTTTTTCCCCTTCGATAGCAGCTTCTTCAAAAGCAGAATACGCGCTTCCGAACTCTTCTACGAGTTTTTCATGCAGCGCTTTTACGTTATCTTCATCGGTCTTCGTCTCTTCAGCCACGAATTGGAGCCACTTTGCGGCTTTTTGCTCATTTTTCCATTCCTGGATTTTAGCGCGCCGCTGGTGCTCGTTCACGTCTTTCAATGAAAGGTCGATGTGGCCGCGGGAGGGGTCCACGTTCAGAACCTTGCAGACAACTTTCTGTCCTTCTCTTATATAGTCTCTGACGTACTTGACCCAGCCTGCTTTAATTTCAGAGATATGGATGAAACCTTCCCTTCCTCCGAACTCCTCAAGCTCGACATAGGCTCCGAAATCCGTTACATTCTTTACAGTACAGACAACAAACTCTCCGACTTCGGGCCAGTTATCGTTTCCCATTCGTACCACTTCTCAAATTTTATTTGTTATTAATATGACTCTACATCTATAAAGCGCTTTTACCAGTCCGGTTATTCAAGCACTTCTAGAATGTGAGTGGTGATCGTTGATTTTCCACCGGTCGGCTCTGCAAGGGTCCTTCCACAGACAACGCAGGTAATTTTACGGCTGGCACTTCCGAATATGATCTGTTCGTTTTCGCAGTCGTTGCACTTTACGCGCAGGAACCTGCTCTTTGGCCTCTGGATATAGTCTACCATTTTATCTTACTCCTTAAATTCGAATTTTTTTGCTCTGAATGCAGGCGGCTGGTAGGCTTTCTTGCATACTGTACAGCGGTATCTGAGCCAGATGCGTTTTGTCGGCTTATCGCCACCAGGCACCTTGGAGAATTTTCCACTGTTCCCTATTCCCTGCTGTCTTTTCTTCTGTCTTGCAATATGGGTCATGGATGAAGCCTGGCCCTTCTTGACCCTTTCAACAACGATTTCCTGATGGGTCTTACAGGAAGGACAGTAAGTTCTGAGTCGCTTTGGAATTTTCATTCTTTACACCTTTTTGATGATTATGGGTATTGTAGTTGCCTTCTCCGGCTTTTGCGGAAAGGCATCGTATTATATAGTTTTGAATGTACGTATGGCGTTACGTACGGCGTTTTATTTTTCTGGGAAGTTTATTTGGGAAGCCTTTGATTAGATGAACTTGAAATTTTCAAACTTCTTTTCACTCGATATGATGATTGGCAGTCCTGCATATCGGCGATGAAGTCAGAGCACGCTAACAAGGTTAAGGTACACAAATATAGCTACACATATATAACTCATACTATTAGCCTGATAGACTTTCCTGCTATTATGCATGAACTCAGCATGTGCAGAGTCCCTGAATTCAGGACTTTTTCCCTCAAGCTAAAACCGGCTGTAAACTTCAGGAATTAATTTTTTTGTGGATTTTCCTGTCCAGCAATCAGTTTAGCTGCATTTCGCTTTATCAGCCCCGCTGCATTGAGTTGCGGCAAAACAACTACTTCTTCGGCACTGACCGTATAATTCCTGCCGTCTGCGCCTGTGAAGGTCGGCAGATCCTTTAGTATTCGGACAACAACGTACCCCTCATTTATATTATTTTTGCCTGGTTCGGATTCTGTTTCGTTTCCGGCTGCTGTCACAATGATTTTCCCCCCAATTTTAGCCTCATCCCCACCCTGAACGAGAACAGAAAGCTGCTTAATTCCTCCAATTTCGGGCCAGACTGCGATTTTTCCGGATTCCGGGTATAGAATTGGCCCCAGAAGCTCTATTTTTGCGGCCTCGATTCCCTGCAGTACAAGGTCATAAAGCCTTTTTTCTGCAGGAAGCAGCTTTTCGATATCCTTTGCAATGGGTTTGTCTGCATGAGACTGAATAGTTGCCCTGGTAATAACCTTTCCTATCCTCTTCATGAAAATAGTTTCAAGATCGGAAAGCGCTCTTTCATGCTCATCATGGAGCATCCTGGATTCCGGGGATCGGGGATTGTTTATTTTTTTAACTTCTCCTTCAAGTTCCCGGATATATTTCTCAGCTTCCAGGTAAAAATCAGCCGGAATAATCTTTATCGTCTGGTTTTTTTCTTTATAAAGGGTTTGGCTGATTTCTTCTATATCCATACTCTGCGACACCTCTACAAATCAAATACACTGCTGCATACTCCGGAATTTCCTGTGTGCCTTCCTCTATTCTTAAGTCGTTGCCCTTTAATTGCACCGAAAAAGGCTTTGAAACAGTTATCTTTACCGGCCTCTCACCAAAGACAATGGCATCATTAAGCGGGTCAAACTTCTCTAACTCGGATAAAGCAAGTTTTTTTACCAGCATCCCGGATCCACCGTGCAGGGAGCCCGGCACCCTGATCAAACGTTTGATGTCTGCAGTTACAGGTTCATCAACACTGGCTCCAAATCTGTGCAGGAAATCCTCTAATGTTTCCTGCATAAAATAGGCAGCAATATCCTTAAAGTTTCTGACGTCAAAGTCCAGCCTTCCTTTCTCCAGGATGTCCTTTAAACCATTTTCGCTATTCGTAATATTGATCAACTTTTTTATTGTTGTATCCCCAACTTTATCATGCCTGCGAAGCTCAGGGAACATATCTTTTTTGTATCTTTTTTGACATTCGGATTTCATATAATCCGTAAGGTAAACTGCAATTCTCTTTCCCCAGCCTGAATCATAACCAACAAGCGTGCATTTCAAAGGCACATTCTTCATTCCTTTAAAAGTTTTTGACCCAGCTCCAAAATCCCCATCCATTGCAACTTCCCTGAAAAAATATTTGAAATCAAGATCTTTGCCGCTGATGTAATTCACTATTTCCCTTCTCTCAGCACTCCCAAGGGCCACCACCTTAGGGCTCAGAATGTGAAAATGGTACCCTCTCCCTCCGGAAAAAACAAGTTCAATTTCCTGCTCCGAAAACCCGAAATCATCAAGTAGAAAATCCATAAGCTTGAAAGCTTCCTTCTTTACAAGCTCAAGCATATCTGCGTAATTCCTGGGAGCATTTGGAAGGTGGTCTGCATCAAGGTCAAAAATCAGTTCTGCCCCAAGCCAATTTTTCTCATTCATCTTCTTTGCATCAGGGTATTCGTAATAAGCAACCGAATTATAAACATGCGCAGGAGCCATTCCATAAAGGTAGTCAAGAGCTTCACCGGACGAGCCAAAGGACTTGTGCCTGTGCATCATTTTTTCAGGCATGTCGTCATAGAATATAAAGGCCCATTCTCTGTTAGGCAGGTGGTCAGGTAGGCCTATCTCGGCATTTTTGTAATAGTTCTGAAAACGGGATTTCAAAAAACGGGCGGTTCTACTGTCCATAGTTTCAAAGCTTTCTGGGTTTTTGAATCTAATTTGGGGTTTTAATCCAGATATCTAAATATGAATCTAGTCATGGATTAAATTTGGGATTAAATTTGGGATTTAATCAGGGATTTAGTTTGGGATTTCATTTAGGTATTTATTCAGGAATTTGATTTGGAGTTCCCTAAGATAAATTATGTCATATTTTAATTTTGGTTCTCTGACTTCTTCAAAACTGTGATTTTCTAAAATTGTTTTATTCTTAAATAACGACACGTCTATAATTATGCTTATTATGCTTTGAAAGATTGAAGAATTATAAAAACTGAAGAACAATAAGAATTATAGAAATCGACAAAAACAAGAACTGTGGGGAGAAGATCTTGTGGGAAGCAAACCTAGTTTTAGGAATTACATTAACGGAGTTCGGAGCTATCTGAAAAAGGGAGAAACTGAGGACTCATATGTCCAGGCAGAGGTTAGTAGCTCAGAACTTTATAATATTTTTACCAGCTCTTCTACAGATATGGAATTTATACTTATTCCAGCCGGCGAATTTAATATGGGCTCAAATCCTGAAGATAAAGACAGCTCAGGTTACAAATCTCTGGTCCACAAAGTGACAATTAGAAACCCTTTTTACATGGGTAGATCTCCGGTCACGCAAAAACAATGGAAGAGGATAATGGGAAATAACCCTTCACACTTCAAGGGTGATTCCCGTCCTGTAGAGATGGTTTCCTGGAATCAGGTCCAGGAATTTGTTAGGAGATTGAACGAAAAAGAAAGCACTGATAAATACCGTCTGCCTTCTGAAGCTGAATGGGAATATGCATGCAGAGCCGGGACACAAACAAAGTACTATTTTGGTGACTCTGAATCAAAACTGAATGAGTATGCCTGGTACGCTGAAAACTCAGGTAGTAAAACTCATTCTATTGGCCAGAAAAAACCTAATTCATGGGGACTTTATGATACGCATGGGAGCGTATGGGAATGGGTGCAGGACATGTGGCATGAAGACTTTAATTATTCTCCTTCAGACGGAAGTGTATGGAAAGATGGAGACAGCCTGGATAGGGTCTCTCGCGGAGGCAGCTGGTTTTGTAATGCCGAGCTCTGCCGTTCATCCAGTCGCTTTAAACGCGGTTCTGAGAGCCGCTTCAGCAATCTTGGCTTTCGCTTATTGAGAGAAGTATAACTTAATCATATCT
>CAZLNG010000019.1:0-47048 GCA_964560735.1 uncultured Methanosarcinales archaeon | reverse complement strand
AAGCCTCGGGCGGGATTTGAACCCGCGACCTCGTCCTTACCAAGGACGCGCTATACCCCTAAGCCACCAAGGCACTGTTGCTCAAAGAGCATCTCCAAAATATCACAGCAGAGATATAAAGCTTTCGAGTGACACGGAATACTGGGGAAAAATATGCCTCCACTGCTGGCAGATGTGTAAATATATTCTAAAAAAATAGAAATATCCAGTCTAAAAAAGGATATAATTACTAAATAAATTCTATTATTTGTTTTTCTATTTACAATCTCCAGCGTTTATCTATGGGGAAGCGCTCGTTGATCCACATCAGGACATGGTTGTTGTGGACTATTTTGTAGGAGCGGGAAAGGACCGGGATTCCGTCGAAAGTGGGCTCTCCTTCCAGGATTTCGAGTTCGCCCATGTCGCGCCTGGTCTCGAGGTTGTGGCTGCGCAGGATCCTGCCTATTGGGATGTCCGCCCGCATAAGCTGTTCCTTCATGGTTTCGGGCATACGCCCCAGGGGAGAGAGGGACCTTGCCTGCACGAAAACCGTGCCTCCTGCAGAAAGCCTGACCACTCGGTCATTTATTTCACTGCCTTCTTCTATTTCCAGAAGAGCAGCCATTTCTTTATCGGCTTTAACTGTGTACTGGGACTCGGTCGTAACAGTTACAGGGTTTCTTGTCATTATCTCCAAGAGAAAGGTCACTGAGCCGTCGGTCCCACAACAGACGCGGAGGCAGGTGGGGATCTCAAAGCTCTTCAGTTTTTCCAGAAAATCCGTGTTCAAAAAGACACCTCCGGGTGGGGCTGTCGGCGATGACATAATTAAAATAAGAATGGGCAGTCAGGAGTTTTACTCTTCTCCGACTTCCTTTTTGGCATTTTTAATTCGTTCTTTTGCAGTGTATCCCGTAGCCTTGAGAAGGAAATCCCGGAAAGCTTTATTGGTCTGTATAACGATCTCGTCGTTTGTTACTGTTTTGTCGGAAACGGTATCCACACACATCATTTTGTTTTCGATCCAGACCTTTATCTTTGACATAGCTCCATAGGATGTCTCAAGGTATTCTCCGTTTCTGGAGATTTCCGCGGGAAAGGTTTCCTGCATTACCGAGTAGATCCTGTCAATCTCAGGTTTAAAGCCTCGTTTTAATTTATACTGTTGCATTGCTATCCTCTTATAAGATATTTTCATCTCAGATAAAGTTTGCTTTGAATCGGCTTGCTTGGAATCGGTTTGATTGAAACCGGTTTAATTGGAATCGGTTTACTTAGAGCCTTTTCCTTACTTTCTGAACATTCGGGTCAGATAAGAAAAAGGACACAATTTTAGAGTGTAGTTTAATTTCAGATTGTAGCTTAATTTCAGATTATAGCTAATTTCAGAGTATAACTGATAGTAAATTCAGTTGTGCCCATATTTAATACTGATTATATTTTTTCGTATTTTCTCCTGAATCCAAAAATGATAGCTGTCAGTCTACATGTGGACTTCCTGCCCATAATAATCGTGCTTAAATAGTTGCATTTGCACACAAAAAGTCTCGTTTATATAAAAAAAGATTAATTATTTTATATTGAAATTCTAGTTTAAGAAATCCAGCACAATCCTGTTAAATTCGGCGGATTTTTCCATATTTGGCACATGAGCACTATCTTCCAGAATAACCTTTTTTGCATTTCTGATTTCTTTTTCCAGCACGTCAGCAGCTCTGAGGACTTCAGGATGGTCCAGCGAGCCAGCGAGAACCAATACAGGAACCTCAATCTCAGCCAGCCTCTCAACAGCCGGAGGGTTTAGCGGATTGAGGGGGTTAGCATCGGCTCTGGCCCATGTCTTGTTTTCTACTGCAATCCGATTCATCTCAGCTGCAATCTTGCGGACACGAGGGTCTACCTGTTCTGGCTGACGATAAATTCCATCAACCCAGAGCCGGATCTGCAGTTCACTAACTCTTTCCAGATCTCCCTGCTCAAGTGCCTGCAGCATTTCTATTAGCTGGGATGGTGGCTCGCCCTGCATTTCAAAGCCACCGGGAGTCCCGCTGACAATTATCAGTGACGATACCATCTCCGGATGTTCAAGCGTAAAATCGATTGCAATTTCCCCGCCCATAGAGCAACCCAGCACATGTGCTTTTTCGATGCCAAGTTCATGCAGCAGATTGTATAGGTCCTGGCGGCGAGATACCGGAGTTATGGCAGGATCGGATTTCCCGAATCCACGCATATCAAAGCGAAGAACACGATAGTGTTGTGAAAAGTCCTCCCATTGCCTGTCCCACATGCGGCTGTCAACAAAACCAGCATGACAGAGCACAATTGCTTCTCCTTCTCCCTTCATTTCATAATAGAGTTTTCCATCTCCAAGGTTAACATATCCAGAAGTCATGTCCTATACCTCACATGTTTATTTTTTGCAATCCCGCTCTTATCTGACTAATTATTGGTTATCCAAACCAGCAGTTCACAATTTACTTCTTTTTCTCCATCTACCTGTATTCAATCTCTCCCCGTCCGGGTTTTTATATATAGTTTTCTGAGATGTTTTTTTAACAGATAATTCAGACTCTCTTTTGATATTGGTTTTGATTTCTTAACTATCAGGATGGGTTTTTTGGAATGTCTGGCAACTCTCTGCGACAGAGTTCCAAGGAACGAGATTTTAAATCTCTCACTGGAATCGCCAATAATTGTCAGATCACTATCACCTGACGCATCAAGTATGGCATCTTCTATGGAATATTTCTCAAGAACTTTGAAGCTGCCTGGTGTCAAAGTTATACTTTTGACCAGACTGTCGAGTTCTCTTACAATTTTATCTTTCTCCTCCTCTTCCTCATCAGGGCTTACAACACTAATAATTTCGATTGTAGCTCCCGAGTTTATGGCCAATTTCTTTGCCAGAGCCAGTCCCTGTATCGAATTTTCCTTTCCGTTGTATGCTACAAGGATTTTCTTGATCTTATCAGGCAGATGACCTTTTAACAAAGCAATCTGGCTTTTTGATGACTGGAGAACTTCATTAGTCACTTCTCCGAATGGGTAGGGGAATCTTTTTGATTCGTTCCAGCCCATTATAATCATATCTGCATTTTCTATCTCAGCCTGTTCGATTATTGAATTTGATATACTGTGGTCAAAGGCCACGATATATTCTCTTTTGTGCCCCGGGAGTAGAGGATAGCGTTCGAACTCTTCTTTGAGACGTGAGCTTATCTCTATCTTCTTTTCATGATACGCTTCCTGTGCTACCTTTAACGTTGTTTGATCCGGGACTTCAATTACGTGGAGGCAAATTATCTCACTTCCCAGAGTGTCTGCCAGCTTCAGGAGATCGCGTTCATGCATAGCATTGGAAATGGGCACCAGTACTTTTACCATGGATGCCGGTTCATTGCTCTTTTTCTCGACGTTATTTTCCAGCAGATCAAACAGATTATATTCCGGCACAGCTTTGCCTTTCCCATAGTACGAATACCATCCCACTCCAACAAAAATCATTATTAAGGTAAAGATGAGAGGCAAGCCGCCAAGAAACGGAAGCAATATTATACTCCCAATGATCCCAAATAATTGGGTGAATGGAAAAAGAGGATCAAGGAATGTAGGTTCATATCCGGGTAAAGTTCTTTTTCTGAGGATTACTACTGCTGCATTCAACAGGATAAAGATCAAAATATTGAAAGCCCCTCCCAGCCTTGCCAGTTCCTCTATGTCAAACAAAAATAACAGCAGAACCATTACAGTGCCGGTGACAAGGATTGCATTGTGAGGGGTCTCAAACTTTTTGTGGATCGTAACAAACCATTCTGGCATCAACGCATCTCTGCTCATGGCAAAAGGAAATCTTGATGAAGACAGTATAGCGCCATTGGCTGTAGAAAGCGTAGCAAGCAGGGCTCCAAGTGCTATAAGGATTCTCCCGAAATCTCCTGCCAAAAAGCCTGCTATGTCTGCCAGGGGGGTAACTGTATTTATTGTTCTTTCAGGGTCCGATAGTCCGACAACTACAGCCATTATGCCAACATAGAACAGGGTTACTACAACTGCTGATGCAATAAACGCTCTTGGAAGATTTTTTGAGGGGTTCTTTACTTCCTCAGAAACCGCTGCAACCTCTGCGAGGCCCAGGTAGGATATGAAAATTACTCCTGCTGTGGTGATTATCGATATTATTCCATGAGATGCTACAGGGACAAAATTGCCCGGATCAACCATAAAGGAAGCTTTGGCTATGAATAGGGCCAGGATTATCAGTAAAATAATTACAATAAAATTTTGCAGTGAACCACTGCTTTTTGCACCTCGATAATTAATCGCTAAGAGAATCAGGCCTGAGGCAGCGGCTACAAAATAGAGGGGAAGAGGATAGAACACCTGTACATACTCTGCAAGCCCTATGAGTGCAAAAGTACCTTTGAATATTAATGCGAGCCAGGAACCGAGCCCAATTACCGAACCAAGCTCAGCTCCCATTGTCCTGCTTATGTAGTAGTAACTACCGCCTGCCACAGGCATGCCTGTTGCCAGTTCTGCCATGCTAATCGCTGTTGCTATTGAGATCAGCCCTCCAAGGAGAAAAGCGATTATTGCTCCAGAGCCTGCATTGGCTATTGCGAGTCCAGGCAGAATGAATATTCCGGCTCCAATCATTGTCCCGGTACCTATTGCGAAGGTTGAGAAAAAGCCCAGATTCCGTCCCAACCTCTCTGTTGTTTCAACAGATGCCATTTTTATCCCTCTCCAGTGCTTTAGGATCTTCAATTATAGTGGTAAGAAAATTCCTTTACCGCGATCAATGATTTAATATTATATAATTATCCATAAGCGGCCTATCATACGTCTATTGTACGGCTATCTTTATATCTCAAACAAATCTGTGGGATTTGTATTTCGGGCAAACCCGTGGACGTAAAACATTTTCTTAACAATTTAGAAGCAATTTGTGACGACTTTAGCGATATCATTTTCGGTACAGGCTAAATGTATAAAAATTGATGTGAGATTTTATGGCTCCGACTGATATGGTAATCTTTTTCCTGGAGATCGCTGTTATGCTTTTTATGGCGCTATTATGCGGCCATATAATGAGTATACTTCGCTTTCCTTCGGTCCTGGGTGAACTTTTCGGCGGCATCATTTTAGGCCCAACTGTATGGGGATGGGTCAGTCCAGATACCTATAACTTGTTATTTCCAGCTTCTGGAGCCACTTTTCAAGGCAGGGACGGTTTAATCCAGATTTGTATGCTTTTCTTTTTATTCGCTGCAGGTCTGGAGATGAACCTGAGTATTATCAGGAGAAGGAGTGTAATATAGCCTGGGCAAGCTCGATGGGCATTGCAATACCATTTATAATGGGTTTCGGAATGGTCGTTTTCTTCCCGGATTTGTGGGGAGAGCATTTCAAGGGAGGAATATTGTTTTTTGCGATGTTTATGGGCACTGCCCTGTCTATATCTGCCTTGCCTGTAATTGCAAGAACCTTAATGGACCTTAACCTTATGAAAACCGATCTGGGAATGATCATTACTGGAGCTGCAACTATTGATGATCTCGTGGGTTGGTCACTATTTGCTTTTATTTTAAGCAATTTTGCGCATGAGAGCATAATGAATATTCCTCCATACATGACTTTCATTCTGGTTATTTTACTGTTCGTTTTCATGCTTACTATAGGCAGGTTCCTTGCCCGGAAGGCTCAAAAGTTGTTCAGGTTACATCTTCCCTGGCCAGGGTCATTCCTTGGAATAACGACAGTTCTCATATTGTTGGCTGCGGCCTGTGCTGAATTGATCGGGATACACGCTGTTTTCGGTGCATTTCTGGTTGGCCTGGCATTTTCCCAGAACCTGGAGGTACGCGACGAGGCGCATGAGATGATCTATCAGTTCGTTATGTATTTTTTCTCTCCACTCTATTTTGTTTCAATCGGATTAAGGGCTAATTTCGTCGGATCGTTTGACCCTGTCCTGGTGTTAGTAGTTCTTGTTATTGCATGTCTGGGTAAGGTACTCGGAGTGACTCTTGGTCTGGTGATCAGTAAGATGCCTCTAAGGCAGTCGGTTGCAATAGGATTTGGTATGAACGCCAGGGGAGCCATGGAGATGATCCTGGCTACTGTAGCCAAGGATGCTGGACTCATTGATGACCGGGTATTTGTGGCTCTAATAATTACTGCACTCGTAACATCAATGTTAAGTGGCCCGGTTATGAAGCGATTAAGCGGCCCTAATATCTCTATAGTCTGATTTCAACACTATCAGGCCTCTTATTTCCATAAAGGGCTCACTTTGCCTTTTTTCTCAAAAATATCCTGTGCATCGATTTTTTATCTTATAAAATTTTCTTAGAATTCGTATTTTCTTTTTGTGGATTGTTTTTGCGTTTTTTTGTATCTTCTTTTTACCAGGGATTCTTTATTGCAGCAAACTGTGCTCCCAATAGAGTAATACTATTTAATGGACTGAAACTGGAGTAATGCTCTCAGTAAAGACCTGTACCGCTGCTAAATGTACCTGCTGCAGGATTCCATTATTTTAATCTTAACTTCAATGTTTATAGACGTATAAGTGTATATTGAATCAAAATCGTTAATTAATCTCAAAAATTTAAAATGTATTTGATTTATATCTAAAAAAAGCGTAATTGTAATGGTATAATACACCGGGTTGGGCGGGCATGATACAGAGTAGCGATCTTATTAAAGAGCAGATTCTGAAATTAAAAACAGAAATTGAGCAGCTTGAAACAGAAGTTACTAAACTGGAATTTATGTTGCATGAAAAGAAGTATTCTTTAAATAGGCTGTGCGAACTTTTAGAAATCAGAGAAATGACTATTAACGATAGGTGAACTCTCAAAATGTCTGACTATCCCTTGCTTAAATGTTCAATACTTAACTCTCTACCAACCTAACGATCTACTACTTTACTCTCTACTAACTTAACAGTCACTACTTTACTCTCTAACAACACAACTTTCCACTACTTAACTATACATTACTTAATCCATCTGCCTTCCTCTTTATTTTTTATCGAGTCATGCTAACAGGGCAACAAGTCTTGATTATATTTATACCCAGTTATTGAAATTTAGTAAAATTATGTATATTTTATCTTTTGTGTGTACTTTCTTAAATATATTCTTTTATAAAATCTCCAAACAATTCTTTGGATCTTTCAAGCCCTTTATATACCCCTTCCAGCTGATCCTCCGAATAATTTGGTTTTTTTGTAATCTCTATGGAGTCTATGAGCAGATTAAATCCATTCTGTAAGCTCTGTATTTTTGAGTCTCGGGCTTCACCTGGGTCGGATAAATTAAATTTTTCTGCATTTTCTTCGAAGGCATCTTTCGCTATCTCCAAACCTTCATTAATTCCTTCTTTAAAATCTGAGTAAGCCCGAAAATCCTTGTTTCTTTCTATCAAATCACTGAACTTTCTAACTGCATTTTTAATTTTTGGAGTATCCAGTTTTGACCCTCTCCTATTTTTAAAATAAACGATAATTTGTCTTAATTAATAAATTTAAATTACTGTTTTGATTGATGCTGTTTTTGAACATTTATACGTATTGGAATACACAGGTATATATGTAATGTTTCAATTTCCAGTTGTTGTTTCTCGCTGATAAAAAGTATCAATTAAAATAGACTGGCATCTTTCCAAATATGTTCGGTTCTGTAAGATGGCACGGAAATAATCTACTAAATTACAAAATTCAAAAAAGTGACATTATTCTTTCTTTTTTGTCAGTTAGTAATCAAATCCGCTGATTGAGTCCGGGAAGGCAAAATCGGTATCAATAATCTGGTTTAATTCAAAGTCAGCATTATCTGGATGATTTGAGTCCGAATGAGTATTGATCGGATGGTTTGGAACAGGATAAATAGTTCCCGGCGAGAAAGATTTCTTTCTTCTTTTAGCTTCTTTTAATTTATGTCGTAAATCAGTTTCCAGTATTCTTAGTGTTTCTTCCAGTTTAGAATCGTAAACTATGTATCCTTTGTATTTTGTTTTCCTTGATAGATTGAATTGATTTCTGACACCTTATTATTGTGGTAATTTTACTGTCTGCATCAATTAATTTTTTCACAAATATAAGTGGGACACAAAGATTACAAATACGATTAATGAGATCAGGAAGCCAATCGTAATCCCCCATTTACTTTTTACCTGTCAGATCTTCATTAGCTTTCAAAAAATGCGTAATATTTTAAATATAAAAGCTCAATCCAGTTCCAATTGTTTCTTTAGTAAATTCTGCTTTCGAACCCTGATCTGCCTAGGTGATTGGTTTAATTATACATCGATAGCTTCTTTTAGCTTCTTTAATTTCCTTTAGCTCAGATTTTAGCCATATTTCTGATTATATTAACTTTATTTGCAATTTATAATCAATTTTTATCTCTTCAGATTAAGCTTTCCTTATATTCTGGATTGATTTCTGGCATCTGATAATCTTGCTAGTCTTCTTATCTGCATTAAACCAATTTTTGAGTCTCTCAAAAGGCTCTTTTTCAGAACCATACTTTATAAAAACGTAGATTATAGATAAAATTATTAGAAAAAGAATTCTATAGCTATTCTTGCCCACTCTATTTATTTAATATCTACGTTAAGGTTGCATATAATAAGCGGTTGATAAATAATAGTTCTGGATTTACTCAGGAACTTTCTTGACTCCAATGATTGCTAAATTTTTGCTTCAGTGAAGTTTCTTCCTCCCAGGCCACTGGTATATAGCCCAGATCCATGCATTCATATCAGGATTCATCTGTCCATATTTTGAGCTTTGCCAGGAGAAAATCTTGTAGATGAAGAACAATGCTATGACACAGATACACGTCAAAAATAATGTACATATTGACATTTGTACTTCTACTGGTGACACTTTTACCTACTCCTTTTAGTTTCCCTTAGTATTAAATGCAGGTTATAATATCAATCCTTTTTTAACTTTTTCGATACGTTTAATTTTTTTTGATTTATTGTTTTGTGTAAGAATGCTGCCGGAAAGTTAAGGTTTAATCATTTTTCAATGGTTATTTTACGGTTATTTTATGGTTATTCACGGTTATTCAATGGTTATTGATTGCGATTAACTTCCTCTTTTTTCCACTTCTTGTTATTCTGTTTCCATCCTCTGTAGTGGTTTTCGCTTGTGATATAAAACTCAGGTTTTTATCTTTCAATATTAGACTACATTTAAGAATATTAAACAAATAAAGAAAATCCAGAATAATATATTATAAAAGACCCGGGGGAAATAATATCTAATAAAAAAACAGGGAAAAGATTTAATAACCCCTACTATGTTTTTTAAAGTCCTATATCCCCAAGAAAACAAGTATACGGTACTTTCCATAGCATGCGTGATTAAAGAAGGGGAAAAAAAGCCGATAGCGAAAATGTGAGGTGCGGTGACCGGAGCATAAACAAATAAAGGTAAAATATGAAAGATAAACGAGATTGCAATCTTCTCTTCAGTGGGCCAGGCTGGCAACTCAATATACAGGGCTATATAAATGAGCTCCTCTCTCCTTCTAATTATTCTTTAAGTAAGTGGCATTATTCTTTAAGCATTGAAGCATTATTCTTTAAGTATGAAGCATTTTTAAACTCATCAGAGCTGTAGTCTAAATAAAGTAAAAAACGTTCCCTGCAACAGATCCTTGCGTATCTTATTTTTTTGACAGGATGCCTTTCTCGTGGCTGTTTTTCAAATTTACTGATTCATAAAATCTTCTATAAGCTTTACTCTGTCCACCCTCTATCTTTTTTTGTTTACGGTCAGCTGCAGTTCCAGAGGAGGAACCCTTATTTCGTAACTGTTCCATTCTATGGTCTCAAGATTTTGTTCTGCATACGGACCACAGTCGACAGGTTCTGGAATATCGAGAACCTCCTGCGGATCAGATGCAATGTCTATTCGTGAATGTAAAAAAATTACCCCAAAATCTTTAGTTAACCACCCGCCTGTATCAACAATAGGTTCGATTAAATAGTTAGAGAAAACGTCAGTTATTTCTCCAACGCATCTGGAATCCGTCATGATATCAACGTCATGAGGATTCATCTTTATATCTCTAATACAGGCAGCACAGCTTCCGGTTAACCACCAGTCAATGTTTGTCCCCTGAGTTCTCTGGCAAAACTCTGCCAGTGCCTTTTCCCACGGAACAGGAGCAAAATACCCAAGCTGGTCAAACATCAATTTTGCATTCTCAAAATACCTTTTCTTTATTTTATCTATGTATTTAGCCTTCTGCGGATAGATTTTAATGTATCCCCTGCTATCATTTTCATAATAGCACATCTGCAAGATCTTTTTATATTTTGAGTCGAATTCCGAAATCCTGAATATTACGATCAGCTTCTTCAAAAGGATACTTTCATTTACCCGGTCTTCTTAAGCATATTTTCAGAAGTAATTTCATGTTCCGAAACTTCACTGGCTCCTTAAAGGCTGATATTCATAAAAGACGATGTTCTTACAATATTCATAAAAGACGATTTTCTTACGTATTCATAAAAGACGATGTTCTTAAAAGTGATATTCAAAGGAGCAAATTTTGAGTTTTCATTGCTCATTAACTTAATAAGGATAGAATAATAAGGCTTTTCTGCCCGTAAAGTAGCTCTGCTCTGGAGACTAAAGTAACTATCTGATGCTTTGGAAATAGAGCAACTGCTCAATTGTTCTGAGCAATAAAACGTTTATTCATTATTCTGGAGAATAGAGTAATTACTCAATGTTTCTGGAGCATTATAAGAATCTTTTTTGCCCCCTGTTTGAGCTTCAGACGTGAGCTCTTCTTCGGGAATTCTGTAGGGGAAGTTTTATCTCTGTTTTAGAAGAATCTGCATTTGAATGGGCCGGCCGCAAAATATATCCGGAAAAATACAGGCTAAGCTGGATTCTTAATTAAGTCCTTTTTCAGGGATTTTTTCCTTCGGGCATTCCCAGGCAAAAAACCTGCAGCTGTAGAATAAGACTGCAAAACATATACATAAAACCAACAATGTAAGCACTGATGCTTCAATTTCTATGGGGGACATATGTTTACTCCTTTTCTTCTTTCTGCAGTAATAAGTATCTGATAATTCTAACATTCTTTTTAACATTTCCGGTTCTTTCCTATTTTTAAAGAGTTTTCCCCTCAACCTGAACCTCTCCAAACCAGAACATTCTCAGAAGGGAGTTTTAAATTATTTAAGGATTGAGAGTATGATGTGAACCTTTTTACTTTTACAATCCGACTAATTTTCAGTCAATGCATCTTGCTTGCGATGATTGTCTTATAATTGGGGTCCGAAAAAAGGCACTGATATTCTCCAAAAGGGAGCCTGATGCCTTCCCGGTTGAAAAACACAAGCATGAAAAAGGAGAGGGTTTAAAAGAGATAAATGTCGGGGTTATTTTTCGGTGTAATTTCCCCCGGTTATTTTTTCCCACAGGGCGTCAGCTTCGGCTTTTTCGGCTTCAATCAACGGTGCGGCCTTCCTGAACGTCGCCCCGCTTGAAACTGCTATAAATCGGCGCCTGGGGTCGTCCTCTGCATAGTCTATCCCGTCGGCGTCTGGCTCCGCTAACCTCGGGTATTTTTTATCAAGTTCTTTAATTCTCTCAAGATCGGCTAAATATTCCCGGCGGGCTTCGCTTATTTCCTCGGGGCCTGCTCCTTTTTTCTTCTCCGTGTTTATCCCTCCAATTATCCCTGACTCTTCCTTTCTATTTATAGTCAATCTTTTATAATTTAAACTAATAGAAAAAGGGTTTTGATGTTTGAATAACCTGTCCTTTTCACATTTACCGTGTCAACTTCTCTAGTTCTTAATAATTTGTAATGTATGTTTGTGAGGAGATCACTTCTTGTTTTAATGGATCTTGTTAGTGAATCAAACCCTCCCGTGGTGGTATAAATGAACAATGCTGTTTCAATCCTTGTTTTAATGGATCTTGCTCGCGATTTTTCCCTGCGATACTATCAAATTTTCATTTTGATTTAATATAGAGCCTGTATTAAGGTCGATAATTTGGAAGGCGTGAATGTAAATGAATATATCCTATAATAATATATTATAATATATGTCTACAATTGCTATAGATCCAGATGTAAAGGACTTGCTTAATGAATTAAAAATCGTACCCAATGAATCTTATAACTCTGTTATTAAAAGGCTTGTTTGTGAAGTTAAAGAGAAAAGAGGATATACACCGATGTTTCCAAAAGAAGAACTTCAGGGTAAGAAGGAATCCCATATTAAAGATTTTGATGCCTGGTTGGAACGGAAACTGGTCGAGGATAAAGAGATTTTAGATTCACTTGGAAGAAAGTGATATTTTGATTAGCCTAATCGAGATTTTGAAAGTTCATCAAAAGGTCATTGATTACGATAAATTTGAAGATCCAGATGACTATACTCCCGCAATACGTTCTTTAGGCACACTGGAGTTAATGTTTGAATACGTGATAAAAGAGTCCAGTACCATTTTCCAAAATGCGGCAATAGTAGTTTATACAATTGTTGCTAAACATCCGTTTTTTAACGGGAAAAAAAGAACCGGCTATGAAGTTATGAACTTTATTATTGAGGATGGAGGATATAAATCTACATCAACAAATGAAGAAATGATAGATTTTATAGTCAAAATAGCTACAACAGAAAATGAGATGTCAATTCAATAAATAGAAGAATGGATTATCAATCATACTAAAAAGACGATATAATGCCAGAATTTCGCTATAAATGAATTATATAGTGAATTTTTCTTGAAAATAGCGTTTAATCAATCTTTTCCTTACAAAAATCAAATTTTCTTTTCGATTCAATATAGAGCCGTTAATACGATTCCGTATTTTGGAAAGTTTAATTAGTTTCAATTCTTTTTTAGTGGATCTTGCTCGCGAATAATGCAGGGTTGTACCTGCTGCTGCCAGCTTATCCTTTCTGGGTTTCAATCCTTGTTTTAATGGATCTTGCTCGCGAATATTTGCTATAATCTCCGAAAGACCTTTGTGAAAAAAAGTTTTATAAAAATTTCTTCCTGATTTCTCTCCTCTCTTTTTACATTGTTCCCACAAGTTTCACACTATTTCATAATTGATAATATTCAGGAGTAGTAGATAGCTTTCGGTGCTGTTGAGGGGTAAAAAATCTCAGGAAGGCGGGGATTTTTATAATTATTATTCTTTTGGATGTTAATTCCTTGCTATAACTGAGCAAAAAGAACAAAATACTTGTGAAAACATTCTCAGATTTGTAAGAGAGACAAACCGCTAAAATGGAAATTCCTGCAAAACCGCTTGCAGGCAAAAGTACAGGAATAAGATAGGGAACATGAAATGGGAAAATCTGGGAGAAAAGGAGATAGATGCATTATGGGGGTAGTGTATCTATATAAACTCCCTTACTCCCTAATTTTCTTCCCCTTCTTTCGCTTTTCTCGGTCTCTTTTACATTTATCAATCTCTTTTAGGCTTACCACTCTCTTTTAGCCTTCCTAATCTCTTTTACTGCTCTTAATCTTCTATTACTATTTCTGAGACTTTCTCTCTTTCTTAGACTTTTTACCCTTGAGCTTATTTCTCCATGGCTCTGGCTCTGAGGTCTTCCGGGAATTTTTCGATGGCGTAGCGGAGAGCTGTTCTGGGCATTTCTTTTTTGTTTTTCATGACGTAGTTGAAAACTTCTGGCTGGTGGGATTTGCTTGCTTCTTTCAGCATCCAGCCATAGCCTTTCTGAACCAGGTCGTCTCTGTCTTTCAGGAGGAGGTCTGAGATTTCAAAGATGTCTTCAAGGAAGGCGCCTTTTCTCGCGGGGAGGACCAGGGTTACTGCGGCTGCACGCCTTACCCATCTGTTGTCCGACTGCGTCCAGTTTTTCAGGTTTGCTATGTAGGCGGGGAATTTTTCGATAAAGGAGCCTACTGAATGGTTGCAGAGGGTGTCACACTTCGCCCAGTTGTTGACATAGTTTTCGGTCCAGCGTTCGAAGGTAAAAAAATCGTCTTCAGAATAATCGTCTCTCAACTGATAGGCCCATTCAAAAGCTATAAAGGCCTCTTCGCAGAAGTCGGACTGAAGGAGTTCTTCAGAGAGGGTAAATATCTTTTGCTTTTCTTCCTCTTTTATTTCCTTAAAATAATCTTTCGCAATTTTTCCGACAACGGAAGACTTCACACCATAGCAGTGGACTTCTTCTTTAAAAAAACGAGAATAGCTGCTTTTTGTCTTCTCATCCACACTCAGGGTTAGGTCTGCTCTGATCCTGGATATGATATTGGGTTCCACAGTTCTCTATTTAATTAGAGATGTACTTATATCTTGTTTTAATTCACAGTTTTTTAATTGGAGCTTCACTTCATTTCTTTCAACCCTTCCTTTTAGCTTCCTTCCTTTCCACTTTATTTCTTTCAACTCCTTTTCAGCTTCCTTCCTTTTCACTTTATTTCTTTCAACACCTTCCTTTCAGCTTCCTTTTTTTCCAAAAGTTTCGTAATATAAAAACAGCCTTGTTCTTAAAAGATCCTGAAAACCTATTTCATAGGGAAGGTTCAATCTTTATCTATGCCCGAAATAAAAATCCGTCCTCAGGAACTCTTTGACGCCGAAGACTTTTTTGAGATAATCTGCCACACAAACCTTGAGTTTATAGAATTCCCAATAAGAACACTTGAGGAAGAAAAATACTTTTTGCGGCTTAACGAAGCTAAAAGGAGAGCTAATTTTGAGTATAACTATTCCATTCTTTTTGACGGAAAACTCGTAGGTGCTTGCGGGATCAGGATCGATCAGCACAGGCCCTGGGTTGGGGAAATCGGATATTTCATTGATAGAGCCTATCAGGGGAACGGGATTGCGTCCGGAGCTGTAAGGAAGCTGGAAAAAGTGGGTTTTGAAGAACTGGATTTGCAGAGAATTGTTATTATGATGGATACCCGAAATCTGGCAAGTGAACGTGTGGCTCAGAAATGTGGGTATCAAAAAGAGGGGATTCTGAAAAAAGTCCACAGGATTGGGAAAAACTACTATGACTGTTTCCTGTATGCGAAGACCCTATAAGCAGAATACAAAACCAGCTAAACAGAATAAAGATCGCAGCTGACAGTAAACAGAATAAACAGAAACACAAATTGAATTGAAACACAAACGGAATGAAAAACAAACTGAATTGAAAGACAAATGGAATGAAAAACAAATGGCAGTGAAAAAAAACTAAAATGAAAAATAAACGGAAAAGGGCAACTGAAAAATATTATCTGGAATGTAATCGGAATACCGGTTAAAATGAAAATAATTAACATAAAATAATTTTAAAAAATAACTTCCGGATACCTTCAAGGAAAAACAAAAGAGAAAAATGAATGATGGACAGAGATAGATGAAAGAAATAAAAGAAAGAGAAAAATGAAAAAAACAAAAAAATGAATAAAACAGAGAAAAATAAGAGAAAGAGAGGAAAAGGGAGGCTTAATTTATAGTCTCCGATAGGAATCTAAAGGAATAAGATCCTCCGAAGGAATCAAACCAGCCCGATTGCCTGTATAATGCTGTTTCCATTCCAGATTACCATAAGATTGTTAGCTGTGACAAAGACACCGATGAATTCTATAAGATGTTTGGTAAAGGCCCATTTTATTTTTGATGGTTTTATAAAAGGGGCTGCGTAAAACAACAGGAAAACAAAAACGACTTTTATAAGCAGAAGATGATATATTCCATAATTTTCCAGAATCATAGCAGGTACCGGATTATACTCTGTAGCAAAGGGCAGAGCGTAAGCAGTAGATGCCCAGTCTCCTATTACATAGAACAGGATGATAAAACGGATTTCGTATAAGTAAGAAACAAACGAATCCCTAACGTTGTAGACTTCCAACTAATATCCCCCAGAACTCCTCTCTTTTGGTTGAACCAACTTTCATCTTGTAGGATTATATATATGTGAGAAACTAAGGTAGAGGCTTATTTTTTTTAGACAGGAGTATATAAAGAACTTTATTAATATTTAAAATACTAAATGCCTATAAAATCACTAACAAGAGCTAAAAAAGCTCAAACTTCAAAATAAACAGACTAAATTTGTTATTTTTAATTTTTCTTAAACCCTTCTGAAAATTGAAATCTGTAACATTCTGTTTCGCAAGGTTTTTAAGGGGAAATTTTTTCGAAAGACGCTAAACTTCGGCCTCACGGCATTTCAAATAAATTGAATGAGACCTGGAAAAGTATAAAACATAAAAAGCTCAAATGAAGCAGGTTTATTTCATTAAGCGAAAAATAAAAAGACAGATTAAGGAAAAAGATAACGAAAAATCAAGGGAAAAGCAAATTGAGCAAAAATTAAAAATTTAAAAGCCCTATAGCTGGGAATTTTGCTTCAAACTTTCAAATAGATGATAAAAATGACTCATAATTCGAATTTTTCAGGGCTGGAAAATCCCCCCTCCCTCCTGGAACTGAAAAACGTAACTGTTGTCAGGGGTGGGAAAAAAATACTGGATTCTGTATCCCTTTCTATTGCTCAGGGAGAGAATGTTGCAATTATCGGGCCTAACGGCTCAGGAAAGTCTTCCCTCATTAAGACCTTTACAAAAGAGTACCATCCTCTTGCAGCAGCAGACGGGCTTGTTCTGAAAATCATGGGTAAAGAGACATGGCACGTTTTTGAGCTCAGGAGTTTGCTCGGGATAGTTTCCGGAGACCTTCAGCAGACCTGCTGCCGCCAGATAAGGGTTATGGATGTCGTCCTCTCAGGCTTTTTCAGCAGCATAGGCATTTATTACAATCATAAAGTCACTCCTGAAATGGAAACAAGGGCCAGGAAAGTTCTCGATTTCCTTGAAATCTCAGCCCTCACGGACAGGTTGATGTGTGAACTTTCCACAGGAGAGGCCAGAAGAGTCCTTATAGGAAGGGCTCTTGTGCACGATCCCCGGGCCCTTGTTCTGGACGAGCCCGCAAACAGCCTTGACTTAAAAGCCCTGCACGGTTTCCGTGAAAGTGTCAGAAAGGTTGCAGACTCGGGAAAAAGTGTAATTCTGGTTACCCACAACCTTGAGGACATTATTCCTGAAATTAACCGTGTGGTACTCATAAAGGAGGGAAAAGTCTTCAGGGACGGAAAAAAGGAAGAAATTCTCACAGACGAAAATCTCTCGGAACTTTTCTCCCTTCCCGTAAAAGTCCTGAAAAAAGAAGGTTACTACCAGACCTGGAGTTAAAAAGTTCCACTAAATGTATTTTTGCTTTCTGTAAGGGTTATTAGCTCTTAAGTTAGGAGATTCTGACGGAACTTTATTTTCTTTAATATCTCACGTCTCAAATATTTATGGAATTAAAAATGCCGTATCCGATGAACAAAACTACATCCAGTACTTAAAAACCGACTTCCAATACAGCAAATTGTGCGGGGAAGTCAGAGATATCTTCTGAAAAACCATTCCTTTTTCGAAATCCTGCCATTGTTTGAAGGAATCACATCAAGTTATTGAAATATACCTGATTCTTAATTTGTGCAGTTTTATAACGCTCAGATATATAAGGATGCATATAAAATAATAAATGATATTTTAAAGGTAAAAATCTGCTTTGTAGAAAACCTGTAAATTTAAGCAGTATTGGTTGAAATGGGTAATAACTCTTCTATGTACTTTTTGAAGGACATGGTTCTAAGGATTAAATTTTGAAAAACTTAAAGGCCACCCATTCCTGCTTTCAAAATGAAAAATAAAGCGCCGCATATTCCAGAGGTAGGAGTTAAACATGCCAGTAATGAGTATAATCGGGTGCAGGATGTTTGAAGATGAGATCATGCACCTGCTTGAAAACGACCCTGAGATTGAAAAAGTGCTTGTAATTGAAAACGAAGACTGTGCAGGCATTACGAGAAAAATGGCAGATGCAGGAATTCCACATTCTGTCCTGCCTCTTGACGAAATCCTCACAAAGCCCGAAGTAGGAGAAGAACAGGGGTTTACCCTGATTATATACATACTTGAGCTCGCTTTGCACGCAATCCCTGAAAACCTTAAAAAAACCGTCTATTCAAAGGTGGAACTTCTGGCTCCTGGCTCGGATGGGATTTTACTTTTCTACGGGCTTTGCGGAAACGTGCTTGGTAAAATTGAAGAAGATTTCAAAGCTCTGGACTGCAAGATCTGCATTCTCAAAGAAGAAGACGGAGAAATTGTAGATGACTGCATAGGTGCAGTGCTCGGGGGCAGGAGGCAGTATCTCAATGCCTTAAAAAGCTGCAGAGGAGTGGGCACTTTTTTCCTG
Source organism: uncultured Methanosarcinales archaeon (assembly GCA_964560735.1). Classification (GTDB taxonomy): domain Archaea; phylum Halobacteriota; class Methanosarcinia; order Methanosarcinales; family Methanosarcinaceae; genus Methanosarcina. The sequence goes on along the minus strand of CAZLNG010000019.1, from coordinate 28,770 downwards.
ACTCCCATGTGGGCCGTAAACTGGAGGGAAATGATCAGGACTTCTGGATTGAGCCAGAACCCGGATGACATCTCCATGTCAAAATTCGTCTTTGATTATGCGGGATACAAAAGGGCGGCAAGGGTAAACACCGGCCATGCCTATGAGAAAAATTTTGAAGCGGCCGTCCTTGAATTTTCCACTCTCTTTGACTTTGAGGTCATAGACCTTGAAGGAACCATGGAGCTTGTGGAAAGCTGTTATACGAAAACAAAATCGGCAGTCCATGAAAAACGCATCAATAGTCTGGAACTAAAAGACCTGCACTTAACTTATCAAAAAGAACAGTAAACATAACTCTTCAGGCTATTAAGGCATGGAAAAAACTCATTTAATCATCAGGTATCCCTTTGTACAAAAGGCTATGAAAAGCTGGCATTGGTAATTAAAAATAGTAATATATTATGAATACCTATAGTTCTGCATGAATTGTCCAAGATGTAAGAGTTCCACTCACCACAAGAACGGTCTAGTTAGTGGACGTCAACGATACAAATGCCTAAATTAATTGTTTCTATCTATCTTACTGGCTTCTAATATCTCAATTTTATTCCATGGTATCATTGTCACCACAGTTTCTTCATTTAAAATGATTAGTTCTTTATCCAGAATGCCTGCAAGTGTGGCATTGACCTCTCCGTTTTCAGTTGTTATTTTTACTTTCGGAAAGTCGCGATTATAAAAATTAGTAATTAATTTTATAATATGCTCGGAAAAAAGTGTGAGCATAAGACACACTCCAAATAAGCAAAATAAGTAAATAACAACCCCGAACAAATATGCAGTTAAGTTATGCAGTTAAGTAATACATAAAATAATGCGAATTCGTTACAAAATATGTATAGGCATCTGCGATAGTCCAATTCCAATTAAATGAAAACTCAGTTTGTAATGTTTTAAATATATTATAATTAATTATAAAATTCATTCCAGTTATTGTTCCTGAAAAAATCCAAATTGATAAATACACTATCTGCGTCGCTAGTGTTGGTGTTTTTATTTTATAAGATTCATTAATTCCTGGGACTTTCTTCAACAGTATTAATGCTGTGAACCAGAAAACAAAAGATAAAACAAACAGTAGCTGTGAAACGATTATTAAATAAGAATTGATAAATAAAAAAGCATCTAATTCCTTAATATTCGACATCATGTTTAAAAATAAATCTCCAGGAAGTCCAGTTGTTAAAATATAACCTAAAATATAAATTAGGTGGGGAATTATGACTATCTCAGTAAGTCCCCCTAAAATAATACACCATAAAAAAAGTGCAAATCCAACCGCTCGCAAAAATTTGTAAATATTTATCTCATAAAAATAATCTCCGATTATAGAGAAACTGTTTATTAAAATTTTAATATATTTATTTTTATCTTTTGTTTTTGAATATACTGTTATTATTAGAGGTATAATGCTAGATATAATAATAAGAATAATAGGAATAATACACTGAGAAAAGACTTCTATCGGTTCATATGTTACATATTTCATTTTTTATCAAGTAGTTGATTAAGGAAGTTATCTAAATATTTTTTTATTTATACCTTAATAAGTAAATTATATGAGTTGTTATATGAAGGATTTATTTTTCTTAAAACAGTGATTATGAAATAATAATCGGGTAATTCCTGCCTACAGTGACCGATTTTATTATTGCTATGTTTTTCTTATACTTTTAAATTTTCTTTTCTGGTCTTTATAAATCCATTTCTTTTTTCTCAATTGATCAGTGCTTAATTGGTTGATATTATTCCTGGGATTCCGTGGAAACTGAGTAATATCTTGCAAGCGTTCCTTTCTCGAATTTCTTTGCTTCTGGATCTGATCAGCGTCAAGCAAATAAAAAAGAAAACTCCAGCTTCCAATGAATAATAGAATATCTAAGTTTGAACTGGTAATAAGCTTTAATATGCTCGCAGCCAAATTGAAAATAGAATGAATAAGGCATTTTTAACAGGAAAATAAAAAGACCTGGGGGATTTGAGTCTGGGAAAACATTTCGTTATAATCGCTGGAGAAGAAGCAGGCCCTAAATCGAACAAAATGGGCGGGATCTGGAATGTCATTCATGAAGAAGCGTATACTCTTGCTTCTATCCTCGATTCCGGTACAGTGAAAACAGAAGAGGAAAACCAAATTCTTGTTGTAGGGCCTTATTATGGGCACATAGGTGCGGACTGGAACCGTGGGCTGAACCGGCTTACGAGCATGGAAGAATTTAGCCCTCTTACGGTTGACGGGGCCCTTCGGAAATGTCTGGAAGCCCTGAAGAATTCAGGCATCAGCATATTCACCGGGGAAAAACTGGTAGGGAGGGCGAAGATAGTTTACCTGCAGTTTCAGACCTCGGATTTCGGGACTATACGTTCAACATATATGGGAAAGGAAATGACACTCGAAAGCAGGATAAAAGCCGAAGCCTATGAACACTTTGGGCTTGATTCCCTGAAATACGAAAGTATGCCAAACGGGGCAGAATACACCCATTACCTTTCTCTTTCTTATGTGATTTCCGAGCTCATCAGGCTTCTTTTAAGTCCAGAGCCTGAGATTGTTGAAGCAGAGGCTGGAGAAGCAATCTCTCCTCATGGTTTTGCCCTCTGCGAAGGCGTTTCCCTGCACTGCCATGAGTTCGGAGTATTTTATGCGCCTGCCAGGCTTAAGAAACTTGGAATTCCGGTAAATACTGTCGCAACCATGCATGCTACTCTTCCCGGAAGGACAGCAGGATACAATACCATTTATAAAATAAGGACAAATGACAGGACATGGCCTCCAGGAGTTCCGGAAAACCTGGCCGCTCTTGAAACCCTTGCGTCATATGCGGATACGGTTACAGCGGTAGGGGAGTCTACCCGGCAGGAAGCCAGGCTCTTTTACGGCATTAATGCAATTGTGATTCGAAACGGGATAACCATAGAATCCGATAAAATAGACTGGAACCATAAAGAACGCTGCCTTGAAAAAATTCAAACATTTCTCTCCGAAAACCTGTATAAATATCATGGAGGAGAAAGGATAGATCCTGAAAAGATAATCCCCATTTTTACTATTTCTCGCATAGAAGTTGAAAATAAGGGATACCCTGACCTCCTCGATTCCCTTGTCGCTCTAGAGCATATAATAAAGAACAGCATTCTGGAAGGGCGTATGCAGGAAGGAACGAGAGTTATTTGTTTCCTTGTTGCTGCAGAAGGACCCAAGAAAAACCTTCCTGAAGGTTTTCCTGTTAATCTGCCAAAAGAAGTGCTTGCAGGAAACGAGCTGAGGCTTCAGAAGCTGATTGAGGAAAAGGGACTTGATTTTTCGAAAATGGTAAGGGGAAAGCGTTCGGTTGCAGCAGTTCTCTATCCCCAGATTCTTTCAGGTTCTGATGGGGGGCTGAACATGGAAGTTGGGGAGTTTATGGCAGGCTGCTGTGCAGGCATCTTTCCTTCACGCTACGATCCATTCCTGCTCACAGGCCTTGAAGCAGGAAAAGAGGGCACTCCAAGCGTGGTCAGCCGGGTATGCGGTTTCAGTGATGCCATAAAGACTATCGAGTCTCTCATAGAAGGGCTTGGAGGGGTGATAGTCGTGGATAACATTGACCTGTCCTATTACGAAACAGTCCTTAATTACGCTCTTGCAGTCAGTTACTTTGCACGGAATTTCACAGAAGACAGAGTAAAATATAAACTCTTGTGCAGGGAAGCCTTTCTTCTTGCAAAGGATATGGACTGGGAAGAGCCTACTAAACAATATTACGAATTGATAAGCGGAGCACGTTTCTGCGATCAGAAAAATACTGTCAGCAAGTGATATACAGGTAATTGCAAAGAACCCCCACGGGAACTTTAGAATAAAGGGTAAGAAGCGAAAGCAAAGAGCAGTCCATGAGGTTTTTCTGACATGCCTGAAATCAGAAAGCATTACTTTCTTTCCGAGTATTGCATAATCGTCGAAGAAAGAGCTAAAAGGCCTTCAGACTTTACGAAAGGTGCTGGGGGTTCAGGGGAAAAAAGTGAGCCGAAGAGCTGCATTTTTTGCGGGGGGTCCGAGGAAAAGACTCCTCTAGCCACTGCAGTGTATAAATCTGGGAAAATCTTTTCTGATACTCCTGAAGACAGGGTACGCAACTGGGATTTTCGCTGTTTTCCAAATCTCTATCCTGCTCTATCTCCTGTTTGGAGTTTACCGGAGCATCAGGAGCCTGATTTGCAGGTTGAGCCAGGGTATGGTTTTCATGAAGTTATCGTAGAATCACCCCATCATGGGAAAAAGCTGGAGTATTTTTCAGACTCTGAGCTTTCAGGACTTATGAAGGTATATAAAGATCGAACCTCCAGTTACACCTCCCACGAAAAAATCTGCTATGTTTCGCTTTTTAAAAACTCGGGGAAAGCAGCAGGAGCTTCCATAGACCACCCGCACAGCCAGCTTCTTGCCCTTCCTTTTATCCCTACTCTGGTTGAAAGGGAACTGAACGCCATCAAGGGCCAAAAAATGTGCCCTTACTGTGCAATCTTTAATAAAGAAAAAGCTTCTTCCCGTCTCATCTTTGAAAATAGTGAATGCATAGCTTTTGCTCCATACTCTTCAATGGGGCCATTTGAAGTCTGGATTCTCCCCAGAAGACATCTCAGCTTTCTTGGAGATTGTGATGAAAAAATTCTCTTTGCCCTTGGCAATTTGCTGCGAGCTGTGCTCAGGTCTTATGGTAGTGTTTTTGGAAACCTGCCCTTCAACTATATGTTTTATCAGCTTCACGAAACTCCTGAATATCACCTTAACCTTAGGCTGCTCCCAAGGCTTTCCATCAATGCAGGGTTTGAACTGAGCACAGGAATTTATATCAATACGGTTTCCCCTGAAAAGGCGGCTTCCTATCTGAGAGGGGATCTTATCTAAGAGGGGATCTTGTTTCTGAGGACTAATTTTGTTTTGCAGGTCAACTGATAAAAAAAACAGGAGGAGATTTTTATATTTTTTACCCGAAACATGAGAAAAAACTCACAGATATATTTATCTACAATTAAAAAGGAATAAAGTTATAGAAATATAGAGATCCGATTCTTAGCGCGCGATCATCTTTCTGCGTGTAATTTACGGGAAACGCCCTCTCTTCTCCTTTATACAGTCAACTGAAGGTTCTAAGGGCGTATAAGGGTCGATAGCAGGGCAATCAAGACCTTAATTCATAACTAATAAATAATATAATTTGTTATATATATAAACTCAGCAAATTAGGGTGTAGATATAACAACAGGCTAGGGGAAACCTGTGTTCTTTATTAATTATATCCCTAATCTTAATTTTGACAGAAAGGAATGAGTGAGTCTATGAGAAAGATTCGAATAGGAATGTTTACCTGGGAAAGTCTGTATTCAATCCGTGTAGGAGGAATTTCACCCCATGTCTCCGAACTCTCGGATGCTCTTGCGGCAGAGGGGCATGAGGTTCACCTCTTTACCCGAGCCCGTGAAGACAGCGATGAAATCATCAACGGAGTCCATTATCATAAGGTTGCCTGTGATCAGACAGGGGCAATAGTTGAGCAGATGAACCGGATGTGTGACGCCATGTACTGCCGGTTTCTGGATGTAAGAGAAGAAGCAGGAGAGTTTGATATACTTCATGGGCACGACTGGCATCCTGTGAATGTTCTCTGTAGAATTAAAGCCCAGTTCGGGCTTCCTTTTGTGATAACCTTCCACAGTACTGAATGGGGGCGCAATGGAAACCGTCACGGAGACTGGTGGGAAGCAAAAGAAATCTCTCACAGGGAGTGGCTTGGAGGATACGAATCTTCCGATGTGATCACTACCTCAACCGTATTAAGGGATGAAGTCAGTCGCATATATAAAATTCCTGATTACAAGCTCTGGGAGATTCCTAACGGCATAAACGTAGGAAAGATCAAAAGAGAAATAGACCCCGGAAAAGTAAAAAGTAACTATGGCATCCATCCGTGTCTTCCAGTTGTCCTTTTCACAGGAAGGATGGCGTATCAGAAAGGTCCTGACCTCCTTGTAGAAGCTGCGGCAAAAGTCCTGAAGAAAAGGGATGCCCAGTTTGTGCTTATTGGAGAAGGAGAAATGCGTGCCCAGTGTGAGTATCAGGCCCAGAAACTTGGCATTGGTTCTTCCTGCAATTTCCTTGGTTATGCCCCGGATAATACTGTAATTGACTGGTTTAATGCATGCGACCTTGTATGTGTGCCCAGCAGGAACGAACCCTTCGGAATAGTGGTTCTTGAAGCCTGGGATGCACAGAAACCGGTAGTTGCGAGTGATGCCGTTTCTCTTATCGAGAATTTCAGGACAGGCATTGTTGCCCATAAAGAACCGTCTTCTATTGCCTGGGGCCTCAATTACGTCCTTGAGGGTCTTGGCCGAAATAGAATGGGAGAAAAGGGATATGACCTGCTCAAAAATAGATATAACTGGAAAACAATAGCTGAGAAGACACTGGAAGTATATGAAAAAATAATTGAGAAATAAGAATTCCGAAGGCAGAAAAGTAGTTGAAAAGCAAGAATTCAGGCATACATGCTCTTAAATGAGTTTTAATTTAAAGTTAAATATTTAATCTTCAATTTATCTTACCTATACCCCGGTTCTTATCTAATTTTTTAAGGATTCCTCTTCTGGAAAAATATTTGGAGAGGAAATCCTTTTTTGGAGAGGAGATCCTCTTTAAACAGTATCCTCTTCGTCCTCTTCATCGAATTCTTTATAACTGTCGCTTCCTACCATTGCAGCCGAGATGGAATCAATCCCATCAAGCCATTCCGCGACAATACCGTACGGAAGTTCGGCCATTACCTCTTCAGGCAGGGAGTTTCCTTTAATCACGAGTGCACCGCATTGTGCAGTAAAATCGAGAGCAAGCTCAAGGTTGTCCGATGATTCTGCCTCAATAGCAGCTTTCATAAGATCCTCGATGTTTACTCCTTCGTCGTAGTCCCCTAAAACATAGCATTCAAAGGCGACAAGCGCCCCCATAAGAGAGGTCTGGATCGAATCTATCATCAGATCTACATCTTCGGAAATAGGCTCAACCTCGGAAAGTACTATGTCCCGGATCTCTCCCAGAATTTGCAGAGCTTTTTCTCTTGAAAGCATACCTTTTTCAAAGCGTGCGATAACTTTCAGGCAGGCAAGAATAACGTCATCAACCATATTGACGAATATGGCACTTTCCTTTCCGGCTTCTTCTTCGGTTTCTTTTATCTGGAAGCCACTCTCTTTTGCCCGTCCGAGCCAGTTTTCCCAGCGCTTTTGGGTGTAAAATTCATAGGGGACCTGGTTCATTTCCTGTTCAGGCACTTATAACACCGCTTTTAACCTTTTTAATTTATTAATAACTAACTTACTATTACTAAAATGTGTTCGTCTACGTTTACCAGGCCAGTTTAACCTTTTTCAGAGAGTAACCGGCTTGACACTTGGAGTCAAGGTTTTCAAGCACTTCTACAATTTTGCATTTATCGCCTTTTGAAAGCCCTTCAGGGTGGCAAATCTCATACACCCCGCACTCCCTTTTGCCGCATTTAGGGGGCTCATACATGATCTTAGCCCCGTCAACAGCCTTTCTTGATTCCATTGTGGTCAGGATAGGCACCCTGCTCACATCTACAGCAAGTACGCCGCTATCGTGAAGGAAGCACTCATGGATATCGTTGCTCCTTATTTTCACGACTCTGTATCTGCGTCCGGGTTCAAGGTTAAGGCAGGTGTTCTTTAGCCGACATTTCTTGCATTCAGGCATCTCACCATTGAATATAAATTCTAGCCCTTCCCTTGCAAGCCGTGAACCGATGAGTGTTATTTTTGTATCGCTTTCTGTCATAATAACTCTTCCATTTTATATTTTCGGGTCTTTACCCAGTTTAAATGGGATACGGAGTTATCCCGAATTCATTTATTAACTATTGAAATCAATTTGGATGATATTTTGATTGGGAATTCGTATACTGAAAATTAACCGGCCTTTTTGAGGGGTTAAGTCATGAACTTTAACTGAAAATCTTAAAGCCCTATCTTTCCTACTTTACTATAGAGCGGTTTCTACTTATCCTGAATATGAACAACTTTTCAGCTTATGACTTTTGTGATTCGTGCAACCTTTTCGGCAGCCGATGGGGTAAGCCCATTCCCGAGAATAGTATAACGTTCAGGACGGATACTATGTGCGTTTAACAGGGCTTCAATTATATATTTATCCTCTATGCCCAGTTCTTCTGCATTTGTCGGAGCCCCTATCTTTCTTAAAGCTTCCCTTATCTCCTGCCAGTTTCCTCCATGAAGGTACATCATCATAATTGTGCCAACTCCGCACTGTTCTCCATGCAGAGCAGGTTTCGGAGCTACCCTGTCAAGGGCATGGCTGAACATATGTTCCGATCCAGAGGCAGGTCTTGAGGAGCCTGCAATACTCATTGCAACTCCGTTTGAGACCAGAGCTTTTACCACAAGCCTTGCGGACGTTTCATGCTCCGGCTTTATCGAATCTGCATTCTCTATAATTACCCGCGCCGCCATGCGGGAGAGGGCTGCAGCGTATTCTCCAAAATATTCGTTTCTGAGCCTGCTTGCAAGTTCCCAGTCCAGAACTGCCGTGTAATTGGAGATTATATCTCCACATCCCGCCGCAAGGAAACGGAATGGGGCAGCAGAAATCACTTCTGTGTCTGCAATTACTGCAATCGGAGCCTGCGCTTTCACGGAGGCATTTTTTCCATTGTCAACAATTGAGGCGTGAGAAGACGCAATGCCGTCATGAGAAGCTGCAGTTGGCACGCTAATAAAGGGAAGTTCAAGCCTGGTTGATGCAAGTTTTGCAAGATCAATGGACCTGCCACTTCCAATTCCCAGGAGAAAATTTGCCTCTATTTCGAGAGCCTTTTCCATAACCCTCTCGACTTCTTCCATTGTAGCTTTGCACGTCAGAACTGTTTCTGCGTTGTTGCCAGTGGTTTCAAGGAGTTCACTTACTCTCTTGCCTGCAACGTTCCTGGTAGTGGTGCCGGTTACAATCAGCGCATTTCCTTTCAATTTAAGATCCCTGCAGACATCTCCAACTTCCTCAAGCACACCGTGTCCGACAAGCACATCTCTGGGAAGCTGCATCCATTTTGCGCTGTTTTTGTTAATGATCACTTTTATACCCACGTCAGTTTTTAATCTTGATAGATGACAGGTTACTTTTTATCAATCTGGAATATGTGCGAGAAGTTGCACATTACCCAATTGTTGATCCAGCTATTAAAGATCATTTATCAGATACTTTAATATGTTAATTTAATTCATTAACTTATTCTCAACTGGCTCAATCTTAGTAAATATTTAAGGTAATTTCTCAGGGTTTATCCAAAATTGCTTTAGTTTTTATTCTGGATGCTTATTTCATTATTAGTTGGATCGTAAGAATTAAATCATTAATTATAAAAATATAGTAATATTAATACTTTTGTCCTTTCCTTAAATTGAATCTGCCGGAAAGAAATATCTGTCATTAAAACGAACAACGCGCACCAGAGATCAAATATTATTTTCTTAATTGAAAAATTAAGTTCGCCTTATGGACAGTAAGTATTAATTATATTAGGATATTGCCATTTTGAACGAGTGATAAGATGAGCTTTTTAATAGATAGAGTGATAAGATGAGCTTTTTAATAGATAATATCTCACAGTTTATCAATACCTATTATCTTGATCCCATATTAGGTGACGAGGGATATAATCCTGTGAATACCTTTACCTGGGCAGTGGTACTGGGCGTTTGTATATTCGGAGTTTTCAGGCTTCTTGAGAAACTGGAGGTAAAGATTACGCCCCGCTTTATCGCCTCAGTTGTGCCTTTTGTACTTGCCGGCTCTGCCATGCGCGTGTTTGAAGATTCCCCTGCGAGTTTTATTCAACCCCCGTGGAGCTATCTGCTCATAACCCCCAATATTTACTTTGTAGTCTTTGCGGTGACTATGCTTTGCCTCTGGATTTCCATCCGGATTCAAAAGGCAGGTCTGGTAAAGGATTATCGTTTCATGTTTGCAGGCTTCGGAACTTTCTGGTTTCTTGCAAACATCATTATCCTGCTTCATTTCGAGAATATTGTAAATGCTTACGTTCCCTTCTTTGTAATCGGAGCTGGAACTCTATTAACCCTTGCCTTTTACCTTATTGCCCGCCAGTTAAAATCCTCAATATTTACAGACCATCTGAACCTTTCTATCCTTCTGGCCCATCTTATGGATGCTTCGTCAACGTATGTGGGAGTAGATAAACTCGGATACTATGAGAAACACGTACTTCCTTCATATTTGATAGAACTTACGGGCACCGCATTGGTTATGTATCCATTGAAGCTTATTATCTTTATAGGGGTACTTTACTTGCTTGACACCCAGTTTGAAGATGATGAGCGGTCTATTAACATGAAAATGCTAATAAAACTGGTCATCCTTGTTCTTGGGCTTTCTCCTGCAACCCGGAATACAATCCGGATGACGCTGGGTATCTGACATAGAATAAGGTTTATACAGGTGTTAAGGTTTATACGGGTGCTGAAGCTTTAATTCGAAATATCAAAGATCTGGTGGGGGGTAGTATGGGAAGAGATGAAAATTCTGATTTACATGAGAGAAAAGCAGGAGTGGAGACAGAAACTCCTCAATGGCGGGTAGAAGATAAAGGGGATGCTGCAACAGAAGAAAACTTTTCTATCGAGAATAGAGACACAAAAGTCTTGTCGTATGATAGCATGAAACCGAAAAAAACTGGTTTTTCCGAATACGTCCACTTTATCTGGCCTTATGTACTTATTATAACCTTTGTATTTTTCGGGTCTTTCGTTACAGGTTACTTTTCGGCATCCAGTTTTCCTGGTATGGCTGATACCCTTATGGAGAGTTTTAGTTCCCGCTTCGGACCGCTTCTTGAAATGAGTCCGTTTTACATAATGTTTGCAATCTTTCTCAATAATTCTTTTGTGAGTCTGGTTTCACTGGTTCTCGGGCTGGCTCTGGGAATTCTTCCAATAATATTCATTGCTTTCAACGGATATCTTGTGGGAGTTATCTCAAATCTTGTAGCACAGCAAAGAGGGGTCCTTTTCATTTCTCTTGCCCTTCTTCCTCACGGGATAATCGAACTGCCTATGGTCTTCCTATCTGCGGGCATAGGGCTCAGGCTCGGGCACCAGGTATTTTCTGCTCTTCTGGGAAGGCCAACTGAAATTAAAAGGGAGTTTAAAGAAGGGCTCATCTTTTATTTCCGCTGGATTGTGCCTCTTCTTTTCGTCGCAGCAATTGTTGAGACTTTTATTACGCCGCTTATCCTTCACTTCATTTAAGGGACTTAAAAGGCGCGGATATCAGCGAAAAGAGGTTGTGCCTCTTTTCTGCCTATACCTTATTATATAAGTGATCATTCCTATTAGAAAGGGTTTTAATAGGTAAAGCGGTTAATGGGAAAAAAATTCTATCCGGGCTTTAACTCATAGAACCTGCAGTAATCGCAGGGCTGTTTTCGGAAATCATCTCGAATTTCAGTTTGAAATCTCACACATATCACCTCATTGAAGAAAAAAATCTCCAAAACCGAGGACATCACATATGATTGACAGGAAAGAAATTAAGGAAATCGTTGAAGGGTACTATACAAACGTCGATAAAATAAAGGTAGGCACCATAGCCTCTCACTCGGGACTTGATATATGCGACGGCGCAGTTGAAGAGGAGTTCCGAACACTTGCAGTCTGCCAGGCTGGCAGGGAAAAGACTTACAGTGAATACTTCAGGGCCCAGAGAGACCCTTACGGCAAAGTGAAGCGGGGAATTGTTGATGACACAGTTATTTTTAAGAAATATAACGAAATTCTCCTGCCTGAAAACCAGAAGAAACTGGTTGACGAGAATGTGCTCTTTATTCCTAACCGCTCTTTTACTTCTTACTGCAGTATAGATGAGATCGAAGATAACTTCAGGGTGCCTCTTGTAGGAAGCAGAAATCTTCTCCGAAGCGAAGAAAGAAGCGAACAGCAGAGCTACTACTGGATTCTGGAAAAGGCAGGGCTTCCTTTCCCCGAAAATATAGAGTCCCCGCAGGATATTAACGAACTGGTAATGGTCAAACTTCCGCATGCAGTAAAGAAACTGGAAAGAGGATTTTTTACCGCTTCAAGCTATAAGGAATATCAGGAGAAGTCCGAAGCACTTATAAAGCAGGGAGTTATCACAGGTGAAGCCCTTCAAAACGCCAGGATAGAGCGTTACATTATAGGCCCTGTGTTCAACCTTGACATGTTCTACTCTCCAATCGAGCCGAAAATGAGCAAACTGGAACTTCTTGGCGTGGACTGGCGTTTTGAAACCAGCCTTGATGGGCATGTAAGGCTTCCTGCTCCTCAGCAGATGGCTCTGGCAGAACATCAGCTTACTCCCGAATACACGGTTTGCGGGCACAACTCTGCTACACTCCGTGAATCCCTTCTCGAGAAAGTTTTTGAAATGGGAGAAAAGTATGTAAAAGCTACCCAGGAACATTACGCTCCAGGGATTATAGGGCCGTTCTGCCTTCAGACCTGTGTGGACAAGGATCTAAACTTCTATATTTATGACGTGGCCCCAAGAGTAGGCGGCGGAACCAATGTTCATATGTCAGTCGGGCATTCTTACGGCAATTCACTCTGGAGACAACCAATGAGCACTGGAAGAAGGCTCGCCTTTGAGATCAGACGCGCCCTGGAACTTGAGAAGCTCGATATGATCGTCACATAAATTTATTAAGGCTTTCCGGCATTAGTAGATATGAATTATGCAGGATACCGTAAACTTTAAAAGTATCGCCGGAATCTGCAAGATTCAAGCTGCGATCAAAAATTTAATCATATTACTTGCCCGGGTTTCCGATTCTGGAAATCCATAATTTATTACGGGGGCAGGGAAAGGTTCCGGGCTCATTCCGAAGCTCGCATCCGCCAAAAATCCCGCTTTAGCTTCTAATTTGCAGTTCAAATTGCGGGTCAGACGAGTTGAGGGTTGGAAACTGCGGACTCGCCAAAAAAAGCAATATAAAATTCTTATGCTACAGATTTCGGATAAACATCTGCTTTCTATCGGATTAGCTTTACTTTACTGGAGGAAATTACAACTTGAGTCAGCCCTGTGTTAATATCGGCATGGTAGGTCATGTCGACCATGGAAAAACCACACTGGTTAAAGCCTTATCAGGCGTGTGGACAGATACGCATAGTGAAGAAGTAAAAAGAGGAATTTCTATCAGGCTGGGGTACGCAGACGTCCCTTTTATGAAGTGCCCCAGATGCCCTACCCCTCAGTGTTACACTGTGGAAAGGACCTGCCCTAACTGCGGAGAACAGACGGAAGAACACAGGACAGTGTCTTTTGTAGATGCCCCGGGGCACGAAACCCTGATGGCAACAATGCTTTCAGGAGCCGCAATTATGGACGGGGCGGTACTGGTAATTGCCGCAAATGAAGATTGCCCGCAGCCTCAGACAAAAGAACATTTAATGGCCCTTGATATAATTGGGATTAAAAATATTGTAATTGTCCAGAATAAAATCGATCTTGTATCAAAAGAGCGCCTTATTGAGAACTATCATCAGATCAAAGAATTTGTCAAAGGGACTGTTGCCGAAAACGCTCCTGTTATCCCGATCTCTGCCCAGCAGAATATCAACATCGATGTCCTTATCGATGCGCTGGAAACTCAGATCCCTACTCCTGTCCACAAAGTGGATAAGCCCGCAAGCATGCTGATTGCCCGGTCTTTTGACATTAATAAGCCAGGCGCTTCAATTGAGGAAATCCGCGGAGGAGTTATTGGAGGCACACTTACTGAAGGTCTGCTTCACCCTGGGGATGAGCTCGAAATAAGACCAGGAATTAAGGTCACAACCGAAGGCAGTACAAGATGGATTCCTATTCTGACAACAGTTTCATCTATCTACGCAGGTGCGACAAAGGTGGAAGAAGCAACTCCCGGAGGCCTTCTGGCTGTAGGGACCTATCTTGATCCAACCCTGACAAAAGGGGACTCTCTTACGGGACAGATTGCAGGCGCACCTGGCACCCTTCCTGATACAAGGCACCAGTTTGTCATGGAGTTACACCTGCTCGACAGGGTAGTAGGAGTTACAAGAGAAGAAAAGATTAACGAAATCAAAACCAGTGAACCCCTTATGCTCAATATAGGCACTGCTACTACTGTAGGAGTGGTCACAAGTGCCAGGAAAAATGAAGCGCAGGTAGCACTGAAACGTCCGGTCAGCGCAGCCGTTGGATCAAGGGTCGCTATCAGCAGGAGAATCGACTCTCGCTGGAGGCTCATAGGAGTAGGGGTAATTAAGAGTTGAAAGTCATAATCGATACCAATGGGTTCATGATCCCTGTTCAGTTCGGAGTGGATATTTTCGAAGAACTGAAAAGGCTGGGGTTTAACGAATTCTATGTGCCTGAAGCTGTAGTATTCGAGATAGAAAAACTCATAAGACGGGAAAAAGGTTCGGATAGAATAGCCGCAAAGGTTGCCAGGTCCATGATGGACAGGTGCGAGCGTATAGCTGCTACAGGGCCAGCAGACGATGTAATTCTAAGGCTGGCAAAAGAAATGGGAGCAGCCGTGCTGACAAACGATATAGTGCTGAAGCGCAGGCTTGCAGACGTCGGGGTTCAGACTATATCCCTGCGTCAGAAAAACAAACTGGATCTTGTCTGAAAGATCCAGCGGATTTTCTGGATAGCATACAATTGATTTATTTACGGGTGATTAGCAGATGTATAAAATGATGAGACTCGTTGATACTGTACGTATCCCTCCTACCCTGCTCGGGGAAGAAGTGATGCCAACTGTTAAAAACGCGTTAAGAGAAAAACTTGAGGGACAGGTTGATAAAAAACTGGGGTCCCTGGTCGCGATTTACAAGATCGACGAGATCGGAGAAGGGCATATTCTCGTAGGAGACGGGGCAGTATATTACGATGTGACGTTTGAAGCTATTATGTTCATGCCTGAGCTTCAGGAAATTATTGAAGGTGAAGTTGTGGAAACCGTTGGTTTTGGAGTTTTCGTAGGAATGGGACCAATGGACGGCTTGCTTCATGTCAGCCAGATTACTGATGATTTTATTTCATACGATGCCAAGAATGCAAGGCTTGTAACGAAAAACGGAGGTAAAGCCCTTGCCGAAGGAGACCATGTAAGATCCAGAATTGTTGCTGTAAGCATCAACGAAAGGGAACCCAAAGAAAGTAAAATAGGACTTACCATGCGTCAGACTGCTCTTGGAAAGCTGCAGTGGCTTGAAGAAGCCCGCAAAAAGAAGCAGCCTAATGAAAACGTAAACGAAGAAACTGCCTGAAGAGAAAATAAAGAGAGGGTTTGCAATGGCAGAAAAAGTGTGCCGACACTGCTTGAGAGTCCTGGAAGGGCAAAACTGCCCAATATGCGGGACTTCGGATCTTGCAGAAGAATGGAGTGGACTTGTAATTATCCTGGACGCAGAGCGCTCAGAAATAGCAAAAAAACTGGGAGTTGACATACCGGATAAATTTGCCCTGAAGGTGCGCTGAGTTGAGTGTTCATATCGAGCTTCCAAAAGAACTTCGCCCACTTATGAAAAAACCCCTGGGCACTCTCTATACAGGGACGGGCAAAGATACTATAGAAAAGTTTCTAGGGGAGCTTGCGAGCCCCACAAAACTTATATCCGTAGGGGATGTTACTACCTTCCACCTGCTTGAAGCCGGGATTATTCCGGACATCTGTATTGTGGACGACCGCACCAAAAGAAAACCGGTTTCCAGCGATGTCTCAGCCCGGAACAGGGATAGTGTCTACGAAGAGGTATCTGTGGACAACCCCGCAGGAATTATTACCGATGAGTTAATTAGAGCCCTTTGTGAAGCGTTTGCCTCTGAAAAGCCTCTCAGGATTTTTGTAAGAGGAGAGGAGGATCTTGCGACCCTTCCGGTAATTCTTCTGGCTCCTCTGGGAGCTGTTGTCCTCTACGGCCAGCCCGATGAAGGTGTGGTTTTTGTAAAGGTCACCGGGGAGAAAAAAGCGGAAATAAGGATTCTTTTTGAGAAACTCATCAGTAAAAATCAGAATTATGAATTGGATAAAATACGGAGAATTTTAGATGGACATAAAAATTCTTAAAGATAAAAAGAATTCACTTTTAAATAGAAGGGAACTGGATTTCGTTGTGAAATATGAAGGTTCAACTCCTTCCAGAAGTGATGTCAGGAACAAACTTGCTGCAATGTTGAATGCTCCCCTTGAACTGCTCGTTATCCAGAGAATCAAAACTGAATATGGTATGCAGGAAGGCAAGGGCTATGCCAAACTCTACGAAGATGCAAACCGCATGAAAGAAGTAGAACTGGAATACGTCCTGAAGAGAAATAAAATGCCGGGAGAAGAACCTGAGGGAGAAGAGGCTTAAGCCCTACAGAGGTGTATATACATGGCAGTAAAAGATTATTACAAAGTCCAGGGCGACTCCGTAACCAGACTCAAACAGTTCTGTCCCAGATGCGGACCCGGTACGTTCCTTGCCGATCACAAAAACCGCCTTGCATGCGGAAAATGCGGCTATACCGAATTTAAAAAGTAATCCGCTTTTAGAACTGATCTAACTTATTTTCAACCAGGGTCTCAGGATCCTTCCTGTGGCTCTTTTTTCATTCATTTCCTCTTCCAGAGGAAAATTTCTCAAGCCTTTTTTGCAGGTTTTACAATACTTTGCCTTTCTATTTGCTGCTTATTTCTTTTATTTTGTTTTTTCTTTTTTGTATTCTCGTAAGTTACCATAGTCTTCTTACTCTTCTCCGAAACTCTCAAATTCATAAAATTATATTTTAATTCTCAAACTGACTTTTCACAGATTTTTTTGAAATATTTATATTTTTCTATATGATATTTATTTATCTTATTTTATCTATCTTATTCATATTTTTGGACTATATTTATGGAATAATTTATCTATTTTGTATGCTAATTTGTATTTAGAAGTAATATTTCTGATCGATTTCAGTTTTTGAATACATCGACAGACGGAGAACTCAATTTAAAAGCAATGGATAGAAACTAATTTATTTTCAGAATATTATACTTCATTAGAAATATGATCTAAAATAAGAGAAGATTTTTTGATAAACTAGAATAAGAGATATTCTTTCTGGAAGGAGATGGATAAAATATGCCTGAGGAAAATGGGAGAACAAAAATCATCAGAATAACAAACACAAGAATAAAAAGCCTTAAAGTAAAGAGCCCGGGGCGGAAGCCTCTTATCATAAAAAATCTGACCCTAAAAAATTTCAGATACATAAAGAGGTAAAACATGCCTGAAGAAAAAACAAGAACAAAAATAGTTACAATAAAAGATACTCACATAAAAAGCCTGAAAATAAAAGGTCTGGGACCCAGGCCTCTTGTCATAAAGAACCTTACCTTCAAAAATGTCAGGCTGATTTTCAAACTTCCACCAGAAAAGAAAGAAAAATAAGATCGGCACCTTTCCATGATTTTTCCTTCATTTTCTACAAGTTTTCCTCTTACTTTATGTGATTTTCCTTTTACTTTCCCCAATTTTTAATTTTACTTACGTGCTTTTCCTTTAATTTCTATTTTCTGCCAGGATATATCTCTCATAGGGAAGCTGGAATCTGTCTCTTATGAGAGAGCTGGACAAATTTAGATTCAAAAAATTCGGGAAAATATCAAAGTAATAAATCAGTAACTTTCTTATGTGTCTATATTTATAATAAGCCTCGTATATATGTAACATAAATTTTATTCAAGGATCTCCGAGGCCCTTATGAATTTCCTTTATGCCAGAGCCTGGTATAGTAAAGCCCTTGCTTTTTTGAATCTGAAAAATCAGCTTGAGTCAGAGAAAAGCTTTGAGAAAGCGATTGAAGCTTTTGATGCCGTACTTGAGGTAAACCCTCAGGACAGTATCTCATGGCAGTACAAAGGCAGTATATTCCTTTACCTGGGCCGGCCTGAGGAGGCTCTTGGGTCATTTGAAAGAGCCCTTGAACTTGACCCTGAGAATATTCCTGCACGATATCTCAAAGGGCTTACATTAGGCTATCTGAATATGACTGAACAGGCTCTTCAGGAATTTCAGGGCGTGCTTGAGAGAGATGCAGAGCATGAAGGTGCCCTGTACTACAGCGGGCTTTCTTTAAACCAGCTTTCAAGAAACGAGGAAGCACTTAATGCTTTTGCAAAAGCAGCCGAACTTAATCCCGAAAATTCTAGGGCATGGTACTACAGAGGAGTAGCTCTGTCTGCTCTTGGAAAAAATGAGGAGTCTCTTGAAGCTTACGGAAAAACTCTGATTCTGGAACCGCTACATGCAGGAGCTTGGGAAGGAGAGGCAAAAGTTTATCTTGCTCTTGGCAGGAGGACAGAAGCTTTAAGAGCTTGCGAGAAAGCTCTGGAAATGGAACCCGGATTTGCGGGAGCCTGGGAAACCAAGGGAAGAATTCTCGAAAGTATGGGGGAAAAAGAAGAAGCTCTTGGGGCTTTTGAAAGAAGCCTTATTCTTGAGCCCGGTAAAACAAATAACAGGATAGAAAAAGGAAAAATTCTCGGAAGGCTGGGCAAATTTCAGGAAGCTTTTGAGGCATTCGAAAGTGCTCTTAAACTGGATAGCTCTCTTACAGAGGCAAGAATCGAAAAAGGAAAAGCTCTTCTGGCTCTTGGAAATTATCAGGAGTCTCTTGATTCTTTCAGGAAAGCTCTCGAAACCGATCCTGGGAATTCTGAAGGCTGGTCAGGAGAGGGCAGCTGTTTTCTTGCCATGGAAAGATATTATGAGGCTTTGCAAGCCTATGAAAAAGCCATTTTTCTCGAACCTTCAAATATTCATGCTTTGAGCGGCATTGGAGAGGTTTATTATAAGCTTGGAGATTATTCTGGATCTCTCAGATCATTCAAGCGAGTTCTCAGCCTTGATCCAGAAAATACTTTTGCCTGGAATGGGAAGGGAAATTCGCTGTGTAAACTGAGAAGATACGGTGAGGCTCTTGAAGCTTATGAGACCCTCCTTTTACTTGATTATGAAAGCCTGCCAGCTCGTTATAACAGGGGTGTTGTCCTTTCCAGACTCAAATTCCGGGAAAAAAGTTTTGAAGAATCTCTTGAAAACCAGCCTCAAACAGCTTTTAAAAAATACCTTGAGTTGTCAGGAGCTTTTCCTGATGAAAAAATCGGGAGCAAAGGTTGGGAATACAGGGGGCTTGCTTTTGCCGAACTGGGAGAATACAAGGATGCCCTGAACTCTTTTAATAACGCCACAAAAATCGGATCTGAGAACTTCTCTCCCTGGATTTACAAAGGAATTACCTTGATGTGCCTTAGAAGATACGAAGAAGCTCTGAAAACCTTTCAGGGGGCAGAAGAGGCTATTTATGCAGCCATAGATGGAGATAACTCCGGAAAGAAAGGGAATGGGAGAGAAAAACCTGGGGCTTTGAACTCTGCTGAAAAAAGGTCCCAGCTGGAAATGCTCAGGAGTGCAAAGGGTTTCGCACTGGATGCCCTTGGAAGGTACGAAGATGCCTTGAAAGCTTTCGAAAGTGCCAGAAGAATTTCAGGAAATGGAAAAGTTGCGTGTTTTGGAAAAGGGCTTGTTTTTGTTCACCTCGGAGAATGGGAAAAAACCCTTAAAGCATTTGATACAATCCTTATTTCCGATCCCGGAAATACCCAGGCCTCAGTTATGAAAGCTTTTGCCCTTGTCAGGCTGGGAGAATTCGAGAAGGCTGTATCTGTCCTTGAAAGGTTCGCAATGAATGAGGGCTCTGATCTGCCTGCTTGCCTCCTTGGTTTTACCTGTACCAGGCTGGAAAATTTCGAAAAAGCTCTTCGAGCCTACAGGAAAGCAATTGAATTAAACCCTCAAAACTTCTATGCCAGAAATGGGCTTGCAGAGCTTTATTTTAAATTAGGAAACAGCAGGGGAGCGTTAAAAGAGCTGGAAGCGTCAATTGCAGAGTTCCCTGAGGATGCATTTTCAAGATGCCTGAAAGGCAGAATAGAGCTTGAGGAACAGGCATGTGAGGACGCTCTTGAATCTTTTAGGAGAGCTCTCGCTCTGAATACGGAAGACCAGAAACTCCTGCTATGGGACGCTTATGCAAGGTATATGTATGCTGAGGCTTCTTTTGACGAGGGGAGTGCACGTTTCAGGTATATGCTGCTCGCAGCTGCAGGCAAACTTGAGAAAGCGGCTGTATGTCAGAGACCCGGAGATCATGAACTGAAAGCCTATTCCCTTTATTTTCTGGGCCTTTTTTACTGCAGAGCCCGTTACTTCCAAAAAGCTGCCGGGAAGCTTGAGGAATGCCTCAAACTCAAGAATTCTGGTGACGTAAAAAAATCTGCATCTATGCTTCTTAAGAACATTCGTACGGGTCCTCTAAAGCCTGCATGGTGGGAGTGGTGGCTTGATAGAGATACATACGGTCTGCACAAAAAAGCAGGTCTAGGAGTTATTTTTCTTTTGATATCCGGTCTGCTGCTTTCCCATCCCGCAGCCTCAACTCTTCCTCTTATGTCCTTGCCGGCATCCTTTGTAACTCAGTTTTTTTCTTTTACAGGTACAGGTAACGTATCGTGGGAACTATACGGAAAAGAGTATTCTGTCCTCCTTCTTTTTTTATTTTCTATTTTACTCCTTCCCGGGTTCAGATTCGGAAAACGGGAAAACGGAGAATTTGAGCTTGAGGCCCTTACTCCTCCCCCACTGGACTTTGATATTCCATCATCTGTTATTGAGGAATTTACGGAAAGGCTTGAAAAGAGTCTTTTTTCTCCCGAGCCAATGGAAGAAAGTATACAAAAGCTTGGAAGCTTTTAAAAATCCTGACACAAAACTCTTATTTTTACTCCAAACGTCAGAAAGCAAATGTATATAAGTTTTCTCCTGTATTATCGAAGGCAGTGACAGCAAACAGAGGAAAAGGACTGGAAGGAGACCGTAAGCCTTGAAAAACACGTTCATCCTCGGAATTGAAGGCACTGCCTGGAACCTGAGTGCCGCAATAGTAACCGAGACCGAGATAATTGCAGAGGTCACAGAGACCTACAAACCCGAAACTGGGGGAATCCACCCCAGGGAAGCCGCCCAGCACCATGCAAAGTATGCAGCTAGCGTTATTAAAAAACTCCTTGCAGAAGCAAAAGAAAAAGGAGTTGAACCTTCAGATATTGACGGAATAGCTTTTTCCCAGGGGCCCGGGCTTGGGCCCTGCCTCAGAACAGTTGCAACGGCAGCCAGGATGCTTTCCCTCTCTCTTGGAATCCCGCTTATCGGAGTTAACCACTGTATTGCCCATATTGAGATAGGCATCTGGAGAACGCCGTCAAAAGACCCTGTTGTTCTTTATGTAAGCGGGGCTAATTCTCAGGTTATCTCTTATATGGGAGGGCGTTACAGAGTCTTTGGGGAGACTCTGGATATAGGGCTTGGAAATGCTCTTGATAAATTCGCAAGAAGAGCTGGCCTGCCACATCCCGGAGGGCCAAAGATTGAGGCATACGCGAAGGACGCAAAGAAGTATATCCCACTCCCTTATGTGGTAAAAGGAATGGACCTTTCTTTTTCAGGGCTTTCTACGGCCGCCAGCGAAGCCATGAAAAAAGCTTCCCTTGAGGACGTTTGTTACTCTTATCAGGAAACCGCTTTTGCAATGGTTGTAGAGGTTGCGGAACGTGCCCTTGCCCATACGGGAAAAAAAGAGGTATTGCTCGCAGGTGGAGTTGGAGCAAACACACGGTTAAGGGAGATGTTAAATGAGATGTGCGAGGCCAGGGGCGCGAAATTCTATGTTCCTGAAAAGCGCTTTATGGGAGATAACGGAACCATGATAGCTTATACAGGGCTTTTGATGTACAAATCCGGAAACCTTCTCTCTCTTGAGGACTCCCGCGTAAACCCGAGTTTCAGGACTGATGATGTAAGCGTGACCTGGATTAAAGAAGAAGAAATGAAAAAAGTCCCTGAAATTTCCCCTGAGGCTTTCCTCAAGCTTCCACATGGAGAGATGCTGGACAACGGGGCTGAGGCTGTTGTATACCTTGAAGAAGCGCCAGAAGGAAAGAAGGTACTTGTTAAAGAAAGAGTCCCAAAAACTTACAGGCATAAAGAGATTGATGAAAGAATCAGAAAAGAAAGAAACCGTACTGAAGCCCGCTTAATGTCCGAAGCTCGGCGAAATGGAGTTGCAACTCCGGTCATCTACGATGTAGAAGATTTCAAGCTCAAAATGCAGTATATAGAAGGTGCTCCCATAAAATATCTGATTACTCCTGATATCTCTGAAAAGGTGGGAGAACTTGTTGGAAAACTTCATAGTTCGGGCATAGTACATGGAGACCTGACTACCTCAAATCTTCTGCTCTCAGGCGAAAGGCTTTATCTTCTGGACTTCGGGCTTGCTTATTTCGATACAGGCCTGGAAGCAAGAGGTGTAGATGTCCACGTGCTTTTCCAGACCTTTGAAAGTACTCACAGTGCCCATGAAGCCCTTATAGAAGCTTTCAAAAAAGGGTATCACAGTACTTTTATAGATTCAGACGATGTACTCAGGCGAGTAGAAGAGATAAAAAAGAGGGCTCGCTATGCATAAGATTGTCTTTGTTACGGGAAATAAGGGTAAGTTTGCCGAAGTAAGGGATATTCTAATAGCTTTCGGAATAGATGTAATCCAGGACAAAAACGGCTATCCCGAACTTCAGGAAGATGAACTTGAACCGATTGCAGCCTATGGGGCTCAGCATGTTGCAAACAAACTCAACATGCCTGTAATGGTGGACGACTCAGGGATATTCATAAAAGCCTTAAATGGCTTTCCAGGCCCTTATTCTCGTTTTATTGAGGACAAGCTCGGCAACCCAAAAGTTCTCAAATTGATGGAAGGAGAAGAAAACAGGACTGCCTATTTTAAGACAGTAATCGGATACTGCGAGCCAGGAAAAGAGCCTCTGGTTTTCCCCGGCGTAGTTGAAGGAATGATAGCATACGAAGAGCGAGGTGCAGGCGGTTTTGGATATGACCCGATATTTGAGTATCAGGGCATGACTTTTGGGGAGCTTGGAGACGCTGAGAAAAACAAAGTTTCCCATCGGCGTAGAGCCATCGATAAGTTTCTTGAATGGTTTGCCAGTAAACCCTGAAAATCTTTTCCAGAGCCGTATTTGCAGAAAAACTCAGTTCAAAATGTATAAGAGGTACTTATTTACATTCTCTCTTTTTTCATTTTATTTTTTTTATCTGAGTTTGTTTCCCTCTTTTCCATTTTCTTTGCTTGAGTTTATTTTCTCTTTTTTCTATTTTATTTTACTTTATTTCATTATTCCAGTTTATGCTTGAGCATATCAAGAGCCGTACTGAGCTGATTTAAACCCAGTTTCAGAGCGACAGTAATTATTTTGTTATTGGAAGTTTGTTTAAATTCTCTTTTGATTGTAAATAAATCCATTATGCACTGCTGATCTAAAACAAGAGGCCCATCGAGTAAATCTTTTGAGCTTGAATCTGATTTTTTGCCTTTTATTTCTATTTTCTTTGGCTCTGATTTTGACCCGTTTTCCGCTTTTGCAGCTTCTTCAGCTCTTGCAGCCCCTCCCCCGGCTTCAGGTGCTTTTACCCTCTGCCCATACATATATTCCATCTGCTGGAAACAGTGAGTTAAACAAACATTTACTATAAACTCTTCAACTTCCATGTTGTTTAGAGCTGCAAATTTTTTGATTTCTTCAAGCTGCTCTTCCGAAAAGGGAATACAGAGCAAATTTTCGCCGCATTCTTCGTTAATCCCAAACCCTCCATGTGTTTTCTGCTTTTCAAGTATTTTCTGATTTTTAGATTTTTAGATTTTTCTGATTTTCCGATATTTTCAGGCTTTTTAACGTTCTTCTGGCCTGTTTAATTAACGGTTAAGCAGTTTATCCAGATCTGATCGGCGATATTTTAGCCTTAGTTTTTCTGTTCTTTCTAATTGAAGCTTTTATTTAGTCTTTCAGAGCAATATTGCCTTCAGTGTCTTGTATTTCTCTTTAGGCTATTCTTTACCCTTTAAGTTTTCCTTTTTAGTTTTTAGTTTCGAAAAATCAGTTCTCTGAATTGATAGTGGGACGATTTTCATGTTCCCTGAAAATAAAATTGTCAACTGCCAGAATAATAAATTTATTTATTATGTTGTACATTTCAATTCCTATATGAAACAATTTTTTTCCGATACTATAGCTGCTGATACGATCCCGCTCAAACTCGTCGTATATCTTGCACTACTTGCAGCGATTTTAATTTTAATAGCCCAGGCATGGAGTACAGCAGTTCCAATAATGGATGATGCGGAGATCAGAGATCAGATAGATACTGCTTCTATGTCAATTCTTTCAATTCAGAGAGGATATGCCCGAAGTGCTGCCGAAAGATACAACCCTGAAGGGACCATGTGTACTCTTGAATTTTCTCTTCCTGTTTCAGTCAGATACGTGAGTTTTGGAGTAGACCCGGACCCGGAGCGTAACGGAAATCTGAGCGATTCTGGGTGGATACCGGAAAACAGTACTATTATTTACCAGTATAAAAATGGGGTTAAAAATAAAGTCTTTCTTGAAGGAGATCCTGTTTATTTTGTAAAAGGAGAAGGTGACTATGAAGGAATATGGATGCCTTCTGTCAAGCAAGGATATTATTATAGACCTTTATCTCTTGAAGAAACTGCGGTAGTAATAGAATCCCCTGTTTCAGGTGAATTCAAGTTCGAGATGGTTTTGCATAATGGAACCAGGTATACAATGTCTTGTTTCTAATTATAGTCCGGGGAATGGAGTGAAAAATAAGAACAACAGCAATAAACAGAACAAGGGCAATGAAAACAAGATATCAGGGGTAAGTACGAGGGAAACTGTTAGAGTAAATCAAGGATAAGAGATCAGTAAAGCTCTTGCAGGTGCCCCGTCACAGCCTTCAATTTTCAGAGGCAAGCAAAGGAAGAAATAGATTCCTGTTTCCACTGAACTGAGATCAAGGCATTCTACTATATTCACTTTGCTTGAAAGGAGTATGTGATGGGCAGGCAGGTTTTCGGAATGTAAACTATCCACGGAAAAGCTGTCTACTCCTATGGTTTTAAATCCTTTCCCGATGATCCATTTTGCTGCACTTTCTTCAAGATATGCGGAGTAAGGTTCTCCTTCTTTATATTCTCCATCTTGAAAATTTGATTTTTTGCTCTGGAAACTGGTGTCCTCTGTGTCTTTTTGTTTTCCTGAAGAGTTTTCTGTTTTGAGGAGTAGAATAGGGGCATTTCCACAATTTTCAGAAACTCCGGTTTTCTGGAACATTTTTTCAAGAATGTCGGCTGTCAATGCACCCGAAAATGAAGTGAAATCGAGAAGAATCGCCTTACCCATAAGATTTTCAAGTTCCAGTTTATCAACAGGCAGGCCATTGTCGAGAACATGAGAAGGAGCATCAACATGGGTGCCTGTATGGCTTCCCAGGCTCAGGCTGGATAAAGAAAAACCTTCCTTTTCAAGAGTACAGGCTCTTTTTATTGAAGGCATCGGATCTCCAGGAAAGACCTGCATAGAAGGAGAGATAGGGACTGTAATGTCTATTATTTTTCCCTGTACTGGCGGAATCTCTATCATTTAAGCACCTTCTAACTTAAGCACCATTTTACATTTGATGGTTGGTCTACGTTAATTTATATCGATAATTAATCTTCTTATTTCATAACAGTAATTAGTCGTTATTCCATATAGATAATTGATTTATTCGTGCATTCATCGATACACTTCATACAGAGAGTACATTTTTCCTGATCTATTTTTGCAAGCTCGTTCTCCTCGTAAATCGCATCCACAGGGCATACATTTTTACATTTTCCACACCTTTTGCAGCCGAAAACCACTACGTATCCAGTTTTTTCTAACATCATCGAACCTTTGGCACCTTATGGGTATAATTCTTTCTAAATCCTGAGAAATCTTTTCTCATTAAATTTTCCTTTTAGTTGCACCCTTAATTTTTGAGTCTCACTCTGATTATCACTATCTCAATTACATTATTGCTATTATTATATTTGTATCTGAAAACAAGACTCACTACCAAAATCTAGCGATAAACGTAAAATTAAAAATCACTAGATTTTGTATATTGACTATAATCCTTTGAATACGTATTCTTGATTGAAGTATTTGTATGAATATCGAGTTTGATTTCAGTCGAATACCCCGCAGCTTGCTGCGGGGTTCGCCAGCGCAACTTTGATTACAAAATTCAGTTTGTGGTTAGACTTAATTCGCACGATTTCAATAACTTTAAATTCCATTTTAACATAAACATGCGAAAAGATATCTGAAGTGTGAGATTTCCGACGTCTTTGCTTTTTGGTTTATAACTCCATATTTTTAAACGAAGGTCTGACTATCTTGAAGAACAGACTTGGGTGCAAAAATGATCAAAGAGTTGCAGCTTATTAATTTCAGATGTTATCGAAAACACAGTATCCCTTTTAAACAAAATACAATAATTGTTGGGGAAAATAACGCTGGGAAATCGACTATAATTGAAGCTCTTAGAATCGTTTCAATAATAGTATCGAAATACAAACATATAAATTACAATAAACCTCCCGATTGGTTAGATCTTGCTATTGGACGTAAAGGAGTTACCCCTTCCCTAAAAGAATATGATTTTCATTTTGAGAGTGTAAGTTATCGTTATAATAAGCGCCCAGCTCAAATTAAAGCTAGTTTTACAACCGGCGAATCAATTGAAGTATATATTGGAGGAGAAGGAAAAATATTTGCTGTTATAAGAGATAAAAATAATAATGCAATTAAAACAAGAAGTGAGGCATCAGCTACAAATCTTCCAGCAGTTTTGATTTTACCAGAAATTTCCCCCTTACTGTTAGAAGAAAAAATGCTTATTAAAGACTACGTTAAACAAAACCTTTTCTCACGACTATCATCCCGTCATTTTAGAAACCAATTATTAATTTACCCAGAACAATACAATAAATTTAGAGAACTTGTGGAAACTAGTTGGAAAGGGTGTCAAATACAGAGCATCGATACAGATGGTAGTCCAGACGAAGAAAAAATATCACTACTTGTAAGAGATACTGATTTTTCCGCAGAAGTTGGCTGGATGGGCCATGGGCTTCAAATGTGGCTTCAAATTATGTGGTTTTTATCTTTTACTGAAAAAGACAACATTGTTATCATAGACGAACCAGATATTTACATGCACGCTGACTTGCAGAGAAAAATAATTAGATTGCTATTGGGAGAACAATACCAGCAATTAGTTGTTGCAACACATTCAATAGAAATCATTTCCGAAGTAGAACCCGAAAATATATTGGTAGTTGATAAAACAAAGCCGATGTCAAAGTTTACAAACACCATTCCTGCTGTACAAAGAATTATAGATAACATCGGTGGGGTTCACAATATACAACTCATGAGGTTTTGGAAGTGTAAAAAATGCATTTTAGTAGAAGGTAAAGATCTGAAAATTTTAAGGCATTTCCATAATAACTTGTTTCCAAAGTCCGAGATTCCAATTGAAACAATACCTAACATGTCCATAGGAGGTTGGAGTGGGTGGAATTACGCAATTGGATCTTCGATGTTTTTAAAAAACAATTCAGACGAGACGATATATACATATTGTATATTAGATAGAGACTATTATACCAAAGATGTAATTGAGAAAAGGTTAAAAGAAGCAGAGACTCGCAATGTGAAACTCCATATTTGGGCACGAAAAGAAATTGAGAATTATTTAATAGCCCCTAAAGCGATAAGCAGAATTATTAACCGTGAAACAATTCTGGACGTATGTGCAGATAAATCAAGAATAATTGAACAGATAGAAAAGATATGTAATGATCTTTATAATGATACATTTGACTGCATAGCCACTCAAATATCATATGCGAATTCAAGAGAATATCAAAAGGCAAATTCAAAAACTAGAACGATAATGGATGAATATTGGAAGTCAATAGACGGAAAATTAACTTTAGTTTCAGGAAAAGAAGTATTAAAAAGATTATCTGCTTGGAGTCAAGAGAACTATCACGTATCATTAAACAGTGAAAAAATAGCAAAAGAAATGAAAGAAGAAGAGATATTACCAGAAATGAAGAAAGTGATCCAAGCAATAGAAAATAGGCTTGATTCAATATAACTGATTACATAGAATCTCAGTTTGACAGCATAAATAAAAGAAAGAGCTAGAAACTAAGAAAAAAGCTATAAACAGAACTGGCTCTCATTTCTGCTTTTTCCATATGTTTTATCATGCACTTATCCCTTTTTGCGACTCAGTCCAGAATCTAGTGCTTTGATTCCAAAATAAATTCCTTATTTATTGGTAAATTCGTGATCGATGGATATATCAAAAAGTCAATTTTTGTGAATCTACTTAGGAATCGCAGTACTAGTGATTTTTGCACTTTTTGATTGAAATCTCAAGTTTCCAAGAAGAATTCAGTCTTCAATCAAACTCAATATTCAAGCCCCTCCGGCATTAATCACAGTTTATATGTTCAAAGGATTATAGCCATTCATAATATCTCGTGATTTTTAATTTTAAATTTATCACTAGATTTTGGCATCGTATCTGAAAACAAACCTTATATATAAAAAAAGAATATGCAGATTCAGGTATGGA